>JBJMJY010000072.1:0-101745 GCA_045806105.1 Gaiellaceae bacterium | reverse complement strand
CGAGAAGCGATCCGGGTCGTCGAACGGCCCGATCAGGGCGAGGTTGAGGCGATCCTCGCGGATGATGTCCTGCGCCACGCGCTGGACGTCCTCGAGCGTGACGGCGTCGAGAGCGGCGAGCACCTCGTCGGGCTCGCGCTGGGTGCCCTCGAGCACCTCGTTCCGAAGGCCGAACATGATCATCCCCTTCGGATCCTCGAGCGAGAGCACGAGACGGCCCTTGGCGAAGTTGCGCGCCTTCTCCAGCTCGTCGGCCTCGATCGGCTCAGCCGCCATGCGCGCGAACTCCGAGACCACGGTCTGAACCGCGTCGTCGATGCGGTTGATGTCCACGCCGCCCTGCGCGAAGAGCGTGCCGGTGTCCGTGTAACCCTGCTGGTGCCCGTAGATGTAGTAGGCGAGGCCGCGACGCTCACGCACCTCGGTGAAGAGCCTCGACGACATGCCCCCTCCGAGCACCGTGGAGAGCAGCGAAAGCGCGTAACGGTCCGGGTGCACGAGGGGATAGCTGTGCACCCCGACTCGGATGTGCGCCTGGTCGGACTGCTTCGTGTGCAGCTTCACCTGCGGCGCGTCCTGGCGCCACTCGGCGGGGAGGGGCTGGCCGGACGCACCGTCCGGCACGTCCCCGAGCAGCTCTTCGAGACGCGGGATGAGACCGTCGCCGAGGTTGCCTGCGATTCCGGCCACCATTCGCGGCGCCCGGTACCAGCGCTCGAGGTAGTCGAGGAACGTCTCGCGCTTCGCGCCGCGCACGGTCTCCTTGCGGCCGATGATGTCCCAGCCGAGCGGGGTGTCGCCGTAGAGAAGCTCGTCGTAGACGCCGTCGACGTAATCCCGCGGGGTGTCGTAGTACATGTTCATCTCCTCGACGATCACGCCCTTCTCGCGCTCGATCTCCTCGGAGTCGAACTTCGAGTTGCGCAGCATGTCGACGAGCACGTCGAGCGCGCGGTCGCGGTAGTCCGCCGCGCACTTGACGTAGTAGCCCGTGTACTCCGTGCTCGTGAAGGCGTTGAACTCGCCGCCCAGGCCGTCGACCTCCATGCCGATGTCGCGGGCGGTTGGGCGACGCTCCGTCCCCTTGAAGAACATGTGCTCGGCGAAGTGCGCGATCCCGTTGGTGTCCGGGGTCTCGTAGCGCGAGCCGGCGGCCAGCATGATCATGCAGGTCACCGACTGCACCTGCGGCATGTTCGCGGTGAGGACACGCAGGCCGTTGTCCATCGTGTGGCGCTCGAACACGCTCATGCGGCCAGCTTCTCCCGCCACTCCTGCGGCAGCTCGACCGCCTCGCCCCGGCCGTAGTCGTACGAGACGAGCACGCTCTTCGCCTCCGCCACGACCTGGCCGCCGACGCGCAGCACGTAGTCGAGATCGAAGCTCTTCTCGCCGAAGCGGCTCGCGTGCACGGAGATCTCGACGTCGTCGCCGAAGCCGACTGGGGCGCGAAAGTCGATCTCTATCCGGGCGACGATGATGGACATGTCCTCGAGCGTGGCCGCCGCGCCGAGGTGCTGCAGGAACGCGACGCGAGCTGACTCAATGTAGGTCAAAAAGACCGCGTTGTTGACATGGCCCATCGCGTCGAGATCGCGGAAGCGCACGGACTCGCGGTGGACGAACATCCGCGCAAGGCTAACGCGTGCGGTCAAACCGACCGCGCTCAGGGCCGTATTCCCTCACAGCGATCAAAGGAGGACGAATGATTCGCAAGGCAACGATGGTCGGCGTCGCCCTCGTGCTCGTCTTCGCAGCGGCGGCGTGCGGCGGTAGCTCCTCGAGTGAGGGGACTACGACCGGAGGGACGACAACCGCGGAGACGACCACCAGCGGTGGAGGCGGCTCCGCCGCAGGCACCCTCGAGGGCGAGACCGGCCCGGGGTTCGAGATCGAGGTGAAGCAGAACGGCCAGGACGCCGAGAGCGTCAAGGCCGGCACGTACACGCTCAAGGTCGAGGACAAGTCGGCCTCTCACAACTTCCATCTGATCGGCCCCGGCGTCGACAACGTGGTCACCGACGTCTCGTTCGTCGGCGACAAGACCGTCACTGTCACGCTGCAGAAGGGCACCTACACGTACCAGTGCGATCCGCACGCGTCGTCGGGAATGAAGGGCACGTTCAAGGTGACGTAGCCGTTGGCCGCGTCCGCGCGGTACGAGATGCTGCGCCCGTGGCCGGCGACGGGATGAGGCGTTCGATCGCGGCGCAGCCCGAATGGCTGCGGCAGGTGCCGACCGACCGGCGGCTGCCGGAGGGGCGCGTGTTGCACACGGGGTGCGGCACCTCGTTCCACGCCGCACAGACCGCTGGCTGGGCCGAGCAGGCGCTCGAGCTCGTGCTGCGCCCGCCCGAGGCGGAGGCGCTCGTCGTCGTCAGCCACGAGGGCGGGACGACGCTCTCCCTCGAGGCCGCGCGCGCCTTCGACGGCCCGGTGTGGCTCGTGACGGGGAAGGCGGAGAGCCCGCTCGCCGAGGCGGCGGACGAGGTGATCGTCGCGACGCCGGAGATCGAGCCGAGCTGGTGCCACACGGCGAGCTACACCTGCGCGGTGGCGGCGATGCGCGCCCTGCACGGCGAGGACGTGAGCGGGCTGGCGGCGCTCGTCGAGGCGGCGCTCGAGGAGCGCCTGCCGGTGAGTGGCCACGAGCGCTTTCTCGTCGTTGGCGCGGGGCGCGACTGGCCGACCGCGCAGGAGGCCGCGCTGAAGTTGCGCGAGGGCGTGTTCGTGGCGGCCGAGCCGCACCAGACCGAGCAGCTGCTGCATGGACATCTCGCCGCGGTGGACGAGACGGTGCGCGCGTTCGTGCTCGAGGGCGAGGGACGGGCGGCCGAGCGCGCGGCCGGCGCCGCCGCGGCGCTGCGCGAGATCGGCTGCGATACGACCCTTGTCCCGACGACGCATCCGGTCGTCGACATCGTGCAGTTCCAGCAGCTCACGCTCGACCTGGCCGATGCGCGCGGCGTCGACCCGGACAAGATCCGCCGCGACGACCCCCGCTGGGAGCGCGCGGCCGCCGCCTACGACTGAGCCGCGGCGAGCAGCTCGGCCTCGCGCTCGGGCGTGAGGCCGACACCGTCGACGGTCTGCGCGAGCTCCAGCGTGTCGCGCACGGTCTCCTCGAGCGGACGGAAGGCGAGGCCCGCGGCGAGCGCGCGCGAGACGTCGGTCTCGAGCATCCCGGTCATCTGCGGATCGGAGATCCAGAGCGGCAGCTCCATCCACTCGCCGACCTCGTGCTGCTGCAGAAGCTCGTCAGGCACCCAGCGGTAGGTCGCGTCGCTGCCGGCGACCTCGCGGCAGGTCTCGAGCAGCTCTTGCCAGGCAACACCGGGATGCGTCGCGTTGTACGTACCGGACGCGCGCCGCTCGAGGAGGTCGACGAGCCAGTCCCCGAGGTCGCGCACGTCGACGAACTGCGTCTTCCGCTCCGGCGGCGCGGGCGCCAGCACCTCGCCCCCGCGCGCGACGCGGTGGGGCCAGTAGGTGAAGCGCCCCGTGCCGTCGTGTGCGCCCACGATCAGCCCCGGCCGCACCACCGTGTGGCGCTCGCCGAAGGCGTGCGCCACGGCGGCCTCGCAGAGCGCCTTCAGCGCGCCGTAGTTCTCGAAGTCCTCGGTCAGCCGGTCCTCCGGGAGATCGCCGAGCTCGGCCAGCGGCGCGTCCTCGTGGTTCGTCTCCGCCTGACTGGCGTAGACGGAGACGCTGGAGATGAACAGATAGTGGCCGGCACGATCCGCGAGCGCCTCGGCCGACGCGCGGACGACGGCCGGGATGTAGCCCGACGGGTCGAGCACGGCATCCCAGTTGCGACCCGCCACCGCGCCGAGATCGGCGGCACGGTCGCCGCGCAGCTTCTCCGCCTCCGGGAAGAGCTCCGGATTCGTCTCGCCGCGATTGAAGAGCGTCACCTCGTGGCCGCGCGCGAGCACCGTCTCGACGGCTGCTCTGCCGAGGAACTTCGTCCCGCCGAGGACGAGCAGCCTCACAGGGACGCCAGCGCCTCGAGCAGCCGGTCGACCTCCTCTGCCGTGTTGTAGTGGAGGAACCCCGCGCGCACGGCGCCGTTCGGGAGCCCGAGGCGCTTCATCACCTCGACGGCGTAGTAGTTGCCGTGCCAGACGGCGAAGTTGAGCTCGCCGAGGCGCGTCGCCGCGATCTCGGAGCTGATGCCGTCGATGTCGAAGCAGAAGGTCGGTACACGTCCCTCGGTCGTTCCCAGCCCGTAGAGGCGGCACGTGTCCGGCAACCCCGCCAGGAAGCGCTCGCCGAGCTCGCGCTCGTGCGCGAGGATCGCGTCGAAGCCAATCGACTCGATGTAGCGCACCGCCGCGACGAATCCGGCGAGCAGCTCGTGGGGCAGGGTTCCGGTCTCGAAGCGGTGGCCGAGCGGCTCGTTCGCCGCGGGACGCACCTTGTAGGGCCGCCAAGACTCCAACAGCTCGTGCCGCGCGAACGCGACGCCGAGGTGGGGCCCGAAGTACTTGTACGGCGAGCAGAGCAGGACGTCGACGTCCGCGGCCGCCACGTCGATCGGCCCGTGCGGGGCGTAGTGGACGGCGTCGACCCAGGCGAGCGCACCGGCGTCGTGGACGAGCGCGGCCACCCGCGCGACGTCGACAAGGGTTCCCACGGCGTTCGAGGCCCAGGGAAACGCGACGACGCGCGTCCGGTCGGACAGCTGCGCGGCGAGCGAGTCGAGATCGAGGGTCGTGTCCTCGCGGATCTCCGCGAACCGCACCACGAGATCGAGGTCGCGCGCGAGCTCCAGCCACGGCGAGACGTTGCCGTCGTGGTCGAGCTGCGTCACGACGATCTCGTCGCCGGCTTGCAGCGTCCGTCCGACGGTGCGCGTGAGCGCGAAGTTCAGCGTCGTCATGTTCGCCCCGAAGACGACCTCTTCCGACGCGCAGCCGAGGAAGGCGCCGCCGGCCGTACGCGCCTCGTCCACGAGCGCCTCCGTCCGACGGCTCGTCTCGTACGGCCCGCTGACGTTCGCGTTCGACTCCCGCAGGTAGGTCGCGATCGCCTCGATCACCTCGTCGGGAACCTGCGAGCCGCCCGGTCCGTCGAAGAAGACCAGCTCGCGCGAGAGAGCCGAGAACCGGGCCCGCACTGCCGCGACGTCGAGAGCCACCGCGCTCACCGGCGAGACGGTATCCAATCCTCGGTTGTTACTCGCTAGGGTTGGTGCAAGACTGTTTTGAAACCGGGTTTCGAGTCCGAGGGGGAAACGATGGAAGCCGCCGCTGTTCCAGCCGTGGACGTCGCCGAGCGCGTTCCGAGCGCCGTTGTCGCGGCACAAGACATCACTCGCCGCTATGGCGAGGGGGACACCGCCGTGGACGCTCTGCGGGGTGTCTCGCTGGACGTTCAGCAGGGGAAGCTGACGGCGGTCATGGGCCCGTCGGGCTCCGGCAAGTCGACGCTGATGCACATCCTGGCGGCGCTCGACCGGCCGACCGAGGGCTCCGTCTGGATCGCCGGCACCGAGCTCGGCGGGCTGAGCGACACCGAGATCACGAAGCTCCGCCGCGAGCACATCGGCTTCGTCTTCCAGTTCTTCAACCTGCTGCCGATGCTGACGGCGGAGGAGAACGTCGTCCTCCCACTCACCATCGCGGGCGAGAAACCGGAGAAGGACTGGCGCGAGGGGCTGCTGAAGAAGGTCGGCCTCGACGACCGCCGCGAGCACCGGCCGGCCGAGCTCTCGGGCGGTCAGCAGCAGCGCGTCGCGATCGCGCGCGCGCTGATCTCCAGGCCGACGGTGGTCTTCGCGGACGAGCCGACCGGCAACCTCGACTCGAAGACCGGCGCGGAGATCCTCGAGCTGCTGCGGTCGTCGGTCGAGGAGCTCAGCCAGACGGCCGTGATGGTCACGCACGACCCGCGTGCCGCCGCCATCGCCGACCGCATTCTCTTCCTCGCCGACGGTTTGATCGTTCGTGACATGCCGCGCTCGGAGGCGAGCGATGTGATCGCGGCGATGGACGAGCTCGCCGCGAACTGATGCTGACCGTCGCGCTGAAAGGCATCGCGGGCCGCAAGGTCCGGGCCCTGCTGACCGCCATCGCGATCGTCCTCGGCGTCTCGATGATCAGCGGCACCTACATCCTCACGGACACGATCAACAACGGCTTCAACACGATCGTCACGAACTCGTACAAGAACGCCGACGTGGTGATCAGCGGCGAGGCCGCCTTCAAGAACACGAACGGGAACGGCGTGGAGACGCCGACCTTCCCCCAGAGCGTGCTGAAGCAGGTCACGACGCTTCCCGACGTGGACGCCGCAGCGGGGGCCGTCCAGAGCGACACCGTCAAGCTGATCAAGAAGAACGGCAAGGTCGTCGACACCGGCGGGGCGCCGTCGCTCGGCTTCTCGGTGGACCCCAAGGACCAGCAGTTCAATCCGACGCAGCTCACGGCAGGCTCGTGGCCGCGCGGCAACGACCAGGTCGTGATCGACAAGGCGACCGCGGCCAGTCAGGGCTTCGCTGTCGGCGACCCGATCCGCATCCAGGCCGTGGGGCCGCAGCGCACGTTCCGCATCTCCGGCGTCGCCGAGCTGACGGGCGTGGGCTCGATCGGAGGCGCGACCTTCGCGCTCTTCGACCTGCCGACGGCTCAGAAGGTCTTCGCGAAGCCGGGACAGCTCGACGTGATCCGGATCCAGTCCAAGTCGGGTGTCTCGACGGAGAAGCTCATCTCGCAGATCCAGCCGCTGCTGCCGCCGACCGCGGTCGTGCGCGATGCGAACGCACAGGTGAAGGAGGACAAGGAGCAGTTCGACATCGCGTTCCTGCAGTACATCCTGCTCGCCTTCGCCGGGATCGCGCTCTTCGTCGGCGCGTTCGTGATCGCGAACACGCTCTCGATCACGATCGCGCAGCGGATGCGCGAGTTCGCCACGCTACGGACGCTCGGCGCCTCGCGCCGGCAGGTGATGTGGTCCGTGATCGTCGAGGCCTTTGTTATCGGCGTGCTCGGCTCGGTGATCGGCCTCTTCCTCGGCCTGGCTCTCGCGAAGGGGCTGAACAGGCTCTTCGTCACCTTCGGAATCGACCTGCCGCAGGGGCAGACGGTGTTCGCCACGCGGACGGTGATCGTCTCGCTGCTCGTCGGCACGATCGTGACGCTGGTCGCCAGCATCCGGCCTGCGCGCCGCGCCACCCGCGTGCCGCCGATCGCGGCAGTGCGCGAGGGCTCGGTGCTGCCGGTCTCACGCTTCGCGAAGTACGGTCCAGTCACGGCCCTCGTCGTCCTGGCGATCGCCGTCGTGCTGGTCTCGTTGGGGGCGCTCGGCAGCGGAATCGCGACCGGCCCGCGTCTCCTGGCGCTCGGCGTCGGCGTGATCCTGCTCTTCTTCGGCGTCTCGATGAACGCCGCGCGCGTGGTGAGGCCGCTCGCAGGGGTGCTCGGAGCGCCGGCGCGGTCGATCGGCGGCGCACCGGGGATCCTTGCGCGCGACAACGCGACGCGGAACCCCGCCCGAACCGCCTCGACGGCCTCCGCCCTGATGATCGGCCTCGCGCTCGTCACCTTCGTAGCGATCTTCAGCGCCGGCATCTTCAAGTCGTTCGAGGACGCCGTCAACGAGCTGTTCATCGCCGACTACGCCGTCACCGCGACGAACACGTTCACGGGGGTCGACGTCGCGGTGGGCAAGTCGCTGCTCGGCCAGCCCGGCGTGAGTGACGTGACGCCGATTCGCCAGGGCTCCGGCCACTTCCTCGGCAGCGACCACGACCTCTCGGGCGTTGCGCCCAACCTCGCGACCGGTGTGAAGATCGATTGGAAGACCGGCGGCCCGTCCGTGCCTTCGAAGCTCGGCAAGGACGGCTTCTTCACGAACACGGACTACGCGAAGAGCCACCACCTGAAGGTCGGCTCGACAGTGAGGCTCGAGTTCCCGAGCGGCCAGCACAAGACGGTCCGGCTGATGGGGACGTACAAGGAGCCCAACGGCGGCGGGCCGTTCGGGGACGCCACCGTCTCGACGCAGTTGTTCGACAAGTACACCCCACGGCCGAAGGACCTGATGGTGCTCGTCAACACACCCGACGGGGTGAGCGACGCCAACACGTCGACCCTCGAGGACGACGTCGCCGGGTTCGCCGACGCAAAGGTGCAGACGCAAAAGGAGTTCACGACGAACTTCCTCGCCCCGATCAAAAAGATCGTCAACCTGCTCTACGCGCTCCTCGCGCTGGCGGTCATCGTCAGCCTCGTCGGGATCATCAACACGTTGGTGCTCACGATCTTCGAGCGCACCCGCGAGATCGGGATGCTGCGGGCGGTCGGGATGACGAGACGGCAGGTGCGGATGATGATCCGCTACGAGAGCATCGTCACGTCGCTGATGGGCGCGACGCTCGGGTTGATCGTCGGCGTGTTCCTGGCCGCACTGGTTGCGCAGGCGCTGAGCGGCGAGGGTGTCGTCTTCGCGGTGCCCTGGCTGCAGCTCCTCTACTTCATCATCGCGGCGATCCTCGTTGGCATCCTCGCGGCGGTGATCCCGGCTCGGCGAGCGGCCCGACTGAACGTCCTGCAGGCGCTGCAGTACGAGTAGTCGAGTGCCGTCCGGGGCTGTGCCTAGGCTCCGGCCGTGCGCCGGCTGCGACCGCTGAGCGAGGAGGAGTGCTACCTCCGCTGCTACGGCGTCGACGAGACGACAGTGAGGGTCGTGCGCCTCGAGCCCCGGCGCGCGGCACGCGGACTGGGGCGGATCACCGGTGAGGAGCTGCGGCGCCTCTTCGAGGTGCGCCTCGACTCACGTGAGGCAGAGCTGGCAGCGTGAGAACGTGTGCTCACTGGGGCCGGACGCGCCGCGTGATCGGCATCCGGCGGCCGCGCTCGCTCGGGCATGAGCGGCCGTGCGCGCCCCGGAGCCGCTCGCGCCGGCGCTGTCGTTGAGTCCGCAGTTCCCGACGTACTCGCGCCCGGCCTGCGCGTCGTCTTCTGCGGAATCAACCCCGGCTTCGTCTCGGCTGCGGCCGCCGCGCACTTCGCCAACCCGCGCAACGACTTCTGGCGGCTGTTGCACGCCGCGGGGCTCATCTCTCGCCTCTACGAGCCGAGCGAGCAGTTCGCGCTGCTGCGCGAGGGCATTGGACTGACGAACGCGGCCCGACGCACGACCCGCGGCTCCGGCGACCTGCGCAGCGCGGATTTCGCCGGCGCAGCCGAGCGGCTCGAACGTCTGGCGGCGGAGCTGCGACCGCAGTGGATCGCCTTCGTCGGCAAGGGGGCATACCGCGGCGCCTTCGGCGAGCGGCCGGAGCTCGGGCCGCAGGACCGGCTGCTCTGCGACACGCGCCTGTTCGTGCTGCCGTCGACGTCGCCGGCGAACGCCGCCGTGCCGTGGGAGGAGCGGCTGCGATGGTTCCACGCGCTGGCTGCGGAGGTCCGCGGTTGAAGCCGTGGCGCCGGGGCGTGCGCGCGCTCGTCCTCGACAGCGACGACCGCATCCTGCTCGTCCACTTCGACTTCCCACCCCTTCCCGTGGACACCTCCAGGCGGCGGCGTGGATGCCGGCGAGAGCGACCATGAGGCGCTACGGCGCGAGGTCGCGGAGGAGCTGGGCCTCGACGACTTCGAGCTTGGCCAGCAGCTGTGGCATCGGGAGCACGAGTTCGACGCGCCGCTGAGCTTTCGCGGCCAGCGCGAGCGCTGTTACCTCGTTCGCGTCGAGCCCGTTCGAGCCCGCGCCGAGGCTCGAGCTCGCGGCCGAGCACGTCACCGAAGTCCGCTGGTGGGCCGCCGACGAGCTCCGGCGCTCGTGGGAGGTGTTCGGCCCGCGCCGCCTGCCAGAGCTCGTCGGCGAGCTGCTCGAGTCCGGCGCGCCGTCCGTGCCGCTCGAGCTCGGGAAGTAGCCGTTAGTCGCCCACCCCGATCGCGGTCAGGAAGACGAGCACCACCGTCGTGACGGCGAGCAGCCCGTGGAGCCCCACGATGGGGACGGGGAAGTGCTGCTCCGGCGGAGTCTCCGACGAGCCGGGCGCGCCGGTGACGCCTGTCGCAGCGGCCGGCCCCCGCTGCCGGCGCTGGTACCAGATCGCGAACATCGTGAAGCCGAGGACTGCGACGATCGCCAGCAGCACGAACGCGATCCACGCCAGCGCGTCGCTGTCGGTCGCGACGTAGATGATCCAGATCACAAGCCCGGTGGCGGCCAGCAGGAAATGACTGAGGATGAGTGGTGGGCGGATCCGCGACCCACCCTCGCGACCCTGGCGCATGCCGCCCCTCGAGAGCCAGATCGCGAGCAGCACGAAACCGCCGCCGGCGGTCGCGATCCACGCGATCAGCGCAGCCCATTCCATCCCTCGCCTCCTTCTCGGGTTACCGGTGGACTACGAACCGTCCATGCGGTCGGTTTGTCCTGGATCGCAGACGCTTAACCGCGCCTGCGGGCCGCGAATGCGAACGCACCCGACGACGACCTTCAGCGGCAAGAACTCTTCGGGAACGGCGAGGGAAGTCATGTTCCAGAACGTGACGTGGGTGATGTACACGTCGTCCTCGGCCGACGGAGAACGAATCGTGGCGCACTGCCTGACTCGCTAACCGGCCGCTCGAACCACTCGTGATGTTGCCGCGCACCGGCAGATGAAATACGTTCGTGCATCCGTCGGAGAGGTAGCCAACCCGCAGCTGGTCGTTGTCGCTACCGAAAGCGGGTGTTCCGTGGGGCGTTGGTAGCGCCCGGAAGCCCCTCTTTAGGGCGGTGCTTGTAGCGATCGATCGCCTCTCGCTGCTCGTCACTCATTTCGGCGTAGCGGTCGAGCGCGCTTCTGCGGCGCTCCTTCCACCGTCGGTAGAGCCTCAACGACATTAAGCGCATCGTAGATCGGCGACCGAGAGCGACGCCTGGGCCAGTGTGCCGGAATGTCACCAGAGCAGGCCATGGTTCGAAGGTGAAGCGAGGCACCGTTCTGATCGCGCCGACGTCAGCTGACGTCCCGGCGGGGTGGACAGTCGACCCAGCCACATCCTGGTTCTGGGCGAGCTGGCAGGACGAGGGCTCCTGGAGGACGGCGAGGTTCCTGGTGCAGAGGCGGCCATTGCCTGGGGTCGCCAGCGAGCCGGCGAGTACTGATTCGGCTCGGGCCACACGGAAGAGACGTAGTTCACTGCGGGTGCTGAGCGGAGCAAGTACCCGCCGTGGCCACCGAACGTCCCAGCCGAAAGGGTGGTTCACGCCGCCCGCGGATGATCCTTAACGCCGGCACTCGAACACCGGCGTGTCGTAACGAGACGTGGGCCAGTGTGCGGGAACGTTACCCGAGCTCTCGCCGGTTTGGACTACGCGATCCAGTCACCATCACTAGCCCATCGGCGGGCTTGTTATCTGCCCGCGCAGCGATACGCTGCAACCACGGCCAGCACTTGCTGCTGGGGCGCTTGGGGCAAGAGTAGAGGGGTTAGGAAATGGCGGGGAATCCTGTCCGGCCGCGCGTCGCACGAATCATGATCGCGGGCGCCGTCGCGCTCATTCTGTCGGTTGCGCTACTGGAAGACCCTGGGCACAGCGGGGGTGCCGCAGGAAGCACACGGTCAAGCTCCGAGGTCGCCGTCATCCCGGGATTCGACCCGCCGGCATACCCGGACTACTTCGGGGTGCCGGCGCTGCCCGTCAACGATCCACAACTCGCCTCCTACCACTTCACGCAGCTGGCCGCAAATAAGGTCACGCCGTCGGCGCTCGACAACTACGACACGGTGATCCTGTACGGCATCCGCTGGAGCGAAATATCCACGAGCGGGCAAGGGGCAATCAACGCATTCGCCGCCACGCACAAGGTCCTCATCTGGGATTCCGATGGCACGGGCTCTCAGAACTACGCGACGTTCATCCACCCCTTCTCGCAGACTTCCAGCGGCGAGAACTACAAGGGTAAGCCGAACGGCGCCGTCGTCTTCTTTCCCTCAGCCGGGAACTTCCTCGCCAGTGACAAGCCGTCCAGCCCGTACTACCTCGAGCCGAGCCAGCTCGTCACCGACAGAGACCTGATCAACGACATGAACGCAATGACGACGGGGACGAAGAACTGGACGCCGGCGCTCGTCGCCGCGAACAGGAGCATCCCGCACGGCGGCTGGCCCCTCGCCTGGTCGTACGGCGTCATCGGCAACAACACCGGGCTGACCGTCTACTCGGGCATCGACACTGATGCGTTTACAGCCCCGCTGAATCCAAACGATGCCATCAGGGAGCTCGCGATCCAGCTCAAGGCGCCATTCCGCGAAACCCCTGATCCGTCCTGCGCACCGGGCTGCAAGCTGCCTCCGCCGCCCCCGTCGCCCCCGTCGCCTCCCTCAGGCGGAGGATCGACGTACGCTTCGTGCGGCTTCGCAAGGCCGCTTCCGAAGCACTGGGTGCGCGGGCGGGTCTTCGTAGCGCTGAAGACGAGCGTCGCTGCCGGAGTCACCGCCAAGATCGTCACTCGGTTCGGGAAAGTCGTTGCCTCCGGCCGTCTGCGGACTGGCCGCAGCGTGATTCGTCTCGCATTGCGAACCCGGCGCCTGCCGTCGAACCGCACCTCCCGGCTCCGCGCTCTGGTCTTCGTCAACGGCCAGCGCGCTTGCAGCAAGCCGCTCCGCGTCAAGGTGGACAACGTGCCCCCGCGCCTGCTGAGGCTCACGACAACGCGCGCCGCGGCCGGTCACCTGCTGAGCGTGCGTGTGAGCGAACGCGTCTCGATGACGATCACCGGCCGCCACATGTCGCGGCACCGGTCGTGGCTGTCCGCTAAGCGGACGGTCAAGCTCCGGCTCCCGGGGAAAATCCGGATCGTCCGGCTCATCCTCCGCGACAGGGCAGGAAACAAGGTGGTGCGAAGGCTGGTCTGGCATTGAGTCGAGCTCTCGCGTCTGCGGGGGCGGGCGGACGCTGACATATCCCTCGAGAGCGCCGGCACTCGTTCCTGGCCCGCTCGAAGGACGTTAGGGAGTCGCGGGGCGCGTTAGCGCGCGATCCGTTACCCGCGCCAGCCGTTCGTGATCGGCGTGCGGCGGTCGCGGCCGAAGGCCTTGGGCGTTAGGCGAACGCCGGGCGGCGCCTGCCTCCGCTTGTACTCGGCGCGGTCGATGAGCGCCAGCGCGCGTTCGACGACGTCCGGGTCGAACCCGTCCTGCGAGAGCTCCTCGCGCGACCGGTCCTGCTCGACGTAAGCCTCGAGCACACGGTCGAGCGCGTCGTACGGCGGGAGGGAATCCTGGTCGAGCTGGTTGTCCCGCAGCTCGGCGCTCGGCGCGCGGTCGATGATCGTCTGGGGGATCAGCTCCCTCGCGGCGCGCTCGTTCACGTGGCGCGCGAGCCGGAAGACGTCGGTCTTGAAGACGTCCTTGAGCAGCGCGAAGCCTCCGGCCATGTCGCCGTAGAGCGTCGCGTAGCCGACCGACAGCTCGGACTTGTTCCCGGTCGCGACGACGAGCCAGCCGAACTTGTTCGACAGCGCCATCAGCAGCACGCCACGGATGCGTGCCTGGATGTTCTCCTCGGCGAGATCGGGCTCGCGCCCGGCGAAGGTCTCGGCGAGAGTCGCGTGGAAGGCGGCGGCGATGTCGTCGATCGGCAGCTCCCGGAAGTCGGTGCCGAGCGACTCGGCGAGCAGGCGCGCGTCCCGGCGTGTCTCCTCGGACGAGTAGCGCGAGGGCATCGAGACGCAGTGGACGCGCTCGGGGCCGAGGGCCTCGACCGCGAGCGCGGCGGTCAGCGCGGAGTCGATGCCGCCGGAGACGCCGATCACGATCTCGCTGAAGCCGTTCTTCCCGACGTAGTCGCCCAGGCCGAGCTCGAGGGCGAGCCGCATCTGCTCGAGCTCGCCGAGCTGCAAGGCAGGCTCCGGGCGTGCGGGCTCCGCGTGGTCGCGCACGGGCCCGAGCGCGGTCACCGGCGCGTCGGGTGTCGCTCCGCGGTCGCGCGCGAGCGCGCGCCGCCGGACGTCGCGCAGCCGCCGCCCGACCGCGTCGGCGGGGTCGATGTCGACAACGAGCAGCGCCTCCTCGAAGCCCCGCGCCCGCGCTAGCACACGGCCCTCCTCGTCGAGCACGAGCGAGTGCCCGTCGAAGATCAGCTCGTCCTGCCCGCCGACGGCGTTGCAGAAGGCGACGAAGCAGGCGTTGTCGCGCGCGCGGGTGGCGAACATCTCCTGGCGCTCCCGGTCCCGGCAGACGTGGAAGGGCGAGGCGGAGATGTTCGTGAGCAGCTGCGCCCCGGCCAGCGCGAGGTCGGTGGCCGGCGGGCCCGGCTGCCACATGTCCTCGCAGATCGTAGGCCCGATCAGCGTCCCGCCGAGATCGAGCAGCAGGCAGTCCCGCGCGGGCGCGAAGTAGCGGTCCTCGTCGAAGACGCCGTAGTTCGGCAGGTAGCGCTTGCGGTAGATCGCCTTGACCTCGCCGTCCGCGCAGACGGCGCAGGCGTTGAAGAGGTCGCGGTCGAGGTGGGGGAAGCCGACGAGCGCCACCACGTCCTTCGTTCCCGCCGCGATCTCGTCGAGCGACTCGCGTGCGGCGCGGATGAATCCCGGCCGCAGCAGCAGGTCTTCCGGCGGGTAGCCGGTCACCGCGAGCTCGGGTAGGAGAGCGAGGTCGGCACCTGCCGCCTTCGCCTCGTCGAGGGCCTCGAGGATGCGCGTGCGGTTGCCGTCGAGGTCGCCGACGGTGGTGTTGAGCTGCGCGAGCGCGAGGCGCATGGTCAGGTTTTAGACTACCAGTCGAAAACTTACTACCGCCGGAGGCGGACGGCGTTCAGGTCCTGCTCGCGGACCTCGTCGGCGCGGCGAATCAGGTCCTCGATGTCGTCGTGCTCCGCGTGGATGTACCGCCCGGCGAGCGCGTCCGCGCGGCCCGAGGCCAGCACGCGGACGAGGCGCGGCGCGAGCTCGGTGGGCGTCCACGGCGCGTCGTCGGCGAAGTGGCCCTCCGTCATCTCCGTGCGCACGAGGCCGGGGCTGATCAGGAAGACGCGCACCGGAGTGTCCTCGAGCGCGTTCGCCAGCGTCTCGGCGAGGCGGTTCGCTGCCGCTTTGCTCGACGTGTAGCCGGTGTTGCTCGCGCCGGGGAGGTAGCCGGCGCCGCTGCCGGTGACGACGATGCGGCCGGCGCCGCGCTCGAGCATTCCGGGGATGACCGCCCGTGCGGAAAGGTAGACGCCGAGGACGTTCACCTCGTGCGTGCGCCACCAGCGGGCCGCGTCGCCCTCCCAGAGCTCGTCGTCGCCGCTCCCGATGCCGGCGTTGGCGGCGAGCAGGGCGACCGGCCCCAGCTCGCGCTCGGTCTCAGCGACGGCGCGCCCGACCGCTGCCTGGTCGGTGACGTCGAGCTCGAGCGCGAGGCCGTCGATTTCGCGCGCGACCTCGTCGACCTGCTCCCGCGTGCGGGCTGCGACGGCCACGCGCGCGCCGGCGTCGGCGAGCTCCCGCGCGATCGACGCTCCGATCCCGCGGCCGCCGCCGGTGACGAGCGCGACCTGGCCGGTGAGGTCATCCTGCGGCACGGCGGGAGGATAGTCGGCGCCGGGCACCGCTCCAGCGCCAGTCGCCGGCGCGCCGGCAGAGGCCCGCGCGAACGGGGTTCTGCACGACGTACTCGGTTGCTGCCCGGAGATGGTCGTCGTCCCTGATCACGAACGCCGCGTAGCGGTCGCCGAAGAGGTGGCCGTTGCGCCCGTGCCGCTCGTTGAATGCCTGCGCGTAGCGACCGTTGAGCTGGCGCAGGCCGACGGAGAGCAGGTCCTGGTGTGTCTCCACGATCAGGTGGTGGTGGTTCGGCATCAGGCAGAAGGCGTGGCAGTCCCAGTCGGTGCGGCGCGTCGCCTTCGCCAGCAGCACGAGGAAGAGGCGGCGATCGTCGTCGTCGCGGGAGATGTCCTGGCGCGCGACGCCGCGCGTGGTGACGTGGTAGGTGCCTCTCTCGGGGAGCAGGCAGCGCGCGAGCCGCGGCATGAGCCGAAGCTAGCCCGCGCAGCCGCACCGCCTTCGCCATATGGACAAACCGGCACGCTTTGGTCACGCCTCCGCCATGCCCGTTCGAGCCATGCCCGGGGACAGTCCCCCGACGTGGCCGGAACGGCCACGTCGGCGTTAGCCGGGGCTGCCGGCGGCGGCTGCGATTTCGTCCAGCGTCTCGGGGTTCTCGAGCGACGAGAGGTCGCCGGGGTCGGTGCCGAGCGCCTTCGCGCGCACCGCGCGGCGGACGATCTTCGCGCTCCGGGTCTTCGGCAGCGCCGAGACGAAAAGCACCCGCTCCGGCGCGAAGGCCTTGCCAAGATCCCCGGCCGCGAGGGCCCGCAACTCGCCCGCAAGCTCCTCGCTCGGCTCCGCCCCGGGAACTAGCGCGCAGAACACCCACGCCACCTCGCCCTTCACCTCGTGTGGCACGCCCACCGCCGCCGCCTCCGCGACCGCCGGATGCGCAACGACCGCGGACTCGAGCTCCGCCGGCCCGAGGCGCTTCCCCGCGATGTTGAGCGTGTCGTCGGAGCGTCCGTGCAGGAACCAGAATCCGTCCTCGTCCACCGACGCCCAGTCACCGTGCACCCAGATCCCCGGCAGCCGCCGCCAGTAGGTGTCGAGGTACCGCTCCGGGTCGCGCCAGAACCCGCGCGTCATCCCGGGGAACGACTTGCGGCAGACGAGCTCGCCGACCTCGCCGCGCACCGGCCGGCCCTCCGCGTCGACGACGTCCATCGCCATCCCTAGAGCGGGCCCGCCTAGCGAGCACGTCTTGATCGGCCCCGCAACCGTCGGTGACAGGAAGCACGCGCCCACCTCGGTCCCCCCGGAGCAGTTGATGATTGGACAGCGCCCGCCGCCGACGTGCTCGAAGAGCCACCGGTACGGCTCCGGATTCCACGGCTCGCCCGTCGTGACGAGCACGCGCAGCGACGAGAGGTCGTGGCGCTCGACCAGCTCCGCGCCATGCGGGATCAGCGCGCGCGTAAGCGTCGGCGAGAGCCCGAGGATCGACACGCGCTTCTGCTCGACGAGCCCCCACAGCCGGTCGGCCGCGGGCCAGTCCGGCGCGCCCTCGGCGAAGACGATCGTGCAGCCGAGTGCCATCCCGCCGACCACCTCCCACGGGCCCATGATCCAGCCCATGTCGGTGACGAAGTGGATCACGTCGTCCGGCCGCGCGTCCGCCTGGTAGGCCACCTCGCGGGTAATCGAGACGAGGAACCCGCCCTGCACATGGACGACCCCCTTCGGGGCGCCGGTCGTGCCCGACGTGTACGTGAGCAGGTACGGGTGCTCCGACTCGACGTCGAGCGGCGGCAGCTCGCCGGGGGCGTCTGCCACCGCCTCGTCCCACCAGACGTCGCGCCCCGCCTGCATCGGCGACTCCCCGCTGCGGCTCCGCCAGACGACCATGTGCTCGACCGAGGGCGCAACCTCGAGCGCCTCGTCGACGAGCGCCTTCATCGGCACCTCCCGCCCACGCCGCAGCGACGCGTCGGCAGTCACCACCACCTTCGCCTCCGAATGCTGCAGCCGCGCCGCGATCGCCGACGCCGCGAACCCGGAGAAGATCGGCACCTGCACTGCGCCCAGATGCGCACAGGCATGCGACGCGATCGCCACCTCTGGCGACATCGGCAGGAAGAGTGCGACGCGGTCGCCCGCCTGCACGCCGAGCGCAGCGAGCGCCTCCGCGAGCCGCGTCACCTCGCGCGAGAGCTCGCGGTACGACAGCGACCGCCGCTCGCCCTCCTCGCTCTGCCACACCGCCGCTGCCGCTTCCGCTCGCTCGCTTTGCGCCCACCGGTGCACGCAGTTCCACGCCAGGTTCAGGCGCCCGCCGACGAACCAGGTCGCCCATTCCGGCCCCCGCGACTCGTCCACGACCGCGTCCCAGGGATGCGAGAACTCGAGGCCCAGGTCCTCGATCGCCGCAGGCCAGAACCGCTCCGGCTCGTCGGCCGAGAACCGGACGAGCGACGCGTAGTCCTCGAAGCCGAGCCTGCGTGCGAGCCGCAGCGCATTCGAGCGCTCACGCACCTCGTCGCTCGGCTGCCAGATCACCTCCACGACGCGCAAGCGTAACTTTGGCGCGTCTGGCTAGTGCTCGCTAACCTAGTGCGAACTAACCGCCGCCGACGAGGGAGGGAACGTGCGAGCGAGGATCTTCGCCGAGGAGAACAGGAAGTGGTGGACTCTGGGGTCGCTCTGCTTCGCGCTGTTCATGATCATGCTCGACAACACGGTCGTGAACGTGGCGCTGCCTGCGATCCAGGAGGACCTCGGCATCAGCACCTCCGAGCTCGAGTGGACGGTCGCCGCCTACGCCCTCACCTTTGCGTCGCTCCTTCTGACAGGCGGCAAGCTGGGCGATCTCCTCGGGCGCCGGCTCATCTTCGCCATCGGCCTCGGCATCTTCACGCTCTCGTCGCTTGCCTGCGGGCTCGCAGCGAGCGCGCCGGAGCTCATCGGCGCACGCGCTGTGCAGGGCGTCGGCGCGGCGCTGATGATGCCCGCGACTCTTTCGATCATCTCCGCCACCTTCCCGGTGCGCGAGCGTGGGACGGCAATCGGCATCTGGGCCGGCGTCTCCGCGATGGCCTTGGCGATCGGCCCGCTGCTCGGGGGGATCATCACGGAGCACATCTCGTGGAACTGGATCTTCTACGTCAACGTTCCGATCGGCGTGCTCGCGGTTCTCTCGGCGGTGCTCGTCGTCCCGGAATCGCGAGACACCTCCCACGACCAGCGGCTCGACCTGCCGGGCCTGCTCACCTCGGGCATCGGGCTCCTGGCGCTGGTCTACGCGCTGATCGAGGCGAACACGTACGGCTGGACGTCGGCGCGCATCGTCGGGCTGTTCGTGATCGCCGCGGTCGCGCTGACGACGTTCGTCCTGCTCGAGCGGCACCAGCGGCTGCCCATGCTCGACCTCTCGCTCTTCCGCAGCGGCACCTTCGCCGGCGCGAACGTCGTCGCGATCCTCGTCACGCTCGCGATGTTCGGGATCTTCGTCTTCTTCCCGATCTACATGCAGACCTTCCGCGGCTGGTCGCCGATCCAGGCCGGCGCCGCGCTGCTGCCCTGGACGGTGATGATCGTGATCTTCGCGCCGATCGCCGGAAAGCTCTCCGACCGCGTCGGCTCGCGCTGGCTGATGGCGGGCGGGATGACGGTCGTCGCGATCTGCTGCCTGCTGCTCTCCACGGTCAACCTGCATTCGTCCTTCTGGGACATGCTGCCCGCGTTCCTGCTCGGCGGGCTCGGGATGTCCTTCGTGATGACGCCGATGTCGGCCGCCGCCATGGGGGCCGCTCCGGTCGACAAGGCCGGCGTCGCCTCGGGCGTGCTGAACACCTTCCGCCAGGTCGGCGTCGCGCTCGGCATCGGGATCACGGGCGCGATCGTCGCCGACCGCGCGGCTGCCGCGGCGCGCGGCGGGGCGAGCCCGCCCGAGGCCTTCGTCCACGGGCTGACGTTCGGGATGAAGGTCAGCGCGGTGATCTGCTTCGGGGGCGCGATCGCCGCCGCCGTGCTCGTCCGCCGCTACCGGCACGCCGACGCCAGCCACCCGGCGGAAGCCCCGGCGTGAGCAGTCGGCTCTCCGGGCCGGAGCGGCGGCAGGCGGTCGTGGAGACCGCGTGCCGCGTCTTCGCGAAGAGCAGCTACCACGGCTCGACGACGGCGCAGATCGCGCGCGCGACAGGCGTCAGCGAGCCGGTGCTCTACCGCCACTTCAGATCGAAGCGCGAGCTCTACGTCGCCTGCCTCGACGCGGTCTGGGAGCGCGTGCGCGCGCTGTGGGAGGACGCGCTCGCCCGCGAGGACGACCCGGCGAACTGGCTGAAGGCGATCGGCAAGGCCTATCTGGAGGAGCGCGGCGCGGCGAAGATCGTGCTCGTCGACCTCTGGATCCAGGCGCTCACCGAGGCGGCCGATGACCCCGAGATCCGCCGCGCCCTACGCGCCCAGGTTCGCGAGGTGCACGACTTCGTAGCGAGCCTGATCCGACGAGCGCAGGAAGCCGGAGCCGTCGTCGCGGAGCGCGATGCCGACGCAGAAGCCTGGATCTTCATCTCCCTCGGCCTGCTGACCACGATCGACCGCCGCCTCGGCAGCCTGGCCGGCGACGAGTTCGCCGACATCGTCGCCTCACGCCGCGCGTGGATGACAGGCTCTCAGCCCTAGGTCGCCGCTGGGTCTAGGAGCGTGCAGCGGAGGCGGCCGAAGGCCGCCGGAGTCTGCGCGGGCTGGAGTTCGGTGAGGATCGGGATCGCTCCCGACCTTTCGCGAACAAAAGAAAAGCCCCCGGCTGCGGCTCCGGGGGCTTCTGTTTTTTGCGGGCCTTCCTGAGAGGCGACGACCCGGAGGCCTTGGCTCTGCGGCCCAGCCACAACCTCCGGGCCTTGGTCGCCGTTCTCTGGCGCGCCCCTTGCATCCCCCAAGCCTGGCGTCCGGCTGGGCTGCAAGGTGGTCGGACTATAGACACGGCCTCAACGACAGTCAAGTACCTCAGTCAAGTGATTTTTCGAAAGCACAGTTCACCCGTTTTTGGCGCAGACATGACCAATTTGGGGGATATCGCTCGAGGGACACTTGCGCCGAAGTCAAGTATCCGTTTCACTTCGCCAGGACCGTCCATGCCCCGTGCTTCCGTAACCACTCAGATCCGCACCGCCGCCCAGCCCGGCAGCGCCCGCCTTGGCGAGCGTGTTCGCCAGCTGCGCGTGGCCGCGGGCCTGACGCAGACCGACCTCGCGGGCGAGCGCTTCTCGAAGGAGTACGTCAGCCAGATCGAGCGCGGCAAGACCCGGCCCACGCGCGAGACGATCGAGTGGCTCGCCGCCAAGCTCGGCGTCGACGCCGCCTTCCTCGAGCGCGGCGTCTCCGCGGACGAGCGGAGCCGCGTCGAGGCAATGCTCGCGCGCGCGGAGGCGCTCGCGAACAACCACCAGTACGACGAGGCCGTCGAGGAGCTCGAGAGCTCCCGCACGGCCGTCCTCGCCACCGGTGCCGTCGAGCTCGAGGCGCGGGCCCTCCAGACGGAGGCCTGGGCGCGCATGGAGCGCGGCGAGGTGCGGCCGGCCCTGCACCTGCTGGAGCGCTGCCGCACGATCACCGAGGGGGCGGGCTTCTCGGACGTCGACCGCGCGCAGGTGCTCTTCCGGATGGGCGTCTGCCGCTACCACCTTTCCAGCATCGCCTCGGCCGTCTCGCTCTTCAGCGAGGCGCTGAAGCTGGCCGAGAGCTCGCAGCTTCCGTGCGACCTCCTGCGCGGCGACATCCTCGGCTGGCGCTCGCGGTGCTACCGCCGCCAGCGAGACTTCGAGGCCGCGCGTGAGGACGTCGAGCGCGCGCTCGAGCTCGCGCAGGCGCTCGACGACCATCGCACGATGGCGAACGTCTACTTCCAGGCCTCGCTCGTGGCCGAGCGGATGGGCCACTGGGTGCTCGCCCGCAGCTACGCGGAGCGCGCGAAGGCCTACTACGAGCAGATCAACGACGAGCGGAACGTCGGCCGCCTGCTGAACAACCTCGGCGGCCTCAACTTCCAGCTCGGCAAGCCCGAGCGCGCGGTCGAGGACCTGAAGAGCGCGTACCGGGTGCTGCTCGACAAGGGCAGCGACGCCGAGGCGGCGAACGTCGTCTCGTCGCTCGCGCACGTGCACCTGGCGACCGGTCAGGTGGAGACGGCCGAGGAGGAGGCGCGGCACGCGCTGGACCTGCTCGAGGGCCGCGAAGATTTCCTGCTCGACATCGCGCCGACGCAGCTCGTGCTGGGCCGGGCGCTCATGGAGCAAGGTCGTCTCGACGAGGCGCAGGAGATGCTGCGCACCGCCGAGACAAGCGCAGAGCAGCTCGAATCGATCAGCCATCGCGCCGCCGCGTGGATGGCACAGGGCGACCTCGCCGCCCGCCAGGGCGAGGACGCGACGGCCGCACGCCTGTATCGCAAGGCCGCCGAAGCCCTACAGGATGTCCGCTTCTAAGCCGAAGGAGGTGAAATGAACAAAGCTCGCCTGATCTCCCTGACGGTCACTCTCTCGATGCTGGCCTTCTACCTCGAGGGTTTCGCCCGCGGCCTCGGCTGTTTCTTCGGCCACGGGACTAGCTGGTTCGACGGGCACTAGACCACTGAAGCCGCGTTCGGAGCGGGGTCTGATGGCTCCGAACGCCGCCGAAAGCGGTCGACGCGCTCCTGCTCAGAGCATCTCGGCCCTCCCCGTCGCCCAGTCCTTCCAGGGGCACCGCCCAGCTAGACTCGGCGCGTGGGCCGCGTCATCGCTGTCCTTCTCGCGACAGCGGCTCTCTCCGCCGCCTGCGGCGGATCTCGTGCGTCCGGAAACGGCTCGCTCGGCGCGATCCTGAAGCGGCCGGGGCCGCTGGTCGGAGTCACGGCCGGAGCCTCGGAGTTCGTGCCCGGCGACGTCCGCTACCCGTTCCTGATTATCCGGAACGACGCGAGGCCCGTCTACCGGCCGGGGGCGACCGTCTGGGTCGCGAAGAGCCGGTCCGACGCGCCGTTCGAGCGCACGACGGCGCGGCTCGAGCCGATCGGCGTCCCCGGCCGCTCGGCGCCGGCCTTCGGTGGCGTGACGCGGCTCTACGTCGCACATCTGCGCATCCCGCGGGCGGGGCGCTACTGGCTGGCGGCACAGCCCGACGGAGCGCGGATCCAGGCGCTTGGCGTCGTCGATGTCGCCGCGCACTCCCAGAGCGTCGCGCTGGGCGCGAAGGCGCCGCGGTCGCAGACGCCCACGCTCGCGACGGCCCCCGCGGCGCAAATCACGACCAGCCGGCCGCCGGACGTGACCCTGCTGCGCCACTCGGTCGCCGACTCGCTGGCGTCCCACAAGCCGTTCGTCGTCACCTTCGCCACGCCGAAGTTCTGCACCAGCCGGACGTGCGGCCCGGTGGTCGACGTGGTCGAGGCCGTGCGCCGCCGCTACGAGCGGCGCGGCGTGCGCTTCATGCACGTCGAGGTGTTCACCGGCAACAATCCGGCGCGCGGCTACAACCGCTGGATGCGCGAATGGGGGCTCAACACCGAGCCGTGGGTCTTCCTCGTCGGCGCCGACGGCCGGGTGAAGGCGAAGTTCGAGGGCTCCGTCTCGGAGTCCGAGCTCGCCGCGGCCGTGCGGTCGAAGCTGCTCTAAGCGTTTGCCCGCCCGGCCGGGCCGGGGAAGAACTCTCCATGCCCCCGACGATGCAGCGCGCGCGGCGCGCGCGCGAGGTAGTCGGCGTGGCCAGGCGCCGCCGCCTGGCCCGGGTGCTGCGCGAGCTCGGCGTCGCAGGCCGCCGCCCGGCCACGCGCGAAGGCGCGGTCGAGTTCCGCCGGGCGCTCGAACAGCTCGGCACCACCTTCCTGAAGCTCGGGCAGCTGCTCTCGTCACGGCCCGACCTGCTTCCCGATGTCTACATCGACGAGCTCTCGAAGCTCGTCGACGAGGTACCGGCGTTTCCGTTCTCGGAGGTCGAGCGCGTCGTGCGCGAGGATGTCGGCGCCGACGTCCTCGTCCGCCTCGAGCCCGAGCCGCTGGCGGCGGCGTCCATCGCGCAGACGCACGCCGCGCTTCTCGCCGACGGGCGCGAGGTCGTGCTCAAGGTGCGCCGCCCCGGGATCGTCGAGCAGGTCGACCTCGACCTCGACCTCGTGCGCTCGGCCGTCGAATTCCTCGAGAAGCGCTCCGAGACGGCGCAGCTGCTGCAGCTACGGGCGTTGGCGGAGGAGCTCGAGGTGCACCTGCGCGCGGAGCTCGACTTCTTCGAGGAGGCGCACAACACCGAGCTGATCGCGCGGCAGCTCGTGGACGTCGAAGGCCTGGTCGTCCCCCAGGTGATCCGGCCCTACGTGACGGAGCGCCTGCTAGTGCTCGAGCGCATCCACGGCGAGAAGCTCACCCGCGAGCACGGGCTGCCGGGCGAGCGCGCGCAGGCGCTGGCGGGCGACTTCTTCCGCGCCTACATCCGGCAGGTGACGCAGGCCGGCGTCTACCACGCCGACCCGCACCGCGGAAACGTGCTGCTGACCGAAGACGGGCGCCTGGCGCTGCTCGACTTCGGGCTGCTCGGCCGGCTCGACGACGAGACGCGCACGACGCTCTCGCTGCTGCTGCTCGCGATGGCGCACAACCGCGCCGAGGACGTCGCCGCAGTGCTGCTCTCGCTCTCGCTGACGACGCTCGACTCCGACGAGCCCGCCTTCGTCCACGAGCTGCGGCGCAAGCTCCCGCGCTACCACTGGCGGCCGCTCGCCGGCATCCGGGCCGGGGAGGCGCTCGCCGACCTGCAGCGCATCTGCCTCCGCTACGGGATCCGCCTGCCGGCCAGCTTCGCGCTCGTCGGCAAGACGCTCGCGCAGGCCGACTCGATCGCCCGCACGCTCGACCCGGAGCTCGACCCGATCGCGCTCATCGAGGAGGAGTCGCTCGAGCTGATGTTGAGCGAGGCCGAGGCGCGCCTGCAGCCCGACCGGCTCTTCGGGCTGCTGTTCGCGCAGCTGGGCGCGCTCTCGCGGCTGCCGCGGCGGATCGCGGAGGTCGCGGACCGGCTCGAGACGGGGACGCTCAAGGTCGGCGTCGTGCCGAGCGGTCTGGAGGAGACGGAGCACATGCTGCGCTCGCTCGCGAACCGGCTCGGCGCCGCGCTGATCGTCGTCGGCCTGCTCATCTCGTCCGCGCTGATGGCGCGTGTCGACCACACTGTGTCGCTGGTCGGGTTCCTGCTCTCCGGGTTCCTCGCGCTGTACATGATCTGGCGAATCCTTCGAACTCCAGGAGACGTGTGATGGGCGAGTACGAGAAGGACGTCCTCGTCACGACCGAGTGGCTCGCAGAGCACCTCGACGACGAGTCGGTGGTCGTGGCCGAGGTCGACGAGAACCCCGACCTCTACGACGAGGGCCACATTTCGGGTGCGGTGAAGCTGCGCTGGCGCGACGACCTGCAGGATCCAGTCGAACGCGACCTCGTCGACAGGGAGGCCTTCCAGCGGCTGATGGGCGCGCTCGGGATCTCCTCCTCGAGCACGGTCGTGCTCTACGGCGACAGGAACAACTGGTTCGCCGCCTACGCCTACTGGTACCTCAAGATCTACGGCCACGACGACGTGCGCATCCTCGACGGCGGGCGGCAGAAGTGGATCGACGAGGGCCGCGAGCTCACGAGCGAGGTGCCGGCTCCGGAGCGGGTGGAGTACGAGGCGAAGGAGCGCGACGAGACGCTGCGCGCGTACCGCGACGCCGTCAAGGAGGGGATCGGCGCTCCCGAGAAGGCGCTCGTCGACGTGCGCAGCCCGCAGGAGTACGCCGGCGAGCTCGTCGCGCCGCCGGGCTACGAGCAGGAGGGCGCGCTCCGGGGCGGGCACATCCCGACGGCACAGTCGATCCCGTGGGCGCAGGCGGTGCGCGACGACGGCACCTTCCGGCCGAAGGAGGAGCTGCTGGAGCTGTACGAGTCGAAGGGCATCAGCGCGGGCAAGGAGGTCACGGCCTACTGCCGCATCGGCGAGCGCAGTGCACACACATGGTTCGTGCTGCGCGAGCTGCTGGGCTACGCCGACGTGAAGAAC
Source organism: Gaiellaceae bacterium (assembly GCA_045806105.1). GTDB lineage: Bacteria > Actinomycetota > Thermoleophilia > Gaiellales > Gaiellaceae > AC-32. Next base: position 76,211 of record JBJMJY010000072.1, on the reverse strand, counting down.
TACGACGGCTCGTGGACGGAGTGGGGGAACCTCGTGGACGTGCCGATCGAGAAGGGCTCGTAAGCAGCGCGGGCGGAGGAATCGGGCTGATCGTCACGAACGAGGCGGAGCACGAGAAGCTCCTCCTCTCCCCTGGACGGCGGCGGCCTTCGGCCGTCGCCGTCTTTTTCAGAGCGAATCGGGAATACCTGCGAACCGCGGCTCGTAAATGGACGAAAGCCAGAACGAGCCCTACAGTTCCCGAAATCGATTCAGGGAGAGCGCCGCCGTGAATCTGGAAACCGTGAAGCTGACCGACCTCGCCTCGTGCGGGGGTTGCGCCGCGAAGTACTCCGCCGCCCGGCTCGAGCAGCTGCTCGCCGGGTTCGTGCCCGCCGAGGCCGAGGACCTGCTCGTCGGGCTCGCGCCCGCCGACGACGCAGCCGTCTACCGGCTCGACGACGAGCGCGCGCTGATCTTCACGCTCGACTTCTTCCCACCGGTCGTGGACGATCCTGCCGACTACGGGGCGATTGCGGCGACCAACGCGCTCAACGACGTCTTCGCGATGGGCGGCAGGCCGCTGCTCGCGCTCTCGATCGCCGCCTTCCCGGAGGAGCTGCCGATGGAGATGCTGGCCGCGATCTTCGCCGCGGCCGACCAGCAGGTGCGCGCGGCGGGAGGCCTCCTCGCGGGCGGCCACACGATCCGCGACGCGGAGCCGAAGTACGGGCTCGCGGTCGTCGGCACGGTTCACCCGCAGGCGATCTGGCCCAAGAACGGGGCCCGGCCGGGCGACGCGCTCTTCCTGACGAAGCCGCTCGGGACCGGCCTGATCATGAGCGGCTACAAGCGCGGACAGGCCGGCACGCAGCAGCTCGAGCGCGCGATCGGCTGGATGCGCACCCTGAACGACCAGGCCGCCGACGTGCTCCGCGGGCTCGAGCCGAGCGCCGTGACCGACGTCACCGGCTTCGGCCTCTTCGGGCACGCGCACGAGGTCGCCGAGCGCAGCGGCGTCCGGATCCGGCTCGAGTCGGAGCGGTTCCCGGCGATCGACGGCGCGCTCGACGTCGCGCGCCAAGGCGTGCGGACGAGCGGCGACCCGCGGAACCGCGACTTCGCCGAGCGGCACGTATCGCTGGAGGACGACGTGCCCGAGACGCTGGTCGCCCTCGGGTACGACCCGCAGACCGCGGGCGGGCTGCTGGTCTCGATCGCCGGCGAGCGCGCGCCTGCGCTCCAGGCGGAGTTCGAGTCGCGCAAGCTCTTCATCCGCCGGGTCGGCTGCGTCGAGGAGGGCGCCGCGGTCGTCGTCGAGTGATCGCCCGCGGGAACCTCGCACCACTGGGGCGGCGCTGGCGGTGCAGGGCCGGAGGGGACAGTGTGTCCAACACGGCCCCGGAGCGCACCGTGCCGTCAGCGACGTCAGGCGGGCGCGGAGCCCGGCTTCGCCGGGCATGAGTGGCCGCCGGCCAGTGATGCGAGGGATGATTCATGGGCGGTTCCAGCCGTTCCATAACGGGCACCTGGAGTACCTGAAGGGCGCCGCCGCGCGCTGCGACGAGGTGTTCGTCGGGATCACCAACCCGGATCCGGAGCGAATCAAGCCGGAGCCCGCCGACCCGCTGCGCCACCTGCCGGAGTCGAACCCGTACACCTACGTCGAGCGGCTGCTGATGATCAAGGCCGCCGCGGCGGACGCCGGGATCGCGGCGGAGCGCCTGCACGTGATCCCGTTTCCGGTCAACGAGCCGGAACTCTGGCCGCCGTACGTGCCGCGCGACGTCGTCCACTTCATCCGGCTGTTCTCGGACTGGGGCGGCACGAAGCTCGACCGGCTGCGCGAGGCGGGCTACGAGGTGGTCGTCCTCGACGAGGGGGCGGAGAAGGAGATCTCCGGCGCCGACGTGCGCGAGGCGCTGCGCGGGGGCGGCGACTGGGAGGCGCTGGTGCCGCCGAGCGTCGCGAACCTGCTCAGGCGGTTCGAGCACGTGACGGTGTAAGGGGCGTGTAAGCGCTCGCGAAGGGTCGTGTAAGGGCCCAGAACTTTTCCCCGCGCGACGCGTTTGAACGAGTAGCAATCGCCGCAACCCAGGGGGTTCACGATGCGCACAGTCGTTCTCGCCGCCGTCGCTGCGCTGGCGCTCGCCGTCACCGGCGCGTCGCAGCCCGCGTCGCAGGCGACCAAAGCCGTGGCGATCAAGGCCACCGGCTTCTCGCCGGCGTCGGTGACGATCTCGACCACCGACGCGGTCAAGTGGACGAACCGCGACACGAAGGACCACCAGATCGTCGCGAACAACGGCAGCTTCGCGTCTGCCGTGATCAAGCCCGGCAGGAGCTACACGCACACCTTCAACACGGCGGGCACGTTCCGCTACCACGACGCCCTGCACCCGGCCCTGACCGGCAGGGTCATCGTCAAGGGCCCGCCGCCGGCGATCACGATCGGCACGGCACTTCCGATCATCGACTACGGCCAGACCACGCACATCTCTGGCATCGTCTCGAGCAAGAAGGCGGGCGAGACCGTGACGGTCTGGGCGCAGCCGTACGGCACCGTCTCGCCGGTGCAGGTCGCGACGCTCCTCACCGCGGCCAACGGCGTCTGGGACCTCGTCGTCAAGCCGACGTTGCTGACGACCTACCAGGCGCACTGGAAGAGCACCGTCAGCCAGCCGGTCGGCGTTCAGCTCCGCCCGAGCATCGCCTTTTCGGCCTCCAAGCGCTTCGGGTCGGTCAAGGTCAAGACCGATCGCGCGCTCAAGGGCAAGAAGGTCTACCTGCAGAAGTTCACGCGGTTCCACGAGTGGGTGAAGGTCCGCCCGGTCATCCTCGGCAACGGCTCGGCGAAGCGCTTTCTGCTGATGCTGCCGCGCGGGCACCGCTACGCAATCCGGATCTTCATGTCGCTGAACCAGGTCGGCGCGGGCTACCTGGACGGCTTCAGCCGCACCGTCGTCGTCCGCACGCCGCGGCGGTAGCGCAGGTTCGTACACGCGGCGCGGGATAGCCTCCGCGCCGCGTGTACCCCATCGTCGTCTTCCTGCTCGACGGCCTCGGCGACCGGGCGCACGAGGCGCTCGGCGGCCGCACCGGGAACGAGGCGGCGGCGACCCCGAACCTCGACGCGCTCGCCGCGCGCGGCTCGTGCGGCCTGCTGTACACGGTCGGCCCCGGGCGGGCGCCGTCGAGCGAAGTCGCTCACTGGTCTCTGCTCGGCTACCGCCCGGAGGAGTTCCCGGGCCGCGCCGTCTTCGAAGCCCTCGGTCGCGGGCAGGAGGTGCGCGACGACCACGCCTTCGCCTACGCGGCGCTGCGGCCGGCCGAGCGGCGCGACGACGGCTGGTGGCTGACCGGCCGGCCGGACCCCGAGCGGGACGCCGCGGAGGCAGAGCGGCTGGTGGAGCTCTGCGACGGGATCGAGGTCGACGGGCTCACCTTCTCGCTGGCGCACGTCTGGCGCGGCGAGGCGATCCTCCGCCTCTCCGGCGGCGCGGACGAGCGCGTGACCGACACCGACACGTTCTTCCGCGAGCGGCATCCGCTGCTGCGGCCCCGGCCACTCGTGCCCGAGGCCGAACCCACGGCGCGGGCGTGCGAGGCGTGGACGCGCGAGGTGATGCGGCGCCTCGAGGGCGAGCGCTTCGACGTGATCACGCTGAAGTGGTTCGGGCGGCCGCGCCGGGTGCCGTCGTTCCTCGAGCGGCACGGCGTGACCGGCGCGTTCGCCGCCGAGTCGGCGTTCCTGCGCGGCCTCGGGATCGCGCTCGGGCTGGAGCCCGTGGACGCGCCCGAGACGGACGATCCGGTCGGCGACCTGCGCGGCCGTGTGGTGTTCGCGACCGAGCGGCTCGACGCGGGCGACACGTTCGTCTTCTGCCACCAGAAGACGACCGACGCCGCCGGGCACACGAAGGACCCGGCGGTCAAGCGGCAGGCGATCGAGGAGCTCGACGTCGCCGTGGCCGGTCTAGAGCCTCTGGTCTCGCGCGCGATCGTCTGCATCACCGGCGACCACGCGACGCCCGCGTCGCCGGAGGTGATCCACTCGGGGGACCCGGTACCGCTGCTCGTCGCCGGGCCCGGCGTCCGCGCAGACGGCGTCACGAGCTTCGGCGAGCTGGCGTTCGCGGCAGGGATCCTCGGGCCGCTGCGCGGTCCCGACCTGATGCCGGTGCTGCTGAACGCCGCCGACCGCCCGCTCTTCCTCGGCTCCCGCCCGACGCCGTTCGAGGGCGCCGACGGCTACCCGGCCGTGCTGGAGCCGCTTCTCTAGGCTTTCGGACGTGCAAGTCGAGTCCTCGACGGCACTCGGGCGGCTCCGGCGGCTCGAGCTCTCATCCACGCGCTTCCTGCAGCTGACCCTGGTCTCGCTCGGTGCACTCTGGCTGATCGTGCTCACGGGCGCGGCGGTCCGCGTGACCGACTCCGGGCTCGGCTGCCGCCACTGGCCCGGTTGCGAGGCCGGCCACCCTCTCCCGGCGAAGGACTACCACGCGTTCATCGAGTTCGGGAACCGCGCGCTGGGCGGGGTCGTGATCGTGCTCATACTGCTGACGGCGGTCGCGTCGCGCTTCGTGCCCGGCCTCAGCCGCCGCGGACGGCGCCTCGCGCTCTGGGTGTTCGCCGGCACGCTCGCGCAGGCGCCGCTCGGCTACCTCGCCGTCAACACCGACCTGCACTGGCCGGTGGTCGCCGCGCACTTGCTGCTCTCGATGGCCGTGATCGCGGGCGCCGTCGTGCTCGCGGTCGAGGCCGTGCGGCTCCGCTCAGGCTCGGCCGACGAGGCGCCGCCGCGTGAGGTGCAGCTCGCCGGGCTGGCCGTCGCCGTGGCCGGGGCGGTGCTGCTCGTGACCGGGACGCTGGCGACCGCCGGCGGTCCTCACTCCGGCGGCGGCTCCGCCGACCACGTCGACCGGCTCTGGCGGCTCGCGCCGCTCGTGTACGTCCACGCCGCCGCGGTCGGGGTCTTCGGCCTGGGACTCGTCTTCCTGCTCGGCTACCTCGCCTCCCAGCGCGCCCGCTGGCCGCGTATCTTCACGCTCGGGCTCGGGTTGTTCGGCCTGCTGCTCGTACAGATGGCGCTCGGCGAGGTGCAGTACCGGACGCATCTGCCGTGGGGGCTCGTGCTCGTGCACGTCGGCGTGGCCACCGCGGTCTGGACGCTGCTCGTCGCCTTCGTCACCGTTCTGTGGCGTCCGCCGGGTGCTCTGGCGCAAAGTCGCACGTAAACTGAGTCGGTGGCCGAGGAGCTTCGTATCGACCGGCGGCCGGAGCTCACGCGGCCGGTCCTCATCGCTGCGTTTCGAGGCTGGAACGACGGCGCGCAGGCGGCGACCCTCGCCGCCGGCTACCTCGCCAAGACCTGGGCGGCCGAGCGCTTCGCCGAGGTCGACCCGGAGGACTTCTTCGACTTTCAGGCGACCCGGCCGCACGTCTCGCTCGAGGAGGGTCTGACGCGGCGGATCGACTGGCCGGAGACGTCCTTCTACCACGCGCGCCCCGACGGCCTCGACCGCGACGTGGTGCTCCTGCTCGGCATCGAGCCGAACCTCCGCTGGCGCACCTTCAGCGACCTCGTCGTCGGGCTTGTCGACGAGCTCGGCGTCGAGCTGATGATCACGCTCGGCGCGCTGCTCGCCGACGTGCCGCACACGCGCGCGGCGCCGGTCACGGGCAGCGCGACGGACGACGAGCTCGTCGAGCGGCTCGGGCTCTCCGCCTCGCGCTACGAAGGCCCGACGGGGATCGTCGGCGTCCTCCACGACGTGTGCCGCCAGCGCGGGATCCCGTCCGCGAGCCTCTGGGCGGCAGTTCCGCACTACGTCTCGCTGACGCCGAGCCCGCGCGGCGCGCTTGCGCTGTGCGAGCGGCTCGGATCGCTGATCGGGGTCTCCATCGAGGCGGACGAGCTGGAGGAGGCCGCGCGCTCGTACGAGGAGCAGGTCAGCGAAGCCGTGGCCTCGGACGAGGAGACGGCGGCGTACGTGGACGAGCTCGAGCGGCGCGCCGACCAGCTGGAGGAGGCGAACGAGCTGCCGTCGGGGGACGCGCTCGCGGCCGAGCTGACGCGCTTCCTGCGCGAGCGCGAGGAGAACGGCGGCGGCGAGGACGCCGCTCGCGAACAGTGACCTGGGGCTCTAGCCGAACGTGAAGGCGTAGGCCGCGATCCCGGGCGTCAAGCGGAGCTCGAGCGCTCCTTCGCTCAGGTCCGGATAGCGCAGCAGCGTGTAGAGCCGGCTCAGGCCGTCGACGCGTACGGTCTTGACCGGCCGCCCGCCGACGAGCACCCGCAGGCGCCCGCGCCCGCTCAGGACCAGATAGACGTTCTGTGCCAGGAAGTGCAGCCGCAGCCGCGCGCCACGGCCGGCGACGATGCGCTCGCGCTCGATGCTCCAGTCGCCCGCGTACGCGAGGTCGTTCAGCGGGATCTCGCGGGGGAACCGGTACGCGGCCTCGCGGTCGGGCGTGATCGGCGAGCCGACGTAGCGCTCGAGGCGCGTCCAGCCGAGGTACGACTCCGGCGTTGTCAAGTGCTGCGGCGTACGGTCCTTGACCGTCGCGAGCTGCGCCGTGCCGGATTCGCCGAGCAGCGCCCTGATCGAGCGCTCGGTCTCGTCGTAGTGCCCCTCGCCCTTCTTGACCTCGCGCACGTGGCCGCGCCGGTCGATCAAGTACTCGGCCGGCCAGGCGTCGTTCTGGTACGCGTCCCAGGTGCGGTAGTCGTTGTCGATCGCGACCGGATAGCGGACGCCGAGCTTCCGGGACGCCTCGCGCACGTTCGAGACGACGTGCTCGAACGCGAACTCCGGCGTGTGGACGCCAACGATCACGAGGCCGGCCTTGCGGTAGCGCATGTCCCATGCCTCGAGGTGCGGGAGCGTGCGCAGGCAGTTGATGCACGAGTACGTCCAGAAGTCGACCAGCACGACCTTGCCCCGAAGCCGCTCGAGCGTCAGCGGCCGCGAGTGCAGCCAGTCCGAGACGCCGGTGAACTCGGGAGCGGGGCCGTAGTCCGGTAGCGACCCGGACGAGCTCGCCCGGAACGGCGAGGCGCCGCGGTGCTGCAGCTTCCCGAGCTCGTCCCGGGCGGCCGAGCTCCGCTCCGCTCCCTGCAGCGCGTGCGTGTAGTCCGGGAACCAGGTCTGCAGTCGTCTGTCGGCGTCGAGCGCGATCGCCAGCGCCGCCACGGCCATCAGCACGCCGAGCGCGCGCCGCAGCTGGAGGGCGTTGACGCGGATCCGGCTGGTCGCCCTCTGGCCGAGCGCGGCGACCGCGAGCATCGGAAGCGCGGCGCCGAGCGCATAGGCCACCGTCACCGCAACGGTCTTCCAGCCGAGCTCGAGGCGCGCAGCGTTGGCCGAGACCGCGCCGATCACGGGTCCGCCGCAGGGCACGAAGACGAGCCCGAGGCCGGCGCCGAGCAGGAAGCCGCCGCCGAGGTCGCTGTTCGGGCTGCGGCGGCTGAGGAAGGCGAGCGGCCGTTCGAGCAGCACGCCCGCCTGCGGGAAGATCAGCGTCGCCGCCAGCACGAGGAGCAGCGCGATCGAGAGGTCGCGCAAGAAGTCCTGTGGAAGGTGCAGCTGCTCCAGCAGCCACGTCGCGACGAGCGTGAAGGTCGCGAAGCTGGCCACCAGGCCGGCGATGATCGCGTAGGGCCGCCGGCGCCCGCCGCTCGCGCCGCCGGCGAAGAGGATAGGCAGCACGGGGAAGACGCAGGGTGAGATCGCGGTGACGATCCCCGCGCCGAAGGCGATCGGGAGGAGCAGGAGAAAGCGCGTGTCCATGCGCTAGGAACTCAGTCTCGTGTAGGCGATGGGCGTTACGCCTCGGCGGCCGGAGCGGTTTTCTGCTCCTGCTCCGCCGCGGGCGCCGCACCGTTCTGTTGCTGTTGCTGCTGCCGCTGCGCCTGCTGCCGGCCCTGCGCCTGGCCCTTCTTCTTGCGCTTGCGGCGGCGGCGCCGCGAGCGGCCGCCTGCGGCCTTCGGCGCCGGCAGGTTGTCCGCGAGCGCGTTCGCGACCTCCTGGATCGAGCCGAGCCGTTCGCGCGCCGCGTCGATCAGCTGGTTCGCACGCGGGGTGTAGCCCTCGGCCGAGGCGAGCAGCGCCGTGCCGACCTCGCGCGACTGGTCGAGGGCCGCGTTCACGAGCTTCGCCGCGTTCTCCTCGTGCCGGTGGCCGCGGGAGTTCGCGAGCGCGCCGAGGAGCCGCTTCGCCTCGGGGAACTCGGCGCTCGCGCGGCGGTCCTGCACCTTGCGCGTCGAGCGCGCGAGCCGCCACGTCCAGCGCGCGAGGATCTGCTCTGGTGCGTCTGCCTTGCCGTCGCCGAGCGCGCGCAGCAGCGTGCGGACGCCGTGCACGCGATCCTTCTCCCAGGTCGGCGCCTGCGTGACGAGCGTGACGAGGTCGTCGAAGCTCGCGCGGTCAACCGTCATCGAGACACGGTCGGCGAGCGCGGTCAGCCGCAGGCGGCGGTTCGGATTCTCGGCCGCGCACGCGTTGAGGAACTGCTCGAGCGCCCCGCGGCTCGCCTTGCCCTCGGTGAACTTCTTCACGAACTCGACGCGCTCGTCGAAGCGGACGGCGCGGCCGGCGATCGTGGCCCAGTAGAGCTGCTCGTCGTCGTCGAGGAAGCGCGGGTCAACGCGCTGCCACTCGCGGTCGATCACGGCGAGACGGCGCTTCACGTCCGGCGTGACCGGCACCAGCCACGGCGCCGGCGAGAGCTTCCGCCGGGCGCGCCGCTGCACCCGCCGCCGCGGCGCCGGCGTCACTCGTGCACCCTCGCGGTAGAAGTCGGCGTCGAGCAGGCTGTGCAGCGAGACGACGCGCTCGTTGTGCGTCGCCCCCTTCGGCACGAAGTCGACGACGACGCCGGCCTCCTTGCGCGGGTGCATGCGCATGATGCGGCCGATGCGCTGCTGGTAGACGCGCCGCGAGGCCGTCGGGGCGAGGTGCATGCAGACGGTCGCGCGCGGCGAGTTCCAGCCCTCGGCGAGCAGCATCGCGTTGATCAGGACGTTGATCTCGCCGCGCTCGTAGGCGGCGAGCGTCTCGGCGAGCTGCAGCGGCGGCGTCCGGCCGCTCACGGCCTCGGCCTTGAGCCCGACCGCGCGGAACTCCTTGGCGAGGTTGTACGCGTGCTCGACGCCGGCCGCGTAGACGATCCCCGGCGTGTTGTCGAAGCGGTCGCGGTAAAGGCTCGCGGCGGCCTGGTTCAGGGCCTGGTGATCGAGGACGGCGGCCAGCGCGCGCTCCTCGAAGTCGCCGCCGACGATCGGCACCGACGAGATCGCCGCGGCAGGCGGGACGCGCAGGCAGCGCAGCGGCGCGATCAGCCCGCGCCGCGCGGCATCGCCGAGCGGAAGCTCGTCGATCGAGGCCGGGAAGACGTCGGAGACCTGCTTCGCGATCAGCTGCTCCGTCGCGGTCATGCCGATGTAGATCGGATTCGAGAAGCTCCGGATCGCGTGGCTCGTCTTCTCGCCGAGCGCGGTGTGCGCCTCGTCGGCGATCACGAGCTGGTACGTGTGGGGCTCGAGGTCCTGCCAGTGCCGCGCGAACCAGGCGTACGTCTGGACCGTCACCGGCGACTTCTGCGTGATCCCAGAACGCGTATGCGTTTTGAGGATCGCGTCCTCGAAGCGGTCGCCGTAGCCCTCGGCCGTCAGCTCGCGGTGGAACTGGGAGACGAGCAAGCGGCGGTGTGTGAGGATCAGGACGCCGAGCGTGCGCGCCCCCTCGACGAAGCCGGCAGCGGCGATCGTCTTGCCCGAGGCGGTCGGGTGCCGGAACCGGTAGCGCCGGCTCGCACCCGGGTCTGAGCCCTTGTGCTCCTCCGGGAGCGCCAGCTCTTCCGCTCGCTCCTCGAGGTGGACGCCGAGATCCTCCTCTTCCTCCTCGGCCTCCGCCGCCTCGGCCTGGTCGCCGTTGGCGCCGTTCCCGTTCGCGTCCTGCGCGGCCTGCGTCGCCGCGATCAGCTCCGTGAGCATCCCGGCGAGCGCGTCGACCTGGTGGCGCCGCAGCTCGGTGCCGGAGGCGAGACGCGGCCGCTCCTGCGAGAGCACGCGCTCGAGGCCGAGCATCAGCGCGTAGCGGATCTTCCACTCGTATGACGGCTCCCGGGCGCCCGCCTCCATCTCGGCGAGTGCGTCGTCGAGCGCTCGGCGCCGCGCCGCTCCGGGCGCAAGCGAAACCGCCGGATCCTCATCCGGATGGAGGAAGGGCTCCCCGGCCCACGCTTCCGCTCGAAGGGCGGAAGCGGCTAGGCCGTCCGGAGCCTCCGGCGCCAGCGGCGGTTGCTCGGTCGTTTCGTGCATGTCTGCAGCACGTCGCCGTGCCGCGAATCTCAGTGAGAGAGCGCGCTCGCGCAGATTTCCTCGGCGAGCGTCGCCCCGGAAGTATAGCCGACGCTCAGCCTGTTGGCCCTAGCCGCCGAGCCCGCCGAAGACGGCGAACGGGTTCTGCGGGGTGACCTCCCACGCGACCTCGCCGCCGGGCTCGGCGTCGCCGTGGACGCGTCTCGCGAGTGCGCGCGCCTCCTCCTCGGAGCCGGCGCCGACGATCAGGTAGCGCCAGCGGCGCGCGACGTCGTATCCCTCTCGCTCGAGCGTGTCGGCGAGCTCGTCGGCCTCGTGGTGCGAGGGGAGCTCGACCCGGACCTCCCACGGGGCATGCCCTTGCTCGATCGTTTCCTCCTCCCACGTCTCCTGCGGCGGCTCACCCGACCAGCGCTCCTCGTCGCGGAGCCAGCGCTCGGTGACGGCCTCCGCCTCGATCCCCTCGTCCCGGAGCTCCGCCTCCACGATCTTGCGAGCCTGCTCGGCCTGAGCCGAGGAGTCGACGTAGACGAAGACGGTGTCCTCGTCGTTGGAGACGGCGAGGCGGTGGCCCTGGAGCTCGCGCGCCAGACGCTGCGCCTCGTCCGAGCCGAGCTCGAGGCCGAGCCGGCCGAGCAGCGTGCCGGCGTGGACGCTCTCGCCCAGCTCGACTCTGATTCGCCAGTCGTCGTTCATCTCGTCGGCGCCCCCGCACCGATCTCGGCGAGCGGGCGCCCGAACATCCTCTCTGAAATGCCGACCTGGTCGAGGTGCTTCGTGATCCCTCCGAGCCAGAACGGCCAGCCTGCGCCGAGGAGCAGGGCGGTGTCGACGTCCTCTGCCTCGGCGACGACGCCTTCCTCGAGGAGGTGCCGGCTCTCGTCCGCGAGCGCCTCGAGCGCGGCCTCCAGGATCTCGTCCTGTGTGCGGGGCTCGCTCGCCGCGAGGGCGACCTCGTCGCGCCCTTCGGCGTAGTTCGCCAGCGTCTGCGAGAGCGGGAAGCGGGCGGGGAAGGCGTCGTGGAGCGTCTCGAGGACCTGGTGCGCGACCCGCGGCCCGACCATCTGCAGCAGCACCGACGGCGCCATCGGTAAGCCGAGGCGCAGGATCGCCTCGTCCGCTTCGTCCGGGTCGGTGCCGTGCTCGATCGCGTCGAGGACGACGCTCATCAGGCGCGTGAGGACGCGGTTGACGACGAAGGCCGGTGCGTCGGCGACGAGGACGGGGCGCTTGCGCAGCTGCTCGGCGAAGGCCCAGGCGGTGGCGAGCGTGACGTCGTCGGTGTCTGGGGTACGCCCGAGCTCGACGAGCGGCAGGACGGCGACCGGGTTGAAGAAGTGGATGCCGACGTCGGCGCCGATCTCCGCAACGGAGAGGCTCGAGGTGTTCGTGGCGAGGACGCAGTCGGGCTCGACGTGGTCCCGCAGCTCCGCGAAGACCTGCTGCTTGACGCCGAGCTCCTCGAAAACGGCCTCGAGCACGAGGTCGCAGTCGGCGAAGTCGTCGTAGGTCGTGGAGGTGGAGACGAGGGAGGAGAGGAAGCGCGCCTTGCCCTCCTCGTAGCGGCCCTTCGCGACCTGATCGGCGAGGGCCTCGTCGATCGTCTCGCGCGCCGCGGTGAGTGCGTCCTCGCTCACGTCGCGTATGGCCACCGGGACCTCGAGCCGGCGCAGGAAGAGCGCCGCCAGCTGGGCCGCCATCAGGCCGGCGCCGACGAGGCCGACCTTGCGGACCGGGCGCGGCTGCGCCTCGGGCTTGCCGGGCGGCCGCTTCGCGCGGCGGTCGACGAGGTCGAACGCGTAGAGGGACGCCTGCGCCTGACGGCCGGGCAGGAGCTCGCCGACGGCCTCCTCCTCGGCGGAGTTGCCCTCCTCGAGCGTCCAGCCGGAGAGGGCGCCTTCGATCAGGTCGAGCGCCTTGTACGGTGCGGGCGCCGCGCCGTGGACCTGGCCGTCGAGCCTTCCGCGCGCCTTCCGTATCGCTTCCGACGCAGAGTGACTGTCACTGTGACTGTCACCGTTCGCTGCGAGCTGGAGGGCGAACGCGATCGAGTCGTCCAGGAACTCGGCCGGTTCCAGCAGACGGTCGGCGAAGCCCAGCTCGAAGGCCTCCGGCCCGGTGAGCATCCGGTTCTGCCGCATCGGGTTCGCGACGATGAACTTGACCGCGGTCTCCGCCCCGACGAGGCGCGGCACGAGTTGCGTCCCGCCCCACGCGGGGACGATGCCGAGGAAGCACTCGGGGCACGCGAAGTGGCGCACCGCCGTCGAGATCGTGCGCGAGTCGCAGTGGAGCGCGATCTCGACCCCGCCGCCGAGGCAGGCGCCGTTCACCGCCGCCACCGTGGGAAACGGGAGCGTCCGGATCCTCCCGAAGAGCTCGTGACCCGCGCGGCTCCCCTCAATCGCGAGCTCGCGCGTCGCGTTCGGGAACTGCGTGATGTCGGCCCCTGCCGCGAACACGAACGGCTTCCCGGTGAGCACCAGCGCCGTCCAGTCGCCCTCCTCGAGCTCCGGCAGCAGCCGCTCGAGCGACTCGAGCGCGGCGCGCCCGAAGAACGTCGGCTTCGTGTAGTCCTCGCCGTTGTCGATCGTCACGAGCGCGATGCGACCGTCGTCACGCTCGACCGCCGCGAGCTTGAACTCAGTGTCCGGCAGCGACGTTCTCCCAGATCAGCGCGGCGCCCATGCCCATCCCGACGCAGAGGGCCGTCAGGCCGTAGCGGACGCCCGGCCGCTCGCGGAAGCCGTACGCCAGCTGCGCCAGGAGCCGCACGCCGGTCGCGGCCAGCGGATGGCCGCACGCGATGGCGCCGCCGTACGGGTTCAGGCGCTCGTCCTCCGGGTCGACGCCGAGGCCGTCGCACCAAGTCAGCACTTGCACGGCAAACGGCTCGTTCAGCTCGAAGAGGCCGATCTCGTCGAGTTGGAGGCCCGCGCGCCCGAGTGCCTTCTGCGTCGCCGGGACCGGCCCGAGGCCCATCAGCTCCGGCTCGACGCCGGCGAACGCGTACCCGACGAGGCGCATCCGCGGCTCGACTGAGTGCTCGCGCGCCGCCGCCTCGGAGCAGAGCAGGCAGGTCGTCGCGCCGTCCGTCAGCCCCGCCGAGTTTCCCGCGGTCACGCGGCCGCCCGCACGGAACGGTGTCGGCAGCGTCGCGAGCGCCTCCATGCTCGTGTCCGGGCGGAGGAACTCGTCGCGGTCAGCGACCTGCCAGCCGTCGTCGGTGAAGACCGACATCGGCACGACCGTCTCGCGCATGACGCCGTTCTCCCACGCGGCCGCAGCGCGTTGCTGCGAGCGCACGGCGTAGGCATCCGCCGCCTCCCTCGTCAGCTGCGGGAAGCGGTCGTGCAGGTTCTCCGCGGTCGCGCCCATCGTCACCGCCGAGGTGTCGACGAGCCGCTCGGCGACGAAGCGCGGGTTGAAGTCGACGTCGTCGCCCATCGGATGGTGGCCCATGTGCTCGACCCCGCCTGCGAGCACGACGTCCGCCGCGTCCATCGCGATCTCGCCCGCCCCGGCGGTGACGGCGGTCAGCGCTCCGGCGCACATGCGGTCGACGGCGAAGCCCGGCACCGTCCACGGCAGACCCGCGAGCAGGGCGACGTCGCGGCCGAGCGTGAGCCCCTGGTCGCCGACCTGCGCGGTGGCCGCCATCACGACGTCGTCGATGCGCTCGGGCGGCACGGTCGGGTTCCGGCGCAGCAGCTCGCGGACGACCTTGACGCCCATGTCGTCGGCGCGGGTGCGCCAGAAGACGCCCTCTGCCCCTGCGCGCCCGAACGCCGTGCGGACGCCGTCGACGTAGAAGACCTCGCGCACCTCCCGCACGTCGCGGACCCTAGTCAATCGTCACACTCTCGCCCGAAGCGCGCGACAGTCATGTGCGTCCGCCCTCGATACGATCGCCGCGGGGAGGAGGTTGGGTGTGCCTGAGACAGGAGGCGAGCGCCGGCGCCGCGGGGACGAGGACTGGGCCGAGCACCTCGAGCGGGAGGAGGCTCGTTACCGCGACGGCGAGGCACGGCTCCCGGACGCGCGGGACGCGGACACGCGCCAGCGGCAGGTCACGCGCCTCGGCAACGCCGCCGGCGGTGCCGGCCTCGCCCTCCTGATGCTCGGACGCGCCGACGAGGCGAGCGCCTGGCTCCACCGCGCTGCCCAGCGCTATCGCGAGAGCTTCGCCGACGCGCCGCCGGACAGCTGGGGCCGGCCGATCGGCGCGATGAAGTCGCTCGTCCTCGCCGGCGACTGGCCGGCGGCCGAGGAGGCCGCACGCTCGGCGCTCGGCGCCGGCGCCCCCGAGTCCGAGAGCCCCATCGGCCGCTACGCGGCGGCGCTCGCGCTCCTCGTGCTGGGCGATGACGACGAGGCGCGCATGCAGGCCGACGCGATCCGCACCCGCGACGACTTCCCGAAGGCCGTCGGCGACGCGCTGGCCTACCTCGCGGCGCAGGATGTCGTCGGCTACGGGGAGGCGGTCGAGGAGGTGCTGGAGTCGTTCGCGACGCGCGAGGAGTACCTCGAAGACCTGCCTGTTGCCGACACCGTGCTCGTCCTGCAGGCGCTCGCGCGCCGCCGCGGGATCGAGACCGGGCTCAGCTCGCCGCTCTTGCCCGCCTAGAGCTCGAGATCGACCGTCGTCGGCGGATGGAGCACCGTCGTGATCACGATCGGCGGCAGCGACGCGTCCTCCGCGTCGCGCGCGTGCTCCACGAGCTCCTGGATCAGCTCCACCGCCTGCTCGGGCG
This sequence comes from Gaiellaceae bacterium, assembly GCA_045806105.1. Taxonomy (GTDB): domain Bacteria; phylum Actinomycetota; class Thermoleophilia; order Gaiellales; family Gaiellaceae; genus AC-32. The sequence continues at coordinate 61,154 of JBJMJY010000072.1, read as the reverse complement.
TGATGCGGGCGCTGACCTGCGCCGCCCGGAACGTCCCGGACGCCCCGTGCTCGGCCCAGCCGCGCTGCACCTCTTCCAGCATCGCGGCACGGAGGTCGCTCGTCGCGTCTGACTTCAGCAGCGCCGGCGCCACGCGCACCGTCCGCGCCACGGCGCGGTAGGGCTTTTCACGGCCATGGCCGCCTTCCGCGAGCTCGATCAGGCCCGCGCGCAGCAGCATCCGCACGTGGAAGTGGAGGTGGCCGGGATCGACGCCGAGGCGGTTCGCGAGCTCGCGGTTCGTCAGTTTCTCGCCGTCGCCGGCGCCGAGCGTCTCGAGCACGCGCAGGCGCAGCGGATGTCCGAGCGCCTTCAGCTGCTCGGGCTTGTCGAGCGTGAGGACGTCGAGAATCGGCCTGGGTTCGGCGGCGGCCATGCGGGGGGTATAACACCGCCCCCCGCGCGGTGTCTAGCCGGGCAAACGCGCGGCGGCGGCCGCGTCCACAACGGCCGTGGTGCGGCCGGTCGCCGAGCGGATCAGGCTGGCGGGCGCCGAGCGGTCCGGCGGCCGGGCGAACGCCTGTTCCACTGCCTCGGCCTTCGCCTCGCCGGTGGCAACGAAAACTACCGCCGGCGCGGAGCACAGCACCGGCACCGTCAGCGTTACGCGGTCGACGAACGGCTCGAGCTTCGCCTCCGCAGGAATCGCCCGCCGCTCACGCTCGTCCAGCGGCGGCTGGCCCGGGAAGAGCGAGGCGGCGTGGCCGTCGGGGCCGATCCCGAGGAGCACGAAGTCGAGCGACACGCCGCGCAGGAGCTCGTCGTACTCGCGCGCCGCCTGCTCGGCGCCGAGCTCGCCGCGGATGCGCTGCACCTCGCGCGGCATCGCCTCGAGTCGGTCGAGCAGCGACTCGCTCGCGAGCCGGAAGTTCGAGCGCTCGTCCTCGGGCGGCACGCAGCGCTCGTCGCCCCACCAGGCCGACGCCGAGCTCCAGTCCGGCTCGCGCTCGGCCGCCAGCTCGTACGCCCGCCCCGGCGAGCGGCCGCCTGTGAGCGCGATCGCCGCCCCGGATCGCGCAGCCGCCACGAGTTCCTCGGCCACGGTCGAGGCGACCTCCTCCGCTTCTTCGCAGACGGTCAGCTCTACGCCGTAGAGGGTCATTGCTCGCCGGCCGCGAGCTCCTGCGAGCGCTCCATTGCGGCCTGGATGGCGTTCAGGAACGCGGCGCGCACGCCGGCGCGCTCGAGCTCCCGGATCGCACGGATCGTCGTTCCGCCGGGCGAGGTCACCTGCTCGCGCAGCTCGACCGGGTGGATGCCCTCGTCGCGTAGGAGCCGCGCCGTGCCGAGCATCGTCTGCACCACCAGCTGCGTCGAGATCTCGCGGGAGAGCCCGAGCAGGATCCCGGCCTCGATCATCGCCTCCGCGAGGAGGGCAAAGTAGGCGGGGCCGGAGCCGGAGACTGCCGTGACGGCGTCCATGTAGCGCTCGGGCACCTGCACGACCGCGCCGAGGTGGCTGAGCGCCTCCTCGGCGAGCCGTAGGTGCTCCTCGCCGGCGTGCGCACCCGCGCAGATTCCCGCGATCCCTTCGTGCACGGTCGCGGGCCGGTTCGGCATCGCGCGGACGACGGGCACGCCCGGCGCGACCTGCCGCTCGATCGCCGCGGTCGGGATCGCGGCCGCGACAGAGAGCACTGTCTGCTCAGGCGTGAGCACGCCGCCGATCTCGCCGAGGAGCCCGTCGAAGTCCTGGGGCTTGACCGCCACGACGACGAGCGTCGCTCCGGCGACCGCCTCGGCGTTCGAGAGTGTGACGCGGACGCCGTGCCGCTCCTCGAGCTCCCGTGCGCGCTCCTCGTCGCGCACGGTCGCCACGATCTCCGAGGGCTCGCGCCAGCCGCCGCTGAGCAGGCCGCTCAGCAGCGACTCGCCGATCGTCCCGGCGCCGAGAATGGCGACGCGGCGCGCGTCCATGGGCCGAGTCTAGGAGGGTTTGGCGGAACGCTGCTCGCTCTCGGGACGAGCAGCGCGGCCCGAGGGCACAGACGGTGTTTCGCCAGACCCTCCTAAGCGGCGCGCTTCAAGGGCACGAGACCGTTGGCGTGGGCGTGCAGCAGGTAGACGCTCGCGAGCCCGGCCCACTCGCCGTACGGCTCGAGCAGCTCGGCCGTCTCCCAGCCCTCGACCCAGCGGCCGCGCAGCGCCGAGAGCAGCTTCACCAGGCCGAGGTCCGCGACGAGCCCGCGGTCGTAGCGGCCGAGCCCCTCGAGGAAGACGACTCCCACCGACCACGGACCGAGCCCGCGTTCGCGCAGCAGCCGCTCTGCGGAGGCGTCGCCGGGCAGCGAGCGCAGCCGCTCGAGCTCGAGCGAGCGGCAGATGCGCACGAGCGCCGCACCGCGGCGAGCGCCGAGGCCGAGCCGCCGCAGCTCGGCGGGAGCGAGGCGTCCGAGGGCGGCGCAGTCCGGCGGCGCGTGCAAATGCGTCCCGGAGAGCTCAGGCATCAACGCGGCGACGACGGTGCGCTCGATCGACCGAGCCCGCCGCGCCTGGATCAGCTGCCCGCAGACCGCCCGCAGCAGCGCCTGGGCGACGGTTGCGGTCCGGAGCGGGCGCATGCCCCGCACGCGTCGCGTCGCCTCGCCGACCAGCGGGTCGCGGGCGAAGCGGCGGAGGAACTCGCTGTGGTCGTCGTCGAGCGCGAGCACGAACCGCAGCTCGTCGACGCCGGCCTCGTTCGGAGCGCGCAGCTGGACCGTGCCGTCGACCTGCTGCCAGGCGCGCCCGGCCCCGCCGCTCGCGAGCGCCGCGACCAGCACGCCGTCGATCACGGTGCGGGTTGCGTCGCTCCCCATGCGAAGCGTGTCGCGAAGGGAGTACGGGCCCCGCGGCCGGACCGCGGCTGAGATCACCGTGCGCCGCTGTCCGCGACGGGAGCGGCGGCGAGGTCGGCTGCCCGCTCGAGCACTTCGAGCGCCTTGTCCTCGCGGCCAGCGCGGCGCAGGAACTTGCCCCACGCGCCATAGGCCTCGACGTAATCGCGGCGATGGCCCTGGTGCTCGAGCAGCTCCGCCGCGTCGCGGAAGGCGCCGTCGGCGCCGTCGGTGTCACCCGTGAGCGCAAGCCCTTCGGCGAGCGCCCAGAGTGCGTTGCCCTTCTCGGGCGGGAACTCCTCGCCGACCGCGCCGAGCGCTGCCTGCGCGCGCCGTACGGCCTCGTCGCCGTCGCCGAGCGCGGCGGCGCGCTTGGCCTGGTCGGTGTAGAGGTTCGCAGCGTCCACGGGCTCCGGGTTCGGGCCGAGCAGCCGCTCCGCCAGGTCGAAGTGGCGGCCAGCTTCCTCGGGCCGGCCCTGAGTCATCAGGATGTCGCCGCAGAGCAGGTGGGCGCGTGCGAGGTGCAGGGTGTCGTCGGTCACCTCGAGCAGCGCGATCGCGCGCCGCACGTAGTCGAGCGCCGCCACGGGCCGTCCCTGGACATCGTTCAGCCGCGCGAGCGACCAGTAGAGGCGAACGCGCGAGTACGCGTCGGTCATCGCCTCGGCCTTGTCGAGCACCGTGGCGAGGACCGACTGCGCGCGGTCGAGGTCGTTGAGGTCGGTCAGCGCGTAGCTGAGGTACGTCGTGAACCGGACCTGCGCTGTGAGGTCCTCCGGCGCGTCCTCGGCGATCTCGTCGAGGCAGCGTTCGAACAGCACGACCGCCTCCTCGGCCCGGCCGGTCGCCGCGTAGGCGCGGCCGAGCGTCGCGAAGACGTCGGGGCGGGCGCTGGGCGAGACCGGCGAGCGGTCGAGACCGGCCTCCAGGCGCTCGATCGCCTCGGCGTTCCGGCCGCCGGCGGCTGCCGCCAGCCCAAGGGCGACGTTGGCGCGCGCGGCGGCCACGGTGTCGCCCGCGCCGACCGCATCGTCGCGCAGCCGCTGGAGCGTGGCCTCCGCCTTGGCGGGCTCCTCGCCGAGGCGCAGCTCGAGCTCGGCGTCGGCGATCCGCAGCTCGCGTTGGTCGGTGTCACGAATTTCGGAGCCGGTCTCCAGGTAGTCGGCCGAGACACCGAGCTCGCGCGCCAGCATGCGCAGCGCCTTCACCGACGGGCGCCGCGCGCCGGCCTCGATTCGGGAGATGTACGCGTAGGAGACGCCGGGGCTTGCGAGCTCGCGCTGGGACAGCCCGCGGTCGTGCCGCAGGCGCCGCAAGCGCTGGCCGACGGTCTCGGCCGGTCCCTCGGGAGGAGGTACCACCCGGTTCATCTTGACCACCACCATGGACACCGTCAATTTCGCGACCCCAGCCGCTATCGTCGGCGCGTGAGCATCGACCCGCGCGTCGACATCGGCCACGTTCACCTGAAGGTCGCGGACATCGACCGGGCGCTCGCCTTCTACCGCGACATCCTCGGCTTCGAGGTGATGCAGCGGATGGGCGACCAGGCGGCCTTCATCTCGGCCGGTGGCTACCACCACCACCTCGGGCTGAACACGTGGGACTCGCGTGGCGGCTCGCCCCCGCCTCCGGGCACCACGGGCCTCTACCACGTCGCAATCCGCTATCCCGACCGCGCGCAGCTCGGGAACGCGCTGCGGCGGCTCGTCGACGCTCGCTGGCCGATCGACGGCGCCACCGACCATGGCGTCTCCGAGGCGATCTACCTCCGTGATCCCGACGGGAACGGGGTCGAGATCTACCGCGACCGCCCCGAGGAGGAGTGGCCGCGCGCGAGCGACGGCAACGGCGTCGCGATGGCGAATGCGCCGCTCGATCTGCAGGCGCTGCTCCAAGAGGCCGCTTCCTGATGGCCAAGGGTTACGCGGAGGGTCCGGCGGCGGACGAGGCGGAGCGCAGGCGAGAGGAGCTCGAGCGCGGGTCGCAGGAGCCTGAGCACGAGCTGCGGCTCGCCGTCTACGGCTCGACCGAAGACGAGCCCGAGCGGCATTTCCTCGGCTGGCGCGACGAGGTCGACCCGGACGAGCTGTTCGACGCGGGCGAGGCCTGGGGCCTGAAGCTCGTCCGCGTCAGCGAACCGTGACGCGGGCCGTCGCGGTCGGAGACCAGGTCGAGCGGGAGCTCTCGGGTGCGTTCGGCTCCATCCTCCGCCGCTCGCGCCCGCCGCGGCTCAAGCGGTGCGCCGACGATTCGTGCCGGCGCGTCTTCTACGACGGGACGCGCAGCCGCACCCGCCGCTGGTGCGACACCGGAGCCTGCGGCAACCGCGCCCGTGTCCGGCGCCACCGCAGCCGTTCCGCACGGTCGCGGTAGCACCCCGCGCGGCGGTGCTATACCTAGCGGCGAATGGCCAAGCCGGTCGAGCAGCTCGAGCAGGTGACCATCCGTTTCGCCGGCGACTCCGGCGACGGCATGCAGCTCACGGGCGGCCGCTTCACGAGCGAGACCGCCCTCATCGGCAACGACCTCTCGACGCTGCCGGACTTCCCGGCGGAGATTCGCGCGCCGGCGGGCTCGCTGCCGGGTGTTTCCGGCTTCCAGCTTCACTTCGCCGACCACGACATCCTCACGCCCGGCGATGCGCCCGACGTGCTCGTCGCGATGAACCCGGCGGCGCTGAAGACGAACCTGCGCGACCTGCCGAAGGGCGGGACGCTGATCGTCAACCGCGACGCCTTCACCGAGCGCAACCTCGAGAAGGCCGGCTACGACGCGAGCCCGCTCGACGACCGCTCGCTCGACGAGTACCACGTGCACGAGGTGCCGCTGACGTCGCTGACCCTCGAGGCGCTAAAGGACGTCGAGGTCACGAAGCGTGAGGCGGAGCGCTCGAAGAACATGTTCGCGCTCGGCCTGATGTCCTGGCTCTACCACCGGCCGACCGAGGGCACCGTCGAGTACCTCGAGCGCAAGTTCGCCTCGAAGCCCGCGATCGCCGAGGCGAACGTGAAGGCGTTCAAGGCCGGCTGGGCCTACGGCGAGACCTCCGAGGACTTCGTCGTCTCATATGAGGTCGCGCCCGCGCCGATGGAGCCGGGCACCTACCGCAACATCACTGGCAACCAGGCACTCGGCATGGGTCTCATCGCCGCGAGCGTCAAGAGCGGGCTGCCGCTCTTCCTCGGCGCCTACCCGATCACGCCCGCGTCCGGGATCCTGGAGGAGCTCGCGCGCTACAAGCACTTCGGCGTCCGCACCTTCCAGGCCGAGGACGAGATCGCCGCGGCCGGCGCGGCCGTGGGCGCCAGCTTCGGCGGCGCGCTCGGCGTCTGCACCTCGAGCGGCCCGGGCGTGGTGCTGAAGGCGGAGACCGTCGGCCTCGCCGTTGCGCTCGAGCTGCCGCTGCTGATCCTCGACATCCAGCGCGCCGGGCCGTCGACGGGGATGCCGACGAAGCCCGAGCAGGCCGACCTGCTGATGGTGCTCTACGGGCGCAACGCGGAGTCGCCGGTGCCCGTGGTTGCGGCCTCGACTCCGGGCGGCTGCTTCGGCGCGGCCCTCGAGGCGGCTCGGATCGCGCTCAAGTACCGCACGCCGGTCTACCTGCTCTCCGATGCCTACCTCGCCAACGGCTCGGAGCCGTGGCTGCTGCCCGACGTGGACGCGCTCCCGGAGATCGCGGCCGACTTCGCCACTGGACCGAACCGCGACGGCGAGTTCCTCCCATACGTGCGCGATCCCGAGACGCTCGCGCGTGCGTGGGCGATCCCGGGGACTCCGGGCCTCGAGCACCGGCTCGGCGGCCTCGAGAAGCAGGACGAGACCGGCAACGTCTCCTACGACCCCGACAACCACGACCGGATGGTGCGGCTGCGCGCACAGAAGGTCGCGAACATCGCGGCCGACATCCCCGAGCTCGCGGTCGACGATCCTGACGGCGCCGACCTGCTCGTGCTCGGCTGGGGCGGGACGTACGGCCCGATCACCGCGGGCGTGCGGCGGCTGCGCAAGGAGGGCAAGAAGGTCGCGCAGGCCCACCTGACGCACCTGAACCCGTTCCCGCGCAACACGGGTGACATCCTGCGGTCGTACGAGCGCGTGCTCGTGCCCGAGATGAACCTCGGCCAGCTGCTGAAGCTCGTGCGCGCCGAGTTCCTCGTCGACGCCGTCGGCTTCAACCGGGTGCGCGGCGTGCCGCTGCGGGCGGGCGAGCTCGCCGACGCGATGGAGGCGTTGCTGTGAGCGACAGTGGCAACGGGAACGGCCATGTCGAGTTGACGGCGAAGGACTTCAAGACCGACCAGGAGGTTCGCTGGTGCCCCGGCTGCGGGGACTACGCGATCCTCGCCGCCGTCCAGAGCTTCCTCCCGGAGCTCGGGATCCCGCGCGAGCGGATCGTGTTCATCTCCGGCATCGGCTGCGCGGCGCGCTTCCCGTACTACGTCGAGACCTACGGCATCCACTCGATTCACGGCCGCGCGCCGGCGATCGCCACCGGGCTGGCGCTCTCGCGGCCGGACCTGTCGGTGTGGGTTGTGAGCGGCGACGGCGACGCGCTCTCGATCGGCGGCAACCACCTCATCCACGCGCTGCGCCGCAACGTGAACATCAAGATCCTGATGTTCAACAACCAGATCTACGGTCTCACCAAGGGGCAGTACTCGCCGACCTCGCCGCTCGGGACGATCAACAAGACGACGCCGATGGGCTCGATGGACTGGCCGTTCAACCCGGTCGCCCTGGCGCTGGGCGCCGAGGCGACCTTCGTGGCGCGCTCGATCGACACCGACCGTGCGCACCTGACTGAGACGCTGCGCCGCGCGCACGCGCACCAGGGCGCGGCCTTCGTCGAGATCTACCAGAACTGCAACGTCTACAACGACGGCGCCTTCGACGCGGTGCGCGAGGAGAAGGAGAATCGGATCTTGCTCGAGCACGGGAAGCCGATCCGCTTTGGCCCCGAGGGAGAGCGCGGCGTGGCGATGCGGCCCGACGCCTCGGCGGAGCTCGTCGACGTGGCCGAGGCGGGCGAGGACGCGTTGCTGGTGCACGACGAGCACGCGCCGACGCCGTCGCTGGCCGCCGCCGTGGCGCGGCTGTCGCACACACCGCACGGACCGACGCCGCTCGGCGTCTTCCGGGACATCGAGCGCCCGGTCTACGACCGGCTGATGGAAGAGCAGCTCGAGCGCGCCCGCGCGGAGCAGGGCGAGGGCGACCTCGAACAGCTCCTGCATGCCGGGGACACCTGGACGATCGACTGAAGCGCTCGATTCCGTTCCGCGAGTGGCGGACAGCGGCGTGGGTGTATGGCGAGCGCGAGGAACCCGGGCGGCTGCCGCTGGTCTGCCTGCACGGCGGCCCCGGCGGGTCGCACCTCCCGCTGCAGGGGCTCGCACGGCTCGCGGAGGCCCGGCGGGTCGTCTTCTACGACCAGCTCGGGAGCGGCGAGTCCGCCCGGCCCGACGATGCCGGGCTCTGGCGTGTCGAGACGTTTCTGGAGCAGCTGCAGAGCGTCCTCGACCGGCTGCGGCTCGAGCGGGTTCATCTCTTCGGCTCGTCCTGGGGTGGGATGCTCGCGCTCGAGTACGCCTTCGTCCGGCCGGCCGGGCTCGCGAGCCTCGTGCTGAACTCGACGCCGACGAGCGCGCCTCGCTGGGCCGAGGAGACTCTGCGGCTGCACGGCGACCTGCCGTCGGGGCTGGACGAGAAGGAGGCGGAGGCCGAGTTCAAGCGCCGCCACATCTGCGGACTCGAGCCAGAGCCCGAGGTGCTGAAGGAGGCGCGCGCGAAGTTCGGCGTCCAGGTCTACGAGACGATGTGGGGGCCGAACGAGTACACCGTCACGGGTGCGCTCAAGGAGTGGGATGTGATCGACCGGCTCGGCGAGATCGGCGTGCCGGCGCTGATCACGTCCGGCCGCCATGACGAGTGCACGCCGGCGCTCGTCGAGCCGCTGCACGCCGGGATCGCAGGCTCGGAGTGGGTGCTCTTTGAGGACAGCACGCACATGGCGTACCTCGAGGAGCCGGAGCGCTACGTCGAGGTCGTCGGCGGCTTCCTCGACCGCGTCGAGGCTCAGACGAACGCCTGAACGGCTGCGCCCGCGGCCGCGACGAGCAGGACGGCGCCGATCGCGTGGACGAGCGCTTCCTCGGAGAGGCGGCCGGTGAGCTGCGCGCCGAGGAGCGCTGCGGGCACGGAGGCCGCGCCGCCGACGGCGATCAGCTTCCAGTCCGGCGCGCCGTTCGGCAGGTGCCCGAGCAGGCCCGCGACGCCCACGCAGACACCGACCGCGAGGTTCGTCCCGACCGCGCGCGACGCCGGCTCGCCGACGAGGCGCAGCAGCGCCGGCATTCGCAGCGAGCCGAGGATCAGCCCGACGAAGCCGCCGAGGAGGCCGATCACCGCACCGGAGACGACCGCCGCGACCACCGACGGCTCCGCGCGCACACGCGGCTCGGGCGGCCGCCGCAGCAGCAGGTCGAGCCCGCTGTAGAGCAGCACCGCCGCGATCGCGAGCAGGAGCGCGGTCTTCGGCACGCGCCCCGCGAGGTAGCCGCCGACGAGCGCGCCCGCGACCGACGGAGGCGCCATCCAGCCGAACAGGCGCCAGTTGACGCGGCCCGCGCGGATGTGCGCGGTGCCCGCCGTCGCGGCAGCGATCCCGGAGACGGCGATGTTCGCCCCGCCGCCCGCGGCCGGGGAGGAGGCTGCCGCGACGAAGAGCGGCAGACGCAGGTTGCCCAGCACGAGGCCGACCGCGCCCCCGGCCAGCGCGACGACGAACGACCACACCGCGACCGCCGCCAGCTCGAGACCGCTCACGCGCCGACCCTACAAACGGCGAGGCCCGCCGTTGCGGCGGGCCTCGGGGAGACGGAGTGGGCTGGGGAGAGTGCTTTGCCTAGCCGTCCGAGCCGATCGAGACGGTCTTCACGAGCTCGCAGTTGACCGTCGTGTCCGACTCGCCGGCGCGGAGCCACGCGACGTCGTGGTCGCCGGGGCCGCAGTCGAGCGTGTCGACCTGGTTGTCGCGCGCCACCGCGTGCAAGACGTCGTTGCCGGCTCCGCCGAACTCGTGATCGACGCCGCGGCCGCCCCAGATGAAGTCGCGGCGGGCGCCGCCGTTCAGCGTGTCGTCACCCGGGCCGCCGTGCAGCCGGCTCAGACCGTTGTCGCCGGCGGTCAGGGTGTCGTTTCCGTCGCCCCCCCAGATCACGGCGCGGCCGTTGCCGGCGGTGATGGTGTCGTTGCCGAGGCCGCCGAAGAGCCGGTCGAGCCCCGGGCCACCGTCGACGGTGTCGTCGCCCTTCCCGGCGTAGACGATGTCGCGGCCCTCGGCCGCCGAGACCTGGTCGTTCCCGGCGAAGCCGAGGATGAAGTCGCGATTCGCGGTGCCGGCGATCACGTCGTCGCCGCGCGTTCCGCGGATCACGTTGAACCAGCGCGCCCCCGCCACGCCCGTGACGGCGAGGCCGACGCCGAGGATGAGGGCGAGAACGATGAACTTGCGAACCATGAAGGGACCTCCGTTGAGAGCCTGCGTGGCCGCAGTCTCGGCCCCGTCCGTTAGGCGACCGTGGGCGAATTGGAAAGATTTCTTGAGCGAGAGGTTCGGGGTTTCGTCGTAGCGGAGATCACCGCATCTGATGAACGTGTTTCGCCGGCGCGAAGCCGAGACGCTGGTCGAGGAGCGCCCTCCCGTCATCGAGGAGGAGGAGCTCGGCCCGCCACCACCACCGCCACCGCCGCCGCGCCCGCTGCTGTGGCCGTGGTTGCTGCTCCTGCTCGTGCTCGTACTCGGCGGGCTGGCGGCTGCCTGGTTTCTGACGCGCGACGACAACGGCGGGGCGGGCGCGTCGACGGTCAACGTGCCGAGCGTGGTTCGGCTGAAGCAGCACGAGGCGGTCGCGCGGGTCAACGAGCGTGGCCTCGTGGCGCGCGTGGTCACGCGGGCGAGCTCCGAGGCGGCGGGCACCGTCGTCGCCCAGGATCCCGGGCCGGGCGCGGACGTTACGCGCGGCTCGGTCGTGGCGCTCACGGTCTCGTCGGCCCGGACAGAGGCGGTGCCGGACTTGGTCGGGAAGAGCGCCGCCGCAGCCGTGAAGGCGCTGCGGGCGAAAGGCCTGGACGTTCTGACCCGCAATGTCGTCTCGAAGCAGAAGGCGGGGACGGTGATCGCGCAGAGTCCGCAGTCCGGCACGCGGATCGGGCGCGGCTCGACGGTGACGATCACCGTCTCGCGCGGCCTCGTGACCGTGCCGAACGCGATCGGGCAATCGCGCGACAGCGCGGTCGCGGCCTTTCGCGGCGCGGGCCTGGTCCCCAGGGCGTTCAAGGTGCCGTCGCCGCAGCCGAAAGGCACCGTCGTCCGGCAGCGGCCGCGACCGGGCGCGCGTGTCGCCGGCGGCTCGAGGGTCCGGCTGAACGTCTCGAACGGCGCCGGCCCCGGCGCCGCACCGCCGCCTCCGGCCCCGCCCGCGACCGTGAACGCGACCGTTCCCGACGTGACCGGCCAGCAGCAGGACGCCGCGCAGCGGCAGCTCAACGCTGCGGGCCTGAAGGCCGGGGTCGTCTACCTCAAGTCCGACGAGTCGCAGGGCACCGTCGTCTCGCAGGCGCCGGCCGGCGGTGCGACGCGTGCGCGGGGGACGCGAATCCAGCTCAACGTCGCGCTCGGGCCGCAGCCCGGAACGCTGAAAGGCGTTCCAGACGTCCGCAACCTCGATCCGGCGGCGGCACGCGGGAAGCTGACGGCCGCGGGCTTCACGGTGCAGACGCTACGGCAGCCGGTGAGCGACCCGAGCCAGGTCGGCAAGGTCGTCGACGAGCAGCCCCGCGGCAGGAACGCACCCCTGCACTCGGTCGTGACGATCTACGTCGGGCGCCGCGCTGCTTAGAGCTGCTCGCCCTCGACCACGTCGACCGAGACGATCAGGTCGGGGCGGATGAAGCGGCCGGCGTAGAAGGGCCACTGTCCTTCGGCCGCCGTCGAGAACTGCTCGATCACTTCCTGGGCGCCTTCCATCGCGGTGCCGAAGTCACGGAAGCAGCCGACCTCGACGCCGTCGCCGTCCTTGAGGCGCACGACGACACTGAAGGCGATGCGCTGCTGCGGCGTGGCCGCGAAGAGCTCCTCGAGCTCCGGCGCGGGCTCGGGCGCGGGCGCGGTCTCGACGAGTGCCACCGGCTCGATTACCGGCAGCGCCTCCTCGACGGGCTCGGGGATCGGCGGAAGCTCGGCCTCGGGGTGGGGCGCCGGCTCGACGAGCGCGATCGGCTCGATTACCGGCAGGGCCTCCTCGACAGGCTCGGGGAGCGACGGAAGCTCGGCCTCGGGCGCGGGCGCCGGGGTCACGGCGGGCAGCTCGACAGGCTGGGGCGCCATCAGCGGTAGCTCGGCCGGCTCGGGCGCGGTCGCGACCGCGGCAGGCTCGGGTGCGGGCGGCGCGACCGGCGGCAGCACGACGGCCTCCGGCTCCGCGGGCGGGGCAGGCGCGGGCGCCGTCGGCTGGATTGTGGGCAGCTCGGCGACGGGAGCGGGCTCCTCGACCGGCGCGACTTCCGGCGCCGCGGCAGCCTCCTCGACGGGGGCGCTCTCCGGCGCAGGCGGGGCAGGAACCTCCTCCGCGAAGTAGTCGATCACGGGCGCCGGGCTCTCGGGCGCGATCTGCGCCGCGGGCGCGAGCTCGGGCTCCGGTGCCACCGGCGGTAGCGCGGGCTCGGGCTGCACGGGCGCCGGAGCGGGCGCAGGGGCCGGCTCGGGCTGTTGGGGAACCTCGGCCTGTGGCGCGGGAGCGGGCGGCCCCGGAGCGGGCGCCGGAGGCGCGTACTCGGGCGGCCGGATCGCCGGAGGGGGCGTGGGCAGGCCGGCCAGGCCGTCGCCGGTCGGCATCGCCGAGGCCATCGGGCTCCGGACGACAGGCGGGCTGAGCGGAGGCTCGAGGCCTCCGAAGCTCACTCCCGCAGTGATCTCGTGCGTACCTAGTGCCGACATGTAGTTGCCCTTTCCGCCGGCCTCATCGGGCTCGCGTAGGAGCTCGCGAGCGCGTGCGGCCAGCTCTGGATCCACGAGCATGAGCTCGGGCGAGAGCGACCGTTCGAGGGGATGCTTATCGATGAGACCAATCGCCGCAGTTTCCGCAGGTTCAGGTGGTGACGCCATGCGAGGCTTGCCCCGCGTACGCACTATCGGTGAGGTCTCGCGGGCCGAGCATGCCCCTTTGGAGTGATTGGCGGGCGGCCCCGCGAAGGTTCCGCCCGCCGTTTGTTTCTAGTGGTTCGACGCCCCGGGCGAGGGAGTCGCGCTGACCGAGAAGTCGGCCGCGTTGTCGTTCGTGTCGTGGCCGTCGGGGATTCGCCCCGAGCTGCTGCCAGGCGCTGCGGTCGCCGGCGGCGCCGCGGCCGGATGGCCCTCGACAAAGGCGTTCGTCGCGTCGCCGTAGCCGACGGAGTCGAGGATCGTGCCCGCAGCGTCACGCACGGCCAGGCCACCGCCGGTCGCAGCCAGCGAGGCGGAGAACGTCTGGTCGGGAGCATGCGAGCCGAGGTAGCCGCTTCCCCCGAGCAGGTAGAAGCCTCCGGCCGGGATCGTCGTTCCGGCGGGGATCGTCACCAGCGTGGTGTCGCTCGTGCCGGCCGCCGAGCGGTAGGCGACCTTGTAGCCGCCCACGTCGACCGCTGTCGAGCCCGCGTTCCACACCTCGACGAACTCGTTCGACGCCGCGCCGGTCGAGCCGGTCATGAGCTCGTTCACGCGGATGTCGCTGCTCGAGCCGCCGCCGGACGTGGCGCACTTCAGCGTCGCGACGCCGCCGGAGTCGTAGGTCAGCGTGGCTATGCCGGCGGCACCGCCCAGGTGGCAGGCGAGGCCATTCAGGCTCTCCAGGGATGCAAGGGCAGGTCCGGGCGGTCCCTGCGGGCCGGCCGGTCCCGCTGGGCCTGCGGCTCCCGCGGCCCCGGTCGCGCCGCGCGCCCCCGTGTCGCCCTTCGGACCGGCGGCACCCGCTGCCCCGGCGGGGCCGGCAGACCCGGTCGCGCCGGTGGCTCCCGTTGCTCCTCTCGGCCCCGCGGGTCCCTGCGCGTTCCACGACAGCGGCGTCTCGCCACGCTTGCAGGCGGCACCGGACCTCACCACCCTGACGCCGCCGCTGCCCTTCTTCACGCAGGCGTTGATGACGGCGTTCGACGGCCGCCGACCCGACGGCTGAGCGGCGAGCGCGGCGCCGGCCACGAGGGCCAGCGGCAGCGCGACGAGCAAGACGCGTCTTCGGCGAAGGCGCATGTGCACTCCTCTCGGTCGATTGCGCCCCATCGATACCGGCGGCCGAAGCGCCCGCTCGCGCCGCGTGCGCCATTTGGCGCACCTTTGTCACAGAGACGTCTAGAAGTGCGCGCCGCGCCAGCCGCTGGCGATCACGATCACGATCGCCGCGGCGAGCACGAGGCGGTAGACCACGAAGATCGTGTAGTCGTGCCTGCGCAGGTAGCCGAGCAGGAGATCGATCGCCACGAGACCCACGGCAGCGGCCGCCATCGTCCCCACGAGGAACGGGCCGGCCGAGCCGGCGGGCAGCGACTCGAGCACGACGTGCTTGATGCCCTTGTAGACGACGGCGCCGAAGACGATCGGGATCAGCAGGAGGAACGCGAACCGCGCCGCGGCGTCGCGGTCGAGGCGCAGGAAGCGCCCCGCCGTGATCGTGACGCCCGAGCGCGAGACGCCGGGCATCAGCGCGAGGATCTGGGAGACCCCGACCGCGAAGGCGGGCCAGAAGCCGAGGTCGCCGATCCGCTTCTCCTGCGGCAACCGGTCGGCGAGCCAGAGGAGCGCGGCGAAGATCGTGAGGAAGATCGCGATCTGCCACGGCTGCCCGAGATGGTTCTCGATCGTCTCCTCGCCGAGCGCGCCCGCGAGCGCGGCCGGAATCGTGGCGGCGAAGATCCACCAGGCGATCCGTTGGTCGGTCGTGCGGATGCTGCGCTCGGCGACGGAGCGGAACCAGGCCTTCACGTACCGCACCACGTCGGCCCAGAAGTAGGCGACCACGGCGACGAGCGTGCCGAGGTGCAGGGCGACGTCGAACGTCTTGTTGAAGCTCGGGTGCGCTTCGAGGTAGTGCCAGTCGGCGATCCACGGCACGAGGATCAGGTGGCCCGACGAGGAGATCGGCAGCAGCTCGGTCAGGCCCTGTGTCACGCCGAGCACGAACGCCTGCCAGTCCGAGAGGCGGCCGGCCTTCTCGCCGAAGTCCGCGAACGAGAGCGCCGCGGCGACCAGCAGCAGAACCGCGGCCACGCCGTACACGAGCCGGGGGCGAATGCGCCGCCGCGGCTCAGCTGCAGAGGCGGCCGACGCGCTCACGCGCGAGACGCTAGCAGCGGCCCTGGCGCGCCTGTGTCGGTCGCGCCTGCAGTTCGGTGCGGCGGCCGCCCCCGGCTCCGCTAGCCTCGCGGCCGTGAGCGCGGACGAAGCCACGATCGAGGAGACCGACGAGGGCGCGGTCGTCGCCTCGCCGGGCTGGTTCGTGCTGAACGCCGCCGAGATGGCGTGGATGCGAGACGACAAGGGCGGCGAGTGGATGGACTTCGGCCGGCCGGAGGGGGAATTCGAGCAGTACGGGATCGGCGTCCACGTGCTCTGGCCGGGTCAGGTGAACGGCCTCTACCACTCGGAGAGCGTGCAGGAGGACTTCCTCGTCCTCTCGGGCGAATGCCTGCTGCTCGTCGAGGAGGAGGAGCGGCGCCTGAAGGCCTGGGACTTCGTCCACTTCGCCCCCGGGACGCGCCACATCTACATCGGCGCCGGCGCCGGGCCGTGCGCGATCCTGATGGTCGGGGCGCGCAGGCCCCGGAAAGACGTTGCACTACCCGGTCACGGAGCTGGCGCAGAAGCACGGCGTCGCCGCGCCCGAGGAGACCGACGACCCGAAGCAGGCCTACCGCGAGTGGCCACGCAACTTCCGGCGCGTCCGCGCCACTTGGCCCGTCTAGCGCACCTGCGTACATTTGGTACGTGGACGAGCACGTGCTGCTCGTTGAGGACGACGCCTCCATCCGCGAGGTGGCGACGCTCGGCCTGCAGCAGGCCGGGCTGAGGGTCAGCGCGGTCGGCGACGGCCGGGAGGGCCTGGCGCGCTTCCGCGAGGGCGGCGTCGACCTCGTCGTGCTCGACGTGATGCTGCCGTCGCTCGACGGCTTCGAGGTCTGCCGCGAGATCCGCCGTGACAGCGGCACGCCGATCGTGATGCTGACCGCGCGGAGCGAGCTGCACGACGTCGTGGTGGGGCTCGAGCTCGGCGCCGACGACTACATCACGAAGCCGTTCGAGCTGGCCGAGCTCGTCGCGCGCGTGAAGGCCGTGCTGCGGCGGGCCGCGCCGATCGACGGCAGCGGCACGATCACCGCCGGCGACCTCGAGATCGACCCGCAGGGCTTCGTCGCGCGCAAGCGCGGCGTGGAGCTGGCCCTGACCGCGACGGAGTTCCGCCTCCTGCTCGAGCTGGCGCGGCGGCCGAAGCAGGTGTTCACGCGCGAGCTGCTGCTCGAGCGCGTCTGGAACTACGACTACCTCGGCGACTCGCGGCTCGTCGACGCCGCCATCCAGCGGCTGCGGGCGAAGGTCGAGGACGACCCGAAGCAGCCGGAGCTGATCAGGACCGTGCGCGGCGTCGGCTACCGCTTCGGCTCGGTCGCGTGACCCTCCGCCGCAGGCTGACGGTCGTGCTCGCCCTGGCGGTCGGGCTCTCGGCGGCCGCGCTCGGCACGGGCTCGTACTTCCTCGTGCGCCACAACCTGCTCGCAGACTCCGTCGACTCGAGCGCCACGCAGACGCGCCGCAACCTGGAGCTCGTCCCCGCCTACGACTCTGCGTCCGACCTGTTGCAGGCGTACGAGCGCCGCGGCTTCAGCGGGGTCGTCGTGGGCGGGGACGGGCGCGTCGTCTCCAGCTTCGGGCTCGGCCTCCGCCAGGTTCCCGCCGGGCTGCGGACAGTCGTGCGGCGGGGCGACCTCGGCTACCAGCGCACGCGTGTCGCCGGCGACCGCTACCTCGTCACGGGTGCTCCCGCGGACGGGTCGCAGCTCTACTTCTTCTTCCCCGAGAACGACCTCTGGCACGAGCTCACGCAGTTCCGCAACATCCTGCTCGGCGGCGTCGGGATTCTCGTGCTGCTCGCCGTGCTCGCGGGGATCGTGCTCGCGCGCGGCGCGTTACGGCCGGTCGCTCGCGCGAGCGCCGCCGCCCAGTCGCTCGCGGAGGGGTTGCTCGAGACGCGCCTCCCGGTCGAGGGCAAGGACGAGTTCGGCGCCTGGGCGCAGTCGTTCAACGAGATGGCCGCCGCGCTCGAGGCGAAGATCGACGCGCTCTCGGCGGCGCAGGCGCGCGAGCGGCGGTTCACGGCCGACGTCGCGCACGAGTTGCGGACGCCGTTGACCGCGCTCGTCGGCGAGGCGTCGCTGCTGGCCGACCACCTCGACCGGATGCCGCCGGAATCTCGCCGCCCCGCCGAGCTGCTGATCGCGGACGTCGCGCGGCTGCGCCGCCTGGTGGAGGACCTGATGGAGATCTCGCGCTTCGACGCCGGAGCCGAGCGGGTGCACGCCGAGGAGGTCGACGTCGCCGCGCTCGTCGCGGCGACCGTGCGCGGACGAGGTTGGCACGACCGCGTGGCCCTCGAGGGCAACGGGCTGACGCTCACGACCGACCCGCGGCGGCTGGAGCGGATCGTCGCGAACCTCGTCGACAACGCATTCGAGCACGGCGGCTCGGCGGTGACGGTGCGGATCGAGCACGACGGCCTCGAGGTCGCCGACGACGGGCCGGGCATCGCGCCCCAGCACCTCCCGCACCTCTTCGAGCGCTTCTACAAGGCTGACGAGTCCCGCAGCGGCGGCGGCACCGGCCTCGGCCTCGCGATCGCGCGGGAGCACGCCCTCCTGCTCGGCGGCGACCTGCGGGTGGAGAGCGAGCCCGGGACGGGCAGCCGCTTCACGCTTCGGCTGCCTGTGACGAAACCGTTACACGGCCGTGACGGTGCGGTGAAGGCGGGAGAGCAAGGTTGAGCCGTCCCCCACACGGAGGCTCCCATGAAGCTGGCGCTCCTGATTCTCGGTACAGCGGCGACCATCGTCGCCGCGACGGCCGCCTTCGCGGCCGCATCGTCCACCCAGGGCGCGAGGCCGAAGCAGCTCGTGCTCTACGGCCACGTGCGCTCGGTCGAGCGCGTCCACGGCCGCTACCAGCTGCGTTTCGACCCCGCGCTGTGGCTCACCGGGTTGGCCGCGGAGCGCGCGTGCGGCTGCAAGCCCGTCTCGAACGACTACTACATCGTCGACGAGAGCCACCGCACGCTCACCTTCGCCGTCCGCCGCGACGCAGAGGTGACGGTGCTGGCGCGCGGCGGCCCGATCGGCACGACCTCGATCTCGGTCGCGGAGCTGGGCGCGATCGTCAAGGGCCGCAACCCGCACCACCGCCGGCTGCTCGAGCCGAGGGCCGGCTTCTGGATCCGGATCGGCAACGCGTACCCGGCGCCGATCGTCGCCCTCGAGCAGCAGTACCAGCCATGAGGACGCAAGAAGGCGCAGTGACGCGTCGAAGGAGGGGGTCATGAAGAAGCTGCTGGCGCTCGTCGGGCTCGTGCTGGCCGCGGGGCTCGGGATCACGGCTGCGGGCTGCGGCTCAGAGCACGCGGTCTCGCTCGGGAAGCCGACGACGGGCGAGACGACCACCTCGCCCGAGCAGACCGGCTCGACGACGACCCCGACGCAGGTCTCGCTCGAGGTCTGGTTCGCGCGCGACGACGGCCTCGTGGCGGTGCGTCGCACCCACGACCCGACGCCGCTCGTCGCCACCACGGCGATGGACGCGCTGCTCGGCGGGCCCTCCACCCGGGAGCGCGCGGCGGGCTTCAGCTCGGAGGTCCCGGCCGGTACGCGGCTGCTCGGCATCGGCATCCGCAACGGCCTCGCGACCGTCGACCTGACCTCGGAGTACCAGTCTGGCGGCGGCTCCCACTCGATGCAGATGCGCCTCGGGCAGGTCGTCTACACGCTGACGCAGTTCCCGACCGTGCAGAAGGTGCGCTTCCGCCTCGATGGCACCCCGGTGAATGTGTTCTCGAGCGAGGGCATCGTGCTCGACCACCCGGTCGGTCGCGACGACTACGCCGACCTGCTTCCGCCCATTACCGTGACCAAGCCGGCTCCCGACACGCGGGTAACGAGCCCCGTCACGGTTTCCGGCAGCGCGAACGTGTTCGAGGCGAACGTGACCGTCGAGATCCTGAACGCGAAAGGCGACGTCGTGGGCAAGACGTTCACGACCGCGACGTGCGGCACCGGCTGCCGCGGGACCTACTCGGTGCCGGTGACCTTCAAGGTGAAGAAGGAGCAGCCCGGGACGATCGTCGTCCACGACGACGACGCGGCAGGCACGGGCAAGCCGCCGCACGAGGTGCGGATCCCGGTCACGCTCGCGTCCTGACAGCTCCGAGCCAGTCGGCGAGTGGGGCGAGCGCCTCGTCCAGCCGCGAGGTGTCGCCCCACGCGCCGAGCAGCTCGAGCGTCCCGGCCTTGCGGTCGAAGCGCGGCTCGGCGCGCCCGGCGAGGCGGTCGCCGACGAGCAGCGGCAGCACGTAGTAGCCGAACTCGCGCTTGGCTTTCGGCACGTACATCTCGAGCCGGTAGTGGAAGCCGAAGAGCGCCTCGGCGCGGTCGCGGTCGTGGACGAGGCGGTCGAAGGGCGAAAGCAGGACCGCCCTCTCGGGCACCGGCTCGTCGCTCACGTCGTGGTCGGCGTGCCACTCGCCGTTGCGCGCGCGCCAGACGCCCAGCGAGCGCCGCTTGCGCCGCCGGAGCTCGCGCTCGGCCTCGCGCCAGCGCAGCGTCTCCGTCTCCGGGAAGACGCGCGAGCCAAGGTCCCAGACGCGCTGCTTGCCGTTGCGGCCGGCCACGGCGATCTCGCCGCGCGCCGCCAGGATGTCGAGCATCAGCCGCACGTGGCGGTCGCCCCACCAGCGGTGCCCCTGGCCCGCCGGCATCAGGTCGTGCTCGAGGTCGCGGGAGAGCAGCGGCCCGTTCCGCTCCAACTCGCGCAGCACGTGTCGGCGAAAACGGGCGTTCACGCGCAGGAAGTCGCGGATCCACTCGTCGCGCTTGAGCTTGCCGCCACGCCGGAACTTCGCCATCCGCGCCCGCTGCAGCGGCAGGTCCTCGACCGGGTAGATGAAGGCGTCGTACTCGAACAGCTTCCGGTCCTGCCAGAGCAGGCGGTCGAGCTCGGACGAGTCGAACGGCCCGAGGCGGCTGAAGAGGACGAGCTGCTGCGGCGTCGCGACCGTCGCGATCGGGTCCATCTGCAGGAAGCCGAGCCGGCGCACCGTGTCGAGCACACTCGTCGCCGAGCCGTCGAGGAGCTGCGCGCGAACGGCGATCCGCCGGGCCTGCTCCGGCGTGACGACGCGCGTCACAGGTCGAGCCGCGCTTCCTCGAGGTCGAGGTCGCGGACGACCCGTCGCATCACCGCGTCGTCAATGCGGCCCTGCCGGCGCAGGTCCTGCACGGCGCGGCGCTCGGCGTCGAGCAGGTCGCGGCGCAGGCGCTGGTACGCGAGCGACCGGTCCTCCAACGATCCGTCGCCGTCGGGGTCGAAGCGCGAGCGGAAGCGCTCCTGGCGAAACCCGTAGAGGCCGCGCATGCGCTCCGCCGTGTCCTCGCGCACCCACTCCTCGTCGACGAGCTCGTCCAGCCGCTCCAGGGCGGCCTCAGCCGCGTAGATCCGCGCCTTCGCATCCTCCTTCTCCTCGAGGCCGTCGTCCTCGAGATCGAGCACGCGGATCAGGCCCGGCAGGGTCAAGCCCTGCAGGACGAGCGTCGCCAGGATCACGCCGAAGGTCAGGAAGATGATCAGGTCGCGGTCGGGGAAGCCGGTGCCGGCATCGGTCGTCAGCGGCAACGCGAGCGCGGCCGCGAGCGAGACGGCGCCGCGCATCCCGGACCACGCGATCACGGCCTTCGCCTGCCATGACGGGGCGGGGTCGTCCTCCCGGGCGCGGCGGCTGAACAGCGCGACGACATAGGTGGCGAGCAGCCAGCCGATGCGCGCGCCGATCACGACCGCGCTGACAACCGCCGCGTAGCCGACGAGCGTCCAGGTCGAGCGGCCGGAGAGCTGGTCGAGGATCGTCGGCAGCTGGAGCCCGACGAGCGCGAACAGCAGCCCGTTCAGCAGCAGGAACACGATCTCCCATACCGCCTGTCCCTGGAGGCGGGTCTGCGCGTTCGTCAGCTCAGGGGTGTGCCAGCCCATGTAGATGCCGACCGTGACCGCGGCCAGCACGCCCGAGACGCCGAGCGCCTGGGCTGGGAGGTAGCCGAAGTAGCCGCTCAGCAGCGCAATCGTGATCTCGACCGGTGGGTTGTCCAGCCGGCGCCGGAGCCGCCGGATCAGGTAGCCGACCGCGAGACCGATCGCGACACCGCCGACGACGTTCACCACGAACCTCCACGACGCCTCCGTCATCGAGAAGCTCCCCGTGACCACGGCGGCGACGGCAAAGCGGTAGGCGACGAGCGCCGTGCCGTCGTTGACGAGGCTTTCGCCCTCGATCAGCGCGATCAGCCGCCGCGGCAGACCCAGACGCTGGGCGATCGCGGTCGCGGCAGTCGGGTCGGTGGGCGAGACGAGCGCGCCCAGCACGAACGCGCCGGGCCACGCGAGGCCGGGGATGACGGCGTGCGCCACGACTGCGACGGCGAGCATCGTCAGCAGGACAAGGCCAACCGCCAGCAGGCTGATCGCCTTCACGTTGGTGCGCAGCTCGCGGAGCGAGGTGAAGAAGGCGGCGCCGTAGAGGAGCGGCGGCAGGACCGCGACGAGCACCAGGTCCGGCGAGAGCTCGACGTGCGGGGCGCCCGGGACGAACCCGACCACGCAGCCGCCGAGCACGAGCACGATCGGGTACGGGATGCGGACGAACTGCGAGACTGCGAGCAGCAGCAGCCCGGCCGCGAGCAGCACCGCGAGGAGCGCGCTGTCGCCGTTGCTGAGGCTCAGCGTGACCATGCGCGCGAGCGTAGCGCCCGCCGCGCGCGTGGACGAGACTCCCGCCGCGCGATCAGCGGGAAGAGGCCGCGCGGCCTCTTCTGCGTCTCGCGCCGGTACGTCCGGCTGCGGCGGTCGCCTCGCGCAGGCGGGCGGCGTGCTCGCTCGTGAGCTGCCCGCGGCGGAGCCGCCACGACCAGTTGCCGTCGCGGCGGCCCGGCGTGTTCAGCCGCGCGTCGCTGCCGAGGCCGAGCACGTCCTGCACGGGGACGATCGCCAGGCGCGGCCGCGACGCGAGCGCGAGCTCGACCAGCGACCACGCCGGGTCGGACGTGTCGAGCCCTGTCTTCCCCCGCGCCCGCGGCGACAGCGACGACCACCAGCCGAGGGCGGTGTCGTGGTCGTGCGTCCCGGTGTAGACGACCGCGTTCTCGCGGTGGTTCTCCGGTCGGTGCGGGTTGGAACGACCGCCCGCGAAGCCGAACTGCAGCACGACCATCCCCGCGATGCCGAGCCGGTCTCGCAGCGTGTAGACCGCGGGCGTGACGCTGCCGAGGTCCTCCGCCACGAGCGGCAGCTCGCCGAGCTCGCGCCGGGCGGCCTCGAACGGCTCGATCCCCGGGCCGCGCCGCCAACGGCCGCTCCTGGCGGTCTTCGCGCGCGCTGGCACCGCCCAGTACGAGACGAAGCCGCGGAAGTGGTCGAGCCGCGTCAGGTCGACGAGCTCGAAGGTGCGGCGGAACCGCTCGATCCACCAGCGGTAGCCCTCGAGCCGCGCGACGCGCCAGCGGTAGGTCGGGTTCCCCCAGAGCTGGCCCGTGCCGCTGTATTCGTCGGGCGGCGCGCCCGCGACGAGCCGCGTCTCGAAGAGCTCGGGGTGTGAGGCGAGGTCGGCGCCGCTGTCGGAGACGTACAACGGGAGGTCGCCGAAGATGCGGATGCCTTTCGCCGCCGCGTAGCGCCGTAGCGCCGACCATTCGCGCTCGAACCGCACCTGCCCCGCGAGGGCCCTCCCGCCCGCGAACGCGGCCCATTCTCCGGCCCAGTAGGAATGCTGCGCGACGAAGTCCTCGACCTCGTCTTCGGAGACCGGCGCGCGCGGCTCCGCGAGCAGACCCGTCCACCCGGCGAAGGCCGAGCGCGCCCGGTACGGCGAGCCGTGCTCGTCCGGCGGCCCGAGCGGCAGCACCTGCCACCACGACTGCCCCGCCTCCGCCAGCCAGTCGACGAAGCGGTACGCCTCCTCGCCCAGGCGCCCGCCCGGAAGGGAGGTCGGATGCAGGAGCACGCCGCTCGACCGCGTCAGGTCCACGGCGCGCTGTTTACGGTTCCGGGCGGATCCAAACGGACACCGAGCCCAGCATGGCCTCCCGCATCCAGATCCAGGACATCAGCCCGCTCGTCGACTGCGGGCGCTACGCCGTCAAGGCCTGCGCCGGTGACGAGGTGCGCGTGGAGGCGACGATCTTCCGCGACGGCCACGAGGTGCTCGGGGCGGCACTGCGCACGAAGCGGCTGAGTGCGACGCGCTGGCGCGAGACGCCCATGACCGAGCTCGGCAACGACCGCTGGGCCGCGTCCTTCACCCCCGACTCGTGCGGCCGGTGGTGCTACCGCATCGACGCCTGGGTCGACCCCGTGCGGTCGTTCCAGTGGGAGCTGCAGCGCAAGGTCGAGGGCCGGCAGCAGGACCTGTCGAGCGAGCTCGCCGAGGGCGCGCTGCTGCTCGGCCGCGAGAGCCTCACCGTGGAGGAGGCGCTGGCCGCTGAGCCGGGCGCGCGGCTCGAGCTGGCGCGGTCGCAGACGCTGAACGTCGACGTCGACTCGCCGGTCGCGCGCTTCGGCTCCTGGTACGAGCTCTTCCCGCGCTCGTGGGGCGGCTTCGAGGGCGTCGAGGCGCAGCTGCCGCGCTTCGCCGAGCTCGGCTTCGACGTGCTCTACCTGCCGCCGATCCACCCGATCGGCCGCACCAACCGCAAGGGCCCGAACAACGCGCTCGAGGCCGGGCCGGACGACCCGGGCTCCCCGTGGGCGATCGGCTCGGAGGAGGGCGGCCACACGGCGGTCGACCCGGAGCTCGGCACGCTGGAGGGCTTCGAGCGGCTCGTCGCCGCCGCGCGCGAGGACGGCCTCGAGATCGCGCTCGACTACGCGATCCAGTGCTCGCCCGACCACCCGTGGCTGGCCGAGCACCCGGAGTGGTTCCACCGCCGTCCCGACAGCACGCTGAAGTACGCCGAGAACCCGCCGAAGCGCTACCAGGACATCTACAACGTCAACTTCGAGAGCGAGGACCGCGAGGGCCTCTGGAACGCGCTGCGCGACGTGATGCTGTTCTGGATCGACCGCGGCGTGCGCGTCTTCCGCGTCGACAACCCGCACACCAAGCCGGTGCCGTTCTGGGAGTGGCTGATCGCCGAGGTGCGCGAGCGGCAGCCCGAGCTGGTGCTGCTCTCCGAGGCGTTCACGCGCCCGGCCATGATGACGACGCTGGGGAAGGTCGGCTTCCAGCAGTCCTACACCTACTTCACCTGGAAGAACACGAAGGCGGAGCTGGTCGAGCTGATGGCGCGGCTGCTCGAGTGGTCGCCCTTCCTGCGGCCGAACTTCTTCGCGAACACACCCGACATCCTCCACGAGTACCTGCAGCGAGGCGGCAGGCCGGCCTTCGAGGCGCGGCTCGTGCTCGCGGCGACGCTGAGCCCGAGTTACGGGATCTACTCGGGGTTCGAGTCGTTCGAGAACCTCCCCGCGGCGGCCGGCAGCGAGGAGTACCTCGACTCGGAGAAGTACGAGCTCAAGCGCCGGCGCCTCGACGGCGAGCTGCTGCCGCTCGTCCGGCGGCTGAACGCGATCCGGCGCGAGCACGCCCAGTTCCAGCGCCTCGAGAACCTGCGCTGGCTCGAGACCGAGAACGAGCAGCTGGTCGCCTACGCCAAGGACGACGTGCTCGTGGTGGTCAACCTCGACCCGCGTGGCGCGCAGGAGGGGGTCGCGGTCGTCCCGGCCGCGCTCGGGCTGCCGCCGGCGTTCACCGTCCGCGACCTGCTCGCCGACGCCGACCACCATTGGCGCATCGGCCGCAACTACGTCCGCCTCGCGCCGGGCGGCGCCCACATCCTCCACGTTCAACGGTGAGCGAAGCCGGGCACTGGTTCGAGTCCGACCCGCTGTGGTTCAAGCACGCGGTCTTCTACGAGATCCACGTGCGCGGGTTCTTCGACGGCAACGGCGACGGGATGGGGGATCTGAGGGGTGTGATGGAGAAGCTCGACTACCTGGAGTGGCTCGGGATCGACTGCATCTGGCTGCTCCCGATGTACCCGTCGCCGCTGCGCGACGGCGGCTACGACATCGCCGACTTCTACGACATCCATCCGGACTACGGCACCGTCGAGGACTTCCGCACGTTCGTGGATGCGGCACACCAGCGGCAGATCCGCGTGATCGCGGACCTGGTCATGAACCACACGTCCTCCGACCACCCCTGGTTCCAGGAGGCCCGCAGCTCGCCGGACTCGCCGAAGCGCGACTGGTATGTCTGGTCGGACACCGACGACCACTACCCCGACGCGCGCGTGATCTTCGTCGACACCGAGCCGTCGAACTGGACGTGGGACCCGCTCGCGGGCCAGTACTACTGGCACCGCTTCTTCTCGCACCAGCCCGACCTCAACTACGAGAATCCCGAGGTGCAGGACGAGATGCTGCGGGTGCTGCGCTTCTGGCTCGACCTCGGCATCGACGGCTTCCGGCTGGACGCGGTGCCGTACCTCTACGAGGACGAGGCAACGAACTGCGAGAACCTGCCGCGGACGCACGAGTACCTGAAGCGCGTGCGCGCCGAGGTGGACGCGAACTACCCCGATCGCGTCCTGCTCGCCGAGGCGAACCAGTGGCCCGAGGATGTCGTCCAGTACTTCGGCGACGGGGACGAGTGCCACATGGCGTTCCAGTTCCCGATCATGCCGCGGATGTTCATGGCGCTCCGCCGCGAGGACGGGGCGCCGATGTACGAGATCCTCGAGCGCACCCCGGTGATCCCGGAGAACTGCCAGTGGGGCCTCTTCCTGCGCAACCACGACGAGCTGACACTCGAGATGGTCACCGACGACGAGCGCGACTACATGTACGCCGAGTACGCGAAGGACCCGCGCATGAAGCTCAACCTCGGGATCCGCCGCCGGCTCGCGCCCCTGCTCGACAACGGCCGCGACGAGATCGAGCTGATGCACGCGATCCTCTTCTCGCTGCCGGGCTCGCCCGTCGTCTACTACGGCGACGAGATCGGGATGGGCGACAACGTCTTCCTCGGCGACCGCGACGGCGTGCGCACGCCGATGCACTGGACCGGCGACCGCAACGGCGGCTTCTCGAGCGCCGACTTCGCCCAGCTCTACCTGCCGCCCTTGATGGACCCCGTCTACGGCTACGCGGCGGTCAACGTCGAGGCGCAGCTGCGCACGCCCACGTCGCTCCTGCGCTGGCTGCACCGCTTCGTCGAGCTGCGCAAGCAGCATCCGGTCTTCGGCCTCGGGACGTACGAGCCGCTCACGCCGTCGAACCCGCGGATCTTCGCCCACATGCGCCGCTGGGAGGAAGAGACCGTGCTCTGCGTCCACAACCTGGCGCGGAGCGCGCAGGCAGCCGAGCTCGAATTGGCAGAGTTCGCCGGACTGGTGCCCGAGGAGATGTTCGGACTTACGCGCTTTCCGCCGATCGGCGAGCTGCCGTACCTGCTCACCTTCGGCGCGCGGGGCTTCTACTGGTTCCGCCTGGTGGAGGAGACGGCGTGAGCCGGCAGGTGGGCACGCAGTGAGCGCTCTGCGCGACCTCGTCCTCGGGCTGCCGGAGGAGGAGCTGCGGGAGTTCGTGCTGGCCCAACGCTGGTACGGCTCGAAGTCGGAGGAGGTCGCTTCGGTGCGCGCCGTGGACGCGTTCCCCTTGCGCGAGGAGGGTGAGCCGCTCCTCGCGGTCGCGGTGGTCGAAGCGCGCTTCCAGAGCGGCACCCACGACCTCTACAACGTGCCGGTCGGGCTGCGCCGCGGCGCAGGTGGCGGGTTCGCGTCGGTCGACGGCTGGTCGGCGCTCGACGCGCTCGCCGACGAGGAGCTCGTGCTCGACCTCGTCGGGCTGATGCGCCAGCGGGACAGCCTCGAGCACGAGGGTGGAACGCTGCAGTTCGGAACGGTCGACGGGACGTCGCGCGCGGCCGACGCGGGCACCGTACGGCCGATGGGGGGCGAGCAGTCGAACACGTCGGTCGTGCTCGACGAGCAGCTCGTGCTGAAGCTCTACCGCAAGCTGGAGGCGGGCGTGAACCCGGAGCTCGAGCTGCTGCGCTTCCTCACCGAGCGCGGCTTTCCGGCGATCGCCTCGCTGCAGGGCTGGGCTGCGCACGTCGGGCAGCCGCTCGACGCGACGCTGGCGATCCTGCAGGACTACGTGCCGGTGCGCGCGGACGGATGGACGATGGCGCTGCACGACCTGGAGGCCGGCGGGAACGCGTTCGTCGGCCTCGTGCGGCGGCTCGGCGAGGTGACCGGCGAGATGCACAGCGTCCTCGCGTCGGACTCGAGCGACCAGGCCTTCAGCCCCGAGGAGCCGAGCACGGAGGCGCTGGCGCTCATCGTGGCCCGCATCGACGAGGAGATCGAGCTGGTGTTCAACTCGCTGCCCGACGAGCCGGCGCTGGAGGCGATCGCGGGGCGCGGGGACGAGCTGCGCGACCGGCTGCAGGCGATCGGGCAGAGCGGCTCGCTGGGGCGGCTGATCCGCCACCACGGCGACTACCACCTCGGGCAGGTGCTCTGGACCGAAGCCGACGACTGGGTCGTGCTCGACTTCGAGGGCGAGCCCGCACGACCGTTGCGCGAGCGGAGGCACAAGCGCTCGCCCTTGCGCGACGTCGCCGGGATGATGCGCTCGTTCTCGTACGCCGCGAGCGCGTCGGCGCTGGAGCGCGGCGTCGAGCCGCCGCCGGGGTGGGAGGGGCAGGTGCGGTCGGAGTTCCTCGCCGGGTACCTCGCCGAGGTCGACGCGGCGCTCGTGCCCGGTGACGCGTCGCTCGAGCGGCGTCTGCGGCTGTTCGAGCTCGAGAAGGCGCTCTACGAGCTGCACTACGAGCTCGGCCACCGGCCCGACTGGGTCCGCGTCCCGGTCGCGGGAATCCTCCAGCTCCTGGACGAGCCCGCGTGAGCACCTGGGGACAACTCGTCACAGTCTTGTTCCACCTCAGCCGCGGCCTTTTCGGCCATGCCAGGGGACAGTCCCCCGGCGTGGCTCGAAGGGCCACGCCGGAAAGGGACGCGGCGTGAACGAGGTCGAGCAGCTCGTCGCCGGGCGGCTCGCCGACCCGCACCACCTGCTCGGCGCGCACCCGCACGACGGCGGCGTCGTCGTGCGCGCGTGGCGGCCGGAGGCGCAGGCCGTCGTCGCGCGGCCCGAGAACGCGCCCCCGGTCGAGCTCGAGCTCCGCCACCCCGCCGGCCTGTTCGAAGGCTTCGTCCCCGACGCCGACGCGCCGCTCAGCTACGAGCTCGAGGTCAGCTATCCCGACGGCAACACGTTCACGTTGCGCGACCCGTACGCCTTCCCGCCGACCCTCGGCGAGCTCGACCTCCACCTCGCCGGCGAGGGCCGGCACGAGCGGATCTACGAGCGCCTCGGCGCGCACCTGCGCGAGGCCGGGGGCGTGAGCGGCGCCGCCTTCGCCGTCTGGGCCCCCAACGCGACCGCCGTCAGCGTCGTCGGCGACTTCAACGGCTGGGACGGCCGTCTGAACCCGATGCGGAGCCTCGGCGCCACCGGCATCTGGGAGCTCTTCGTCCCGGGGCTCGGCGAGGGCGAACGCTACAAGTACGAGCTGAAGGGCCCGCAAGGCGAGCCGCTGCCGCTGAAGGCCGACCCGTATGCGCTCGCCGCGGAAGTGCCGCCGGCGACCGCCTCCCGGGTCTACCGCCCGCGGCACGACTGGCGCGACGACGAGTGGCTCGAGCGCCGCCGCGCACACGAGCCGCTGCGCGAGCCGGTCTCGATCTACGAGGTGCACCTCGAGTCCTGGCGGCGCAACCCGCTCGAGGACAACCGCGCGCTGAGCTACCTCGAGCTCGCGGACGAGCTCGCCGACTACGCGACCGACCTCGGCTTCACCCACGTCGAGCTCCTGCCGGTGATGCACCACCCGTTCCCGGGCTCGTGGGGCTACCAGGTGACCGGCTACTTCGCGCCCAGCCCGCGCCTCGGCGAGCCCGACGACCTGCGTGCGTTCGTCGAGCGCTTCCACGAGCACGGCCTCGGCGTGATCCTCGACTGGGTGCCGGCGCATTTCCCGCGCGACGAATGGGCGCTCGCGCAGTTCGACGGCACCCCTCTGTACGAGCACGCCGACCCGCGCCGCGGCGCGCATCCGGACTGGGGCACGCTCGTCTTCAACCTCGGCCGCAACGAGGTACGCAACTTCCTGCTCTCGAACGCGCTCTTCTGGCTGCGCGAGTACCACGCGGACGGCCTGCGGGTCGACGCCGTCGCCTCGATGCTCTACCTCGACTACTCGCGCGAGGCCGGCGAATGGATCCCGAACCGGTTCGGCGGCAACGAGGACCTCGACGCGGTCGACCTCCTGCGCCGCTTCAACGAGGTCGTCCACGAGCGCGAGCCTGGGATGATCAGCGCGGCGGAGGAGTCGACGGCGTGGCCGGGGGTCTCGCGGCCGACCTATCTCGGCGGCCTCGGCTTCGGCTTCAAGTGGAACATGGGTTGGATGCACGACACGCTGGACTACTTCCAGCGCGAGCCCGTGCACCGGCGCTTCCACCACCACCAGCTGACCTTCAGTCTGATGTACGCCTTCTCGGAGAACTTCATCCTCCCGCTCTCCCACGACGAGGTCGTGCACGGGAAGCGCTCGCTGCTCTCCAAGATGCCCGGCGACCGCTGGCAGCAGTTCGCCAACCTGCGCGCGCTCTACGCGTACATGTGGGCGCACCCCGGCAAGAAGCTGCTCTTCATGGGCGGCGAGCTGGCCCAGAGCGACGAGTGGAACCATGCGCGCTCGCTCGACTGGCACCTGCTGGAGGACGCGGAGCATGCGGGGGTGCAGTCGCTCGTGCGCGACCTGAACCGGATCTACCGCGAGGAGCCGGCGCTGTGGGAGCTCGACTTCGAGCCGGCGGGCTTCCGCTGGCTGGAGCCGAACGACGCCGACGCGAACGTCCTCGCCTTCGCGCGGCTTCCCGGGGGGAAGGGGCGGCCGCTCGTGTGCGTCTGCAACCTCTCGCCGGTGCCGCGGGAGGGCTACCGCCTCGGGCTGCCGCGCGGGGGGCGCTGGCGCGAGCTGCTGAACACCGACTCGACCTTCTACGGTGGCTCCGACGTCGGGAACCTCGGCGGGATCGCGGCCAGCGGGCCGGCGTGGCACGAGCAGCCGCAGTCGGCCGAGCTCCGCCTGCCGCCGCTGGGCGTGGTCTGGCTCGTGCCGGAGACGTAGCGGGGCCGCGGAGAGTCCGCGGCGCCGCTCGGCTGAGGGAGCGACGGCGGGAGCGTCAACCGGTCGTCGGGCCAGTGTCACACCGTGGTTGCGCGGGTACCCTCCGGCCCGTGCCACAGCCGGAAACCACGGCCTGCGCAGCACCGGGCGCATCGCCGCTCGGCCCGGACACCGTCCGCTTCAGCGTGTGGGCGCCCGCGAAGGAATCCGTCGGCGTCCGCTTGCGCGGCCGCGTCCACGAGCTCGCGCCTGCAGGTGACGGGTTCTTCGGGGCGGAGCTCGCGGCCGCCGCCGGAGACGACTACGCGTTCGTCGTTGACGGCGCTGCCCGGCCTGACCCGTGCTCGCGCTTCCAGCCCGAGGGCGTCCACGGCCCCTCGCGCGTGGTCGATACGAGCGCGTTCGAATGGGGCGACGACGACTGGCACGGCGTCGTGCTCGACGAGCTCGTCGTCTACGAGCTGCACGTCGGCACCTTCAGCGACGCGGGCACGTTCGAAGGCGTGATCCCGCACCTGGGGGAGCTACGCGAGCTCGGCGTGACCGCGATCGAGCTGATGCCGGTCGCGACCTTCCCCGGCAACCGCGGCTGGGGCTACGACGGCGTCTACGCCTATGCGCCGCATCCGGCCTACGGCGGGCCCGAAGGCCTGGCGCGCCTCGTTGACGCCGCGCACGGCGCCGGGTTGGGCGTGATCCTCGACGTCGTCTACAACCATCTCGGGCCCGGCTCAGAGGCGATCGCCGCGTTCGGCCCGTACCTGACCGACCGACACGAGACCGTCTGGGGCGACGGGATCGACTACTCGCAGCGCGGGGTTCGCGAGTGGGCGATCCAGAACGCGTGCATGTGGGTGCGCGACTATCACGTCGACGGGCTTCGCCTCGATGCGGTCGGCGCAGTCTTCGACGACTCGCCGCGCCACGTCCTCGCCGAGCTCGCCGACCGCGTCCGCGAGGAGAGCCCGCACGCGCTCGCGATCTCGGAGATGGGGGTCGACGACCTCCGGCCGATCGAGGAGTGGGGCCACGACGCGCAGTGGCTCGACCGCTTCCACCACGAGCTGCACGTGCTCCTCACGGACGAGCACGACGGCTACTACGAGCCGTTTGGCTCGCTGCGCGGGCTCGCAGCGGAGTACGGGCGGGCGCCGGCGGAGCGGATCGTCGTCTACGCGCAGAACCACGACCAGGTCGGCAACCGAGCGCTCGGCGGCCGGCTGCGGCGCGAGCAGCTTCGCGTTGCCACTGCCTGCGCGCTGTTCGCGCCGCAGACCCCGCTGCTCTTCATGGGCCAGGAGTACGGCGAGGAACGGCCGTTCCAGTTCTTCACCGACCACGACGACCCGGCGGTCGCGGAGGCGACGCGCGAGGGCCGCAAGCACGAATTCGAGCGGTTCACGGCCTTCTCCGGGGACGTGCCGGACCCACAGGACCCGGCGACCTTCGAGCGCTCGAAGCTCGACCGCTCGACCGCCGACGAGGAGCTGCGGGCCTTCCACCGGGAGCTGCTCGCCCTGCGCCGCGAGCTGCCGCGGAAGGTCGAGGTCGAGGTCGACGAGCAGGCGCGGACGCTCACGGCCCGGCGCGGCCGCGTCGAGCTGCACGCCGACTTCGCGAACACGACCGTCGAGCTCCGCCGGTGAGGCAGGTCTGGCCGGGCGCGCCGTTTCCCCTCGGCGCGACCTGGGACGGCGAAGGGACGAACTTCTCGCTCTTCAGCGAGCACGCGGATCGCGTCGAGCTCTGCCTCTTCGACGACCGCGACGGCGAGGAGCGCGTGCCGCTGATCGAGCGCAACGCCTTCAACTGGCACGGCTTCCTCCCCGGCGTCGGCCCCGGCCAGCGCTACGCCTACCGCGTCCACGGCCACTACCGGCCTGAGGAGGGTCACCGCTTCAACGCCGCCAAGCTCCTGATCGACCCGTACGCAAAGGCCGTCGAAGGAGCCGTCGACTGGTCGGCCGCGCAGGTCTTCCCGTATGTGATGGACGGCAGCGACGACGCTGACCTGCGCGCCGACGGCCAGGACGACGCGGCCGCCATCCCCAAGTGCGTCGTGGTCGACCCGTTCTTCGACTGGGAGGGTGACACGCTGCCGAACACGCCCTGGAGCTCGACCGTCATCTACGAGGTCCACGTCAAGGGGTTCACGAAGCGGCTTCCACGGGTGCGCGAGGAGCTGCGCGGCACCTACGCCGGCCTCGCGAGCGACGAGGCGATCGAGCACCTGCGCTCGCTCGGCGTGACCGCGGTCGAGCTGCTGCCGGTGCACCACATCGCCGACGAGAGCTTCCTGCCCGAGCGCGGGCTGTCGAACTACTGGGGCTACAGCTCGATCGGGTTCCTCGCGCCGCACGCGCTCTACGCGGCCGGCGGCAACGGCGGCGAGCAGGTACTGGAGTTCAAGGGAATGGTCAAGGCCCTCCACCGCGCAGGCATCGAGGTGATCCTCGACGTCGTCTACAACCACACCGCCGAGGGCAACCACCTCGGCCCGATGCTCGCCTTCAGGGGCGTCGACAACGCCTCGTACTACCGGCTCTCACCCGACGACCCGCGCCACTACCTCGATTTCACGGGTACCGGGAACTCGCTCAACCCCGTGCACCCGAGCGTGCTGCGCCTGATCATGGACTCGCTCCGCTACTGGGCGACGGAGTGCCACGTGGACGGCTTCCGCTTCGACCTGGCGGCGGCGCTCGCGCGCGAGTTCTGGGACGTGAACCGGCTCGCGGCGTTCTTCGACGTCATCCACCAGGACCCGGTGCTCTCGCAGGTGAAGCTGATCGCGGAGCCGTGGGACGTCGGGCCCGGCGGCTACCAGGTCGGCAACTTCCCGGTGCTCTGGACGGAGTGGAACGGCCTCTACCGCGACAGCGTGCGCGACTTCTGGCGGGGCGCCACGAACGGCGTCGGCGAGTTCGCCGCCCGCCTCACCGGTTCGAGCGACCTCTACGCCCATGACGGTAGACGCCCGGTCGCGTCGATCAACTTCGTCACCGCCCACGACGGCTTCACGCTGCGCGATCTCGTCTCGTACAACGAGAAGCACAACGAGGCCAACCTCGAGGACAACCACGACGGGACCGACGACAACCGCTCCTGGAACTGCGGCGTCGAGGGCGAGACCGACGATCCGGAGGTGCTGGCCCTGCGGCACCGCCAGCAGCGCAACTTCCTGGCGACGATGCTCCTGTCGCAGGGGGTCCCGATGCTGCTCGGCGGCGACGAGCTCTCACGCACGCAGCAGGGCAACAACAACGCCTGGTGCCAGGACAACGAGCTCTCCTGGTTCGACTGGGAGCTCGACGACGACCAGCGCGAGCTGCTCGACTTCACCCGGCGGCTGATCTTCATGCGCCGGCACCACCCCGCCTTCCGGCGGCGCTTCTTCCTGCAGGGCACGAGCGTGACCGGCTCCGGACTGCCCGACGTCTGGTGGTTCCGGGCGGACGGCCGCCGCATGACGCGGCGCGACTGGGAGAACGGGGAGCTGCGGACGCTCGGGATGTTCCTCAACGGCGATGAGCTGCACGAGACGACCACGCGCGGCGAGCCGATCGGCGACGAGTCGTTCCTGCTGTTCTTCAACGCGCACTACGAGCCTGTGGTGTTCCAGCTCCCGGCACGGCGCTTCGGCGCGCGCTGGAAGCTCGAGCTCTCGACCGCGGAGCCTCACGCGGACGAGCGCTCCTATGCGGCGCGCCAGCCCGTCGAGGTCGAGTCGCGCTCGCTCGTCGTCCTGCGCCGCGGTTGGTGAGTTTCCGCGCGCTCTACCGGCTGCAGCTCGGGCCGGAGCTCGATTTCGCCGGTGCCCGCCGGCTGATGCCATACCTGCGCGAGCTCGGTATCAGCCACGTGTACCTCTCGCCGGTGCTGCAGGCGCGGCTGGGCTCGACCCATGGCTACGACGTCGTCGATCCAACCCGTGTGTCGGAGCACCTCGGCGGCGACGAGCAGTTGCGCGCCCTTTGCCGCGAGGCGCCGGGGGTGGTGCTCGACATCGTCCCGAACCACATGGCGGCCGACCAGGCCAACCCGTTCTGGGCGGACGAGGAGCTGCGGCGCCGCTTCTTCGACGTCGACCCCGAGAGCGGCCGGCACCGGCGCTTCTTCACCATCGACGACCTCGCGGGCGTGCGCGTCGAGGACCCCGAGGTCTTCGAGGTCACGCACCGCAAGGTGCTCCAACTCGCGGGCGAGGGACTGATCGACGGCGTCCGCGTCGACCACCCCGACGGGCTCGCGAACCCACGCAAGTACCTCGAACGGCTGCGTGAGCGCGGGCTCGAGCACGTCTGGGTCGAGAAGATCCTCGGGCCCGGCGAGGAGCTGCGCGACTGGCCGATCGCAGGAACGACCGGCTACGAGTTCCTGAACGACGTGCTCGGCCTCTTCGTCGACCCGGCCGCCGAGGAGGCGTTCACGACGCTCTACCGCGAGGTGTCGGGCGAGACGCGCTCGTTCGCCGCGGTGGCGCACGAGGCGAAGCTCGAGCTGGTGGGGACGGACTTCCGGCCTGAGGTCGAGCGGCTGCGCGCGCTGCTCGACGAGCCCGGGCTCGAGGAGGCGCTGGCGTCGTTCCAGTTCTACCGCACCTACGTCGAGCCCGAGCATGGGCGGGTGGAGGCCGCCGACCGCGCGGAGGTGGAGCGGGCGGAGGTGTCGGAGCGGCTGGCGCGCGTCCTGCTGCTGGACGAGCCCGGCCACGAGGAGTTCGTGACGCGCTTCCAGCAGACGACCGGCGCGGTGATGGCCAAGGGCGTCGAGGACACCGCCTTCTACCGCTACAACCGGCTGCTGGCGCTGAACGAGGTGGGCGGCGACCCCGGGCGCTTCGGCCGCTCGGTCGAGGAGCTCCACGCGACGCAGGCAGCCCGCCGGCCGAACGCATTGCTCACGACCTTCACGCACGACACGAAGCGCTCGGGCGACGTGCGAGCGCGCCTCGCGGCGCTGACGTGGATCCCGGACGAATGGGCGGAGCTCGTGCGGTCGCTCGCGGTCGAGGGCGAGGACGAGTACCACGTCCTGCAGACGGTCGTCGGCGCATGGCCGCTCGAGGCGGTGCGGCTCGATGGGTACGTGGAGAAGGCGCTGCGCGAGGGCAAGCGCTCCTCCGGCTGGACCGAGCCGAACGAGGCTGCCGAGCGGCGGGTGCAGGAGTACGGGCGGCGGCTGCTCGAGAGCCGCGAGGTGGAGCAGTTCGTCGAGCGGCTGCGGCCGCTCGGGCAGCAGATCTCGCTCGGCCAGACGCTGCTGAAGCTCACGAGCCCGGGCATTCCTGACCTCTACCAGGGCGATGAGCTCGAGACGCTCGCGCTGGTCGATCCCGACAACCGCCGGCGCGTCGCCTGGGAGCTGCGCCGGCGCCTGCTCGGCACGGCAGACGACCCGAAGCTGCGCCTCACGCAGCAGGCGCTCTCGCTCCGCGCGCGCCGTCCGGAGGCCTTCACAGGCTCGTACGAGCCGGTCGAAGGCGACGGCCTGTGCGCCTTCGCGCGCGCAGGCGACGTGCTCGTCGCCGTGCCGGTGCGCCCGGGTGTCGACGTCGAAGCGGGCACGCCCTGGCGCGAGGTCGTTCCCGGCCTGTACGAGCGCTGAGCTGCTCAGCGCACGGTGATCGCCCGGCTGGCCGTGCTCGAGGGCAGCCAGAGGATGCGGTACCGCGCTCCGACGGATGCGTAGACGACCCGCCGGTAGGAGCCGCGGCCGTCCGTGAGCGCCGGCCGCCCGACCGGGAGCCACCGGCCCACCCAGCGGCGCTGCAGCACGTACTGCCTCCGCCCTGATCCCGGGCGCACCTGGCCCCAGATCGTCGTCCGCCGGCCGCGCCGCGCGGCCTCCGCGATCGGGAGCTGGAAGGAGTTGAACGACGGCTTGACGACCCCGCCCGCAGTGAACAGGCCACTCTGCCAGCCGCCCAGCCGCGGCTCGTCCTCGACCATGAACTGCACGAGCATGTCGACGAGCGGCGAGGTCTCCACCCGGAGGGCCGCGTCGGCGAGGTACTGCGACTGCCGGGCCCACGAGACCCCGAAGGGGTCGGGCGGGTTCGTCTGGTTACCGTACTCGGTCAGCCAGATTCGCTTGCGCCCGAAGTCGCGCTTCACCTCGCGCACGAGCGTCGGCAGGTTCGCCAGCGTGAGCACGCCCTTGCAGAAGCGGCAGACGCCGTGCGCGAAGCCGAACGGCCGCTCGCCCGGCGTCACCGGGTAGGGGTGGTGCGAGTAGACGTCGAGACGCGCGTGTGCGGCGCGCATGCCGCGCATGAACGCGACGGGTGAGAGGCCGGTCGAGGTCCCGCGCGGCGAGGTCGCGCCGCCCGCGACGCGGTTCGCAGGGTTGGCGGCGTGCAGCGCGACGTAGGTCGGGTTCAGCAGGCGCTGGACGTAGAGGCGTGGCGAGACCGGGAGCAGGAAGGTGCTCAGGTTGGGCTCGTTCCAGACCTCCCAGCGCCGCAGCCAGGGGTAGCGCCGCGCGACCGCAAGGGCGAAAGCCGCCAGCGAGGAGCTCCTCGACGGGACGTCGCGCGGACGCCGCCGGGCGCTGGCCCACGTCGGTGTGCGGTAGAGCGTCGCCAGCACCTCGATCCGGTGCGCGCGGAGCGCGCCCAGCACCGCGTCGGCGCTGCTCCAGGCGTAGGCGGGGTCGCCGGGGTTTGCCGGGTGCCGCGGCTTCCGCGGTGCGATCTGCCGCCAGTTGACCATGTAGCGCACGAGCTTCGCGCCCAGCCGGTCGAGCGTGGAGAGCCGCTCCTCGAGCCGTGGGCCAGCCGAGAGGTAGGTGCCGTCCTGGACGCCGTAGCGGACGGACGGTGAGGCCGTCGCCGACGCTGTGAAGAACGCAGTCGCGCCCGTCACCGCGGCAGCTGCGATGCATGCGAGCTTTGTCACCTCTCGATGATCGCTCCCGTGTGAACGGAGTGGGTAAGGCTCCTGTAAAGAATTCCGTGCAAAAACCAGTTTCTGTATCTTGCAGATATGTCGAGGCGGGAGCTCAAGCCGCTGGCCGCCGAGCTGTCGGCCTGCTGGCGAGAACTCGGGACGATCCTCGCGAGCCGCCGCCTCCACGCGTCGCTTCACCCCGAGCTCGGGACGAAGCTGACGCCGAGCAAGCTGCGCGCGCTCGCGCTGATCGGCGAGAGCGGCGGCCTGCGCATCGGCGAGCTCGCCGATCGCGTCGGGGTGGACGACACGACCGCGACGCGCATGGTCGACCGCCTCGAGGAGCTCGGGCTGGCGGAGCGGCACGGCGCAGAGGGCGACCGGCGCGCAATCGTCGTCGACCTCACGGCCGAAGGCGCGGAGCTGACGGCCGGCGTCGCGGCGCAGCGGCTGCTCTTCTTCTGCGACGTGCTCGAGGCGCTCGAGCCGGACGAGCGGGCGCAGCTTGTGCAGCTGACGGCAAAGGCCGCACTCGTGCTGCGCGTCCGCAGCGAGGAGCTGGTCGCACGGTGAGCGCACTGGCGCGTGCCGAGGAGCGCGCCGAGCAGGTCGTCCTCGTCGAGGGGCTCGTCGTCCGCTTCGGCGAGATGGAGGCCGTCGCGGGGATCACCTTCGACGTCGCGGCCGGCGAGGCTTTCGGGCTGGCTCGGCCCGAACGGCGCCGGGAAGACAACCACGATTCGCGTCCTGACGACGCTGTTGAAGCCGGGAGAGGGAACGGCGCTCGTCGCGGGCCACGACGTCGTCCGCGACGGGCTCGCCGTTCGCCAGTCGATCGGCTATGTCCCGCAGGCGATCTCGATCGACGGTGCGCTCACCGCCCACGAGAACCTCGAGTTCTACGGCCGCGCCACCGGAGTGCCGCGGCGCGAGCGGCGCGAGCGGATCGAAGAGGCCGTCGAGGCGATGCAGCTCGGCTCGTTCCTCGACCGGCTCGGGCGCACGCTCTCGGGCGGGATGCTGCGCCGCCTCGAGATCGCGACGGCCCTGCTCAAGCAGCCTGCCGTACTCTTCCTGGACGAGCCGACCGCCGGGCTCGACCCGACCGCGCGCCGACTGATCTGGGAGCGGCTGCAGCTGCTGCGTGCGGAGGCCGGCACGACGATCTTCGTCACCACCCACCAGATGGAGGAGGCGGAGCGCCAGTGCGAGCGGCTCGCGATCATGGACCGCGGGACGATCGCGGCACTCGGGTCGCCTGCTGAGCTGCGGCGCCGCTTCGGCATGCGGAATCTCGAGGACGTCTTCACGGAGGTCACCGGCGGCAGGCTCGAGGAAGGAGGGAGCTTCAGAGATGTCCGCGCAGGCCGCAGGCGCTCGCGCCGCCTCGCGTGACTCCGCGCTGAGGCTGCTTCCCGTGCACGCGGCTCGGCTGCGCGACGGCACCCTCGCCATGGGCTGGGCGGAGCTGCGCAAGCTCCGGCACGACCACCTCGACATCTTCACCCGGTCGGTCCAGCCGCTGCTCTGGCTGTTCGTCTTTGGCACCGCGCTGCAGCACAACCACACGCTCTCCGGCGGCTCCGGCGACTACCGCGCCTACCTCGCGCCCGGTGTGATGGCGCAGGCCGCGCTCTTCGTGGCGATTTTCTTCGGCCTGGGCGTGATCTGGGAGCGCGACGTCGGGCAGCTTCAGCGCCTGCTCGCGACGCCGCTGCCCCGGCTCGGGATCGTGCTCGGCAAGGCCTCCGGCGCGGCGATCCGCGCCCTGGCGCAGGCGATCGTGCTCCTCTGCGTGATCGCGGTCGCGGGCATCGCGATCCGCTGGAGCGTGCCGCGCGTGGTCGGCGCGGTCGTGCTGCTCCTGCTCGGGACCGGGGCGTTCGCCTGCCTCTCGATGATCCTCGCGGCGCTCGTCCGGACGCGCGAGCGCTTCATGGGCATCGGCCAGCTCGTCGTGATGCCGCTCTTCTTCGCCTCGAGCGCCCTCTATCCGCTCGCGATCATGCCGGCCTGGCTGCGCGTCGTCGCGCACGCCAACCCGCTCAGCTACGAGGTGCACGGGATGCGCGACCTGCTGCTCGGAATCTCGGCCGGCGGCGCCCTCTGGCTCGATTTCGCGGTCGTGGCCGGGTTCCTCGTTCTGACCGCGGTCGCCGCCGCGAAGACGTACCCGCGCGCCATCCTCTAGCTTGGAGGTCGTGAGCGGGGAGCTCGCCATCCGCCTGCGCGGCGCCGTCAAGCGCTACGGCCAGATCACGGCCGTCGACGGCCTTGACCTCGACGTGCCCGTCGGCACGTGCGTCGGCCTGCTCGGCCCGAACGGTGCCGGCAAGTCGACCACGATGCGGTTGCTGACGGCGCAGGCGATCCCCGATGAGGGCGAGCTCGAGGTGCTCGGGCACAGGCTCCCGGACGACTCGAAGGCCGCCCGCGCCGAGTGCGGCGTCGTACCGCAGCTGGACAACCTCGACGTGACGCTGACGGTCGAGCAGAACCTGCTCGTCTTCGCGCACCTCTACCGCATCGGCCGGCACGAGCGGCACGAGGCCATCGAGAGCGCGATCGAGCTTGCGAAGCTCGCGCACCGGCGCCACGAGAAGGTGGACAAGCTGTCGGGCGGGATGCGGCGGCGGCTGCTGATCGCCCGGGCGCTCGTGCACCGGCCGCGCCTCGTGCTGCTCGACGAGCCGACTGTCGGCCTCGACCCGCAGGTGCGCCAGGAGCTCTGGGCGCTGATCGACGCGCTGCGCTCGCAGGGGACGACGATCCTGATGTCCACGCACTACATCGAGGAAGCGCAGCGGCTCGCCGACACCGTGCTGATCATGTCGCACGGCAAGGGCGTGGCCGTCGGGCGGCCGTCGGAGCTCGTGCGCGAGCACGCGGGCGGCGAGGCGCTGGAGGTGTACGGGCCGCCGGCGAGGCTCGCGGAGGTGCAGGCGGAGGCGGCGGAGGCGGGCCTGCGCACGCGCCGGACCGGGACGAGCATCTCGATCCTCGGCGTCGACGGCGACGGCCGCGGCTTCGAGGGCGAGCGGCGTCCGGCCAACCTGGAGGACGTGTTCGTGCTGCTGACCGGCGAGGAGATCGAGTGAACGCCGTCGAGGCCAGAGGCATTGGCCGCCTCGAGCGGCCGGCGCTGACCGGCGTGCTCGTGCGCGAGATCGTCAACTTCTCGTCGTACTGGAAGGCGAGCACCTTCTCCTCGACCGTCGAGCCGACGATCTACCTGATCGCCTTCGGGTTCGGCTTCGGCTCGCTCGTGAGCACGATCGGCGGCTACCCCTACGTCGAGTTCGTCGGCACCGGGACCGTGGCCACCGCGGTGCTCTTCTCGTCGGCCTTCCCGGCGATGTTCGGCACCTTCGTCAAGTACAAGTTCCAGCGCACCTACGACGCGATCCTCGCGGCTCCCGTCGACACCGAGGAGCTCGTCACGGCCGAGGCGGTCTGGATCGCGACCCGGGCCGGCGTCTACGGCTGCGTCCCGATGATCGTCGCGATGTTCTTCGGGCTCGACCCGTCGTGGGGGATGCTGACGGTGCCGTTCATCGGCTGGCTCGCCGGCTACGGCTGGGGCTGCTTCGGGATCATGATCGCCGGCTTCGCCTCGTCCTTCGAGAACTTCAACTACGTCGTCAGCGCCGTCCTGACGCCGCTTTTCCTCGTCGCCGGCACTTTCTTCCCGCTCGACCAGCTCCCGCGCTGGGCGCAGATCCTCGGTGAGCTGAACCCGCTGCACCAGTGCGTCGAGCTCGTCCGCCACGCGGTCTTCGGCTTCGAGGGCTGGACCGACCTCCTGCGCGTCGCCGTGCTCGTGATCTGGGCTCTTGCGCTCTGGCGCATCGCGATCCACGCGATGGAGCGCAAGCTGATCGACTGACGCTTCAGGGGCGCACGGGCTGGATGTGGGAGACCAGCACGCCGTCGACGAGCGCGTGCACTGCGAAGCCGGGCGGGTCGTCGGAGAGCTCGAGCTCGATCGCGCCGAAGTCGAGCAGCCCCTGCACGTACGTGCTCGGCACAGACATGACGGACCGGCCGCCGAGCTCTGCCGCAATCGCACGGTGGACGTGGCCTGCGACGACGCGTTGCACCTGCGGATGGCGGCCGAGGAGCTCGCCCAGCGACCGACGAGCCGCGGGCGCCAGCCCGATCGCGTCCCAGGCCGGGATCCCCACGACAAGCGGCGGGTGGTGCATTGCCACGACTGTGGGCGCGCCGGGCGCCGCCGCGAGGGTCGTGTCGAGCCACCCGAGTTGTTCCCGGTCGAGCTCGCCGCCATCCTCTCCAGGGACGGTGGTGTCGAGGGCGACGAGCCGAAGAGGGCCGAGGTCCACGGCGTACCGAACCGGCCGCCCTCCCGCACCCGGTGTCTGGAAATGGCGATGAAGTGCGTCGCGATCGTCGTGGTTGCCGGGCAGGACG
Organism: Gaiellaceae bacterium; assembly: GCA_045806105.1. Taxonomy (GTDB): domain Bacteria; phylum Actinomycetota; class Thermoleophilia; order Gaiellales; family Gaiellaceae; genus AC-32. The sequence goes on along the minus strand of JBJMJY010000072.1, from coordinate 19,439 downwards.
TACGCGGGCGCGTCGATCCGACTCAGGAACGCGCGAACCTGCTCGTACTCGTCGTCGGCGGCGTGGTCGGCGAGGTCGCCCGTCACGAGCACGGCGTCGGGACGGTCGTCGAGCGCGAGCACGCCGTCGATCGCAGCCGCGAGCCCCGCGACCGGATCGCCCTCGGCCCACGACGCTCCGATGTGGGGGTCGCTCAGCTGGACGAGCAGGAAGGGCCTACTCATGCACGACACGGATTTCGGCCGCGAGCATGGGCGAGATCGCCGCTCGCCGGCCGGCGCGCACGGTGAGAGGGCCGCCGAAGGGCTCCACCCGGATGAGCTCGACCTGCCGTCCGGGCACGAGCCCGAGCTCGGCGAGGTAGCGGAGCACCTCGCCGTCACCGTCGGGAATCCTCTGCACCGTCGCGCGATCACCAGGCCGGAGCTCCGTCAGGCGCCGTGTCCGCGGAGGGAGCATCCTCAGGGCGGAGTCTGGGATCGGGTCGCCGTGCGGATCTTCCGTCGGCGAGCCGAGGGCCTCGTCGATGCGCTCCTCGAGCGTCTCCGAGAGCACGTGCTCGAGCCGGTCCGCCTCTGCGTGGACGGCATCGAGGCCAAGCTCGAGCGTCTGCGCCAGGTAGAGCTCGAGCAGTCGGTGGTGGCGGAGGATCTCCAGCGCGAGGCGCTCACCGTGCGGCGTGAGCCGGACGCCGCGGTAGGGCTGGTGGTCGACGAGCCCCCGCGCAGCGAGCTTCTTCACGATCGCAGTCGCGGACGGCGGCTTGACGCCCATCCGCCGCGCCAGCGTCGTCGTCTTCACCCGCGGGCCTTCCGCCTGCAGCTTGTAGATCTCGCGCAGGTAGTCCTGCAGCGCGTCGCTGAGGTCGTCGAGCCCCGGCATGCTCAGGCCACCAGCAGGCCGGTGACGTACATGACGGCAATCCCCGCGAGGTAACCGCCGATCACAGGCCCGGAGCGCAGGCCGCCGGGCGCGCGTCGCGCCACGTAGCGCCCGACCTCCACGACGACCTGCAGCGCCGCGCCAACCGCGAGCGCGAAGAAGAGCACGCCGAGGACGTCGCTCGTGATGAAGCCGCCGATCCAGGCGCCGGCAATCGCCGGCGCGCCCGCAACGAGCGCCAGCGCCGCGAGCCTGGCGAGGCTCACCCGCGCCCCGTCCGCGATCGGGGCGGCGATCCCGAGGCCCTCGGTGACGTTGTGCACCATGAAGCCGACGATCAGGAACGTGCCGAGCGCGAGCTCGCCGAGGGCGATCGAGGAGCCGACCGCGAGCCCCTCACCGAGGTTGTGCAGCCCGATCCCGATCGCCACCAGCGTCGCCAGCGCGACCCCCTCGAGGGGTGCGCTGCGCTCGCGCCCACCGGCGGCGGAGAAGCGCTGGGCGACGAAGGTCAGCCCGAGGTAGCTCGCCGCGACGCCGAGCAGGATCAGCCCCGGGCCTTGGAAGCCGCTCGGGAGGCCGGCCTGCAGGTCGAGCGCCTCGGTCAGGGCGTCGAGCGCGAGGAAGCTCAGCAAGCCGGCGGTCAGCGCCATGAACGCCGCGACCCAGGCGGTACCGCTGCCCCGGAGCGAGGGCAGCCAGCCGAGGCCGAGCGCGACCGGCACGATGCCGACCAGAAAGCCGATCACCGCGTAGCCGAGGAAGCCGCGAGGGGACGGGCCACGCGACTCGACGGCGGCGGGGACGCCAAAGGTCGTCTCGATCCCGCTCGAGCTCGTGACACCGACCGTGTAGGGGTCGTCCTCGACCCACTGGAACGGGACGACGACCGTGCTCGAGCGCAACCGGCCGAGCGTGGCGGGCCCGTCGAGGCTGTACGGGACGATCGCGTCATCGACCGTGACCGTCGCGAGCGTGAGCTCCTGCCGCTGGGGGTTCGTCACCCGAATCCGGATCTCCCCCGGCTTGAACTCGACCCGCCCGATGTCGAACTGGTCGGCCGGCGGAGGCGCGCGCCCGACGAGGTCGAGCAGCGACGTGCCGCTCGCGGCGAAGACCGCAATCGCGCCGACGAGCAGCAAAAGCGGCAGGAGCGCCCAGAACCGCCACGCGCGTGGGACACCCTGCGCCGCCGAGTCCATCAGTCGACGACCTCGAAGAACCCCATCCAGCCAAGCTCGGTGAACTCCGACTGGTGGGCGTGGAACATGAACCGCCCCGTGTGCGCGAAGTCGATCTCGACGATTCCACGTTGGCCCTGGCAGAGCATGACCGTGTCGGTGTACTCGAAGTGGTCGCCGGAGCCCGTCGGGTAGTAGCGGAAGAAGTCGCCGTGCAGGTGGAACGAGTTGATCGGGTCGAGCTCGGTCAGATTCGCCAGGTAGATGCGCACCGTCTGCGAGCGGCGCACGCGGATCGGATACCTGGCGTAGTAGAAGGCAGGCCCATTGACTCCGTAGAAGTTGTTCGCACCGTCGCCGTCGCTGTCGAAGCCGCCCAGGACCATCACCAGCTCCTGCGCGGGCGGACGCGGCTCCGGAGGATCGATGATGAAGGCTCCGTAGAGGCCCTTGGCGATGTGCTTCTTCAGCGGGGTCGAGTGGCAGTGGTAGAGGTGCATCCCGTACGGGCGCGCGGGGAACTCGTACGTGAGACTCCCGCCCGGCTCGACGACCTCGAAGACGCCGTCCATGTCGGCCGGGTGGATGCCGTGGAAGTGGATCGTGTGGGGGTGCGAGCCGCCGTTGGTGAAGTTGACGCGCAGCAGGTCGTCTTCCGTCGCGCGGATCACGGGGCCCGGGACGGTGCCGTTGTACGTCCACGCGGAGAAGAAGACGCCCTTTGCGATCTCGATCTCGCGGTCGACCGCCGTGACCGTGTACTCGCGCACGCGTCCGGGCTTGTGCGGGAGGGCCCCAGGCGGGTGGAGGAGCGCGTCGAGTGCCTTCGGACCGCCCGGCGCCGGAACCTCGTGGCCGCTCATCGCGGCGTGCGTGGATGCGTCCATCGCCATCCCCGGGTGGTGCACGTGCGGCGTCGCGGCTCGAGCGGGCCTGTCCAGCGCCAGCTTGGCGAACGGCACCGCCGCGACGGCGGGCGCGGTTGCCGCCAGCAGCTGGCGCCGCGTCACTCGTGGTTTAGTCACGGCTAAAGAATAGTTTCGCCGACACTGGAATTGCAAGTCCCGGCGCGGGTGGTACGTTCGGCGCCGTGGCGAACGAGCCGCGTGTTCCGAACAACGTGCTGACGCCGGTCGTCCGCCGCGGGCGGCGGCGCGGCCGCGCTCGAGCGGCGGCGCTCGTGCTCGCCGCGCTCGCCGCGGGAACGGCGGCGGTCGTCGTCTTGCGGACGCACTCGTCGGCCCGCGCCACGCCGGCGGCCCAATCGGCGCCGGCGCCCATGACCGCCGCCCCGGCGCCGAAGCGGGCGCAACCGGAGGCGCTGCTCTGGACGCGGGGCCCGGCCGCCTCACCGGGGCGGCGCGTCTCGGCGCGGGCCGCGATCGTCTTCGACGCCGGCAGCGGCCGCGTCCTATGGGCGCGTCATGCGCACGAGCGGCTGCCGGTCGCCTCGACGACGAAGATCATGACGGCGCTGCTCGCGCTGCGCCGGCTCCGGCCGGACGCCGTCGTGAGAGTCGCTCCGGCCGCCACACGTGTGCCGCTCGTCAAGGAAGGCCTCCGCCCGCGCGAGCGCGTCCGCGCGTGGAAGCTGTTCTACGGCCTGCTCCTCTACTCCGGCAACGACGACGCCGCTGCGCTTGCGCTCGCGACGGCGGGCACGCGCGGCGCCTTCGTCGCGCAGATGAACGCGGAGGCGCGTGCCCTCGGCCTGCGCGACAGCCACTTCTCGACGCCCAGCGGCGTGATCGACGCCGGAAACTACTCGAGCGCGTGGGACCTCGGCGCTCTCACGCGCGTCGCCCTGCGCGAGCCGCGCTTCCGCGCGATCGTACGGAGGCGCATCGCCCGCATCCGCTGGTCGGCGCCCACCTACGAGAAGGTCTACGTCAACAAGAACCCGCTGATCGGGACCTATCGCGGCGCGGACGGCGTGAAGACCGGCTGGACGACGCTCGCCGGCCACTGCCTCGTCGCCTCCGCCACCCGCGGCGGCCGCACCGTCGTCGCCATCGTGCTGCACGACGCGAACGCGCCCGCGGACGCGCGCCGGCTGCTCGACCTCGGCTTCCGCGCCGCCAGGTAGGCGTGTCGTCCGGGCCCTTCGGCCCTGTCGCCGGGGTCTGCGGCGTCCTCGCCTTCGTCACCGCCAACGTCGGCTGGATCGCGGGCGGCTTCGCTCAGCCGGCCTCCTACAGCGCGGCACGCGATGACATCTCCGACCTCGGCGCGGTCACGGCGAACAGCGCCTGGCTCTACAACCAGGTCGGAGCCAACCTGACCGGGCTGTTCGTCGTCGCGCTCGCGCTCGGCCTCTGGCAGGCGCTCAGCCCCGACCTGCTCGGCCGCCTCGGTGCGGCCGCGCTGCTCCTCGCCGGCGCGGGCGGCTTCCTCGACGGGCTCTTCCGCCTCGACTGCCGCGGGATCGACGCCGCCTGCACGAACGACTCGTGGCACTCGCACGCCCACAAGGTCGAGTCAGCGATCACGGCCGGGGCGCTGCTGCTCGCGCCGCTCGTCTGCGCCTTCGCGTTCCGGCGGATCGCGGGCTGGCGCGGCGCCTGGCTGCCGAGCCTCGCCGCGCTCCCGGCGATCCTGCTCGCGAACGCGGCCTTCTCCGCGGTCGGGGACGGCGCCGCGACGCGGGCAGGGACCGTGGCGATCTTCGCCTGGGTCGCCTTCATCGGCGCTTGGCTGCTGCGGGAGTCCTCCCGCGGCGCACCGAATTCGACAGCGTGCGGCTAGGTCGACTCGTTCTGGGCGAGCCAGGCCTTCGCCACGCGCTTCTGGGCGCGAGTCAGCCACGCCTCCTCGACGAGGTCCCGGAGCTCGTCGCGGTCGAGGCGCGCGAGATTCGGGATGCGCACGAGCACCGCGGCGTAGCCGTCGAAGTGCGGCGTCGTGAAGTAGATCCCGCGCGTATCCGAGAGCAGCAGCTCCTTCACGTCGAGGTCGGCGACGCGGAACATGAGCACGTCGCCGAGCCTCTCGCCGTTGTCGTCGACGGCGTCCGGCCGCCGGCCGCGCTGGCAACAGAAGAGCTTGCCGTGCACCTTGTACGCGGGCCGTCCGTCCTCCGAGAGCTCCTTCGTCACCTGCGGCAGGGCGAGCGCGAGCTCGTCGAGGTCCGCCATGGTGGTCACCCGTCTAGTATCGCCGGGCGATGGCGTACGACGAAGCGCTCGCCGCCCGGATCCGCGACCTCGTCGCCGGCGAGGCGGGCGTGACGGAGAAGACGATGTTCGGCGGCCTTTCGTTCATGGTGAACGGGAACATGGCGGTCGGTGCGAGCGGCCAGGGAGGGATCCTCGTGCGCGTCGACCCGGCGGAGTCCGCGGAGCTCGTCGAGACGACGCCGGCGGAGCCGATGGAGATGCGCGGGCGGGCGATGGCGGGGTGGCTGCGGGTGCAGGCAGAGGACGTCGAGCAGGACGACGACCTCGCGCCCTGGGTGCAGCGCGGGGTGGCCTTCGCGAGGTCGCTGCCCGCGAAGCCGTAGGAAGCCGAGCGACGCCGCGGCGCGAATGGTGTCGGCGACCTGGGAGGAGGTTCGGGCACGCCGGCTGACGCGCTCCTCGCTGGTCGACCGTGCGAGCCCGGAGCGGCTCGTGGACGTCGCGCGGGACACCTGCGGGCTGCACGCACAGGTCCAGGCATCTGCCGAGCTCCAGCTCGCGGCGCGCGTCGACGGGGTCACGCGGGGCGACGTTCGCGAGGCGCTCTGGGAGCGGCGGACCCTCGTCAAGGCCTGGACGGTGCGTGGAACGCTTCATCTCCATCCCGCCGGCGAGCTGGCGCTGTGGCTGGCGGCCCGGCGAGCGGTCGCCGGCCCCACCGCGGAGCTGGCCGAATGGCGGGATCCGGCCGGCGTCGTCCACCCGCCGCTCGGCGCGGACGAGGTGCACGCGACCCGCAAGGCGGTCTGGGGCGCTCTCGACGGCCGCTGCCTGACGCGTGAGGAGCTGACCGAGGAGGTGGTGAAGCGCGTCGGCTCCCGTCCCCGGCAGCGGCTGCTCTCGGGTTTCGCGTTCTTCCTCGCCGAGCTCTGCCAGGGGCCGCCGCAGGGAGCGAAGATCACGCTCGTACGGCCGGATCAGTGGATCGACGGCTGGCAGGAGGTGGACGAGCGACGCGCGCTCATGGAGGTCTCCCGACGGTTCCTGCGCGCGTACGGACCGGCGCGGCCGGCCGACTTCCGGGACTGGTTCGCGTCGCCGCGGTTCAAGGTCGCCGGCGCGCGAGAGCTGTTCGACTCAGTCGTGGGCGGCCTCGAGGAGGTAGACGTCGAGGGTCACCGGGCATACGTCCTCCCGGAAGACGCGGCGTTCCCGAATGCGCGACCGCGCGTGCGGCTGCTTCCCGAGTACGACCCGTACGTAATGGGCTTCCGCGAGCGCGAGCAGCTCGTGACGGAGTCGGTAAGAGCGCAGATCGCCGCCCACGGCCGAGGCCGCTACGAGGGGCCGGCAGGCATACGCGCCGTCGTGATCGACGGCCTGACAGCAGGGCTGTGGGAGCGCAAGAAGCACGGCAAGCGGCTCGAGCTCCGAGTCGATCCCGCCCGACGGCTCACGCGTGCGGAGCGCGCCGACCTCGACCTCGAGGCGGAACGGATCGGTCGGTTCCTCGAGCTCGAGCCGGCGCTCACCCTCGCGTGACTGCCGAAGTGCCGGTCACGATCGTCCGGTAGCGTCCGCGTCGTGGAAGTCGTCGTGATCCTGATCGTCGTCATCCTGGCGCTGCTGCTCGCCGGGACGCTGATCGGCCTGGCGTTCGAGCTCGTCTGGCTCGCGGTCACGGGGCTGATCATCGGCGCGCTCGGGCGGCTCGTGCTGCCCGGGAGGCAGGAGATCGGGTTGCTGCCGACGGCGCTCATAGGCATCGCGGCGAGCCTGCTCGGCGGCATCCTGGCCAACGTCTTCGACGCCGGGTGGCTCGTCCGCTTCCTGGTCGCGGTCGCCCTGGCGGCGATCGGGATCTCGCTCTTCGCGTCGTCGTCACACGGCCGCGGCCGCCTCGACCGGGCCTAGAGCAGCGGCCCGAGCACGACGACGAACCGTTCGGCGCTGCGGTGTTGTTGCTGCCGCCAGTTAAGGCGCCGTTAAGGCTCCTCGGTTACCGATCCTGATCCACTCCGTCGCCGTACCTGAAAACACGAAGACGAGGTACGAAGGACCGGAGAGGAGCTCACATGAAGGCCATCGGTTTGCTCACTGTCGCAGTGGCCGCTCTATCGCTCGCCGGCTTGAGCGCGGCCGTTGCCGCCGAAGGTTCCGGATCGCGCCCGGCGACCGTCTCGACGGCACGGACCGGCTTGGGTCGGATCATCGTCAACGGGCGTGGGCGCACGCTCTACCTGTTCGAGAAGGATCGGCGGCGTCACAGCGCCTGCTCCGGAGCTTGCGCGGTCTACTGGCCGCCGCTGCTCACGCACGGGAAGCCGATCGCGACCAACGGCGCGCGGCGCGCGCTGCTCGGCACGATCCGGCGCGCCGATGGCACCAGGCAGGTGACCTACGCCGGACACCCGCTCTACCGCTTCCTGCGGGACACGAAGCGCGGCCAGACCAACGGCGAGGGTTCGAACGACTTCGGCGGCGGCTGGGATGCGCTCTCACCCTCCGGCAAGAAGATCGAGAGCGACGGCTAGGACACGACCGCCGCTCCAGGCCCCTACGGACAGCGCACGCGGCAGTCCGTGGGGGCACTCGTCATGCGCTCCCAGCCGCCCGGAGGACGAGCTGCAGCGAGACACCACGACACAATCGGCCATCATGCCGCGATGAGTTCGTCGAGCGGAAACGGTCTAACTCCCGATCGACGTAGCGTCCGAGTTCGAGAGGAGGAAGGCGAGATGCCTGAGCACAAGATCGGAACCCGCGAGGAATGGCAGGCGGCCCGGGACGAGCTCGCGAAGCTCGAGGCCGAGCAGGCGCAGGGAAACGAGGAGATCAAGAAGAGGCGACTAGATCTCCCCTGGGTGCCGGTTGAGAAGGAGTACGAGTTCGACACCGAGGAGGGCAAGAAGACGCTCGCGGAGCTGTTCGACGGCCGCTCACAGCTCCTCGCCTACAACGTCATGTTCGGGCCCGACTACGACAACGGCGCCTGCCCCGGGTGCACGAGCCTCGCGGACGGCCTCGACGGCGGGCTCATCCACCTGAACCACCGCGACGTGACCCTGATCTGCTTCTCGCGGGCGCCGATCGAGCGTCTCACCGCCTACAAGGAGCGGATGGGCTGGCAGTTCCCCTACGTCTCGACCTACAACACGGACTTCGCGTTCGACTTCGGCCTCGCGCTGACCGAGGAGCAGGCGCAGCAGGTCCCCGAGCTGAAGGAGATGGTGGACAACCCGCCCGACTGGCTAGAGGAGTGGTCGGACCAGGTCGGGGCCGAGCTCAAGGACGGGCTGCGCGAAAACCCGAGCTGGATCGCCTTCGCGCGCGACAACGGCACCGTCTACCACACGTACACGGTGTCGGCGCCCGATCCGTTCGTCGCGCCCTACTTCAACTTCCTGCTCGAGCGCACCCCGAAAAGGCCGTCCGACGAGCCCCGCTCGTGGCGGAAGGACGAGTACCCGGACTGACAATCGGTTCGCTGCTAGATCGAGACGGCCGAAGCCGGACTCGCTCAACGTGCGCAGAGGCTGACCGAGACGGTTCGCGGCCGACGGTCCTCGCGGCTACGCAAAGCTGGCGGCGACAAGCGCCACGACGACACTGCACGCCAAAGCCGCAGAGTCTTCCGGCCTACGACGCGATGCGTTCGGCCGGTGGTACATCGGGAGACGGGAGCGACGGGACTCGAACCCGCGACCTCCGGCGTGACAGGCCGGTCTTGCTGTTTCGGGGCTGAGCGGGGGTGGGCGGGGATTCCCGACGTGAGCAGGTCTTCTCGCCCGTTGTCTTGCGGGGATTGCCGGGTGCGGGCGGGGACTTCCGGCGGCCTTCTGCGGGCTCAGCGCGGGATGCGACGTGCCTCAGTTGCGAACAGGCGCAACGAAGGGACTCCGGCTTCTTGCGCGAGCGCGTGAACCAGGGCTCAAGTGAGAGCACGCTCGCCCATGCAATGTCGTCAGCGCGCCGCTTGATCGTGGTTGCCTCATCGCGGATAAGCTCTGCTGCGATTGAGCCTCTCATGGATGGCGATGGGGGAGCGCACACAGCGTTGCCCAGCGAGCAGGTTCTGCGCTGGGTGGCCAGAGTGGTCGGCGGGATGCGCGTCGTTTCGATCGAGAACGCCTCCCGCAGCACCCACCGTCCCTCTGGCACGTTCCGCCTCCGAGTCGAAGGAACGTCGACCGGCGTCTCTGACCTAATCCTGAAGCTCTCGGTGCCGCGCTGGATCACCGACGGCATGGTGATCACCAACGCCGGAGCCATTCGGCTGGTCGAGACCCATGGCCTGGCCGGGCCGCGCCTGATCGCTGCCGATCTCGATGGGAGGGCCAGCGGAACCGTGGCTACCCTGGAGACCTTCCTGTCCGGCTGCAGCGATTCTCCGCCGATGGTTTCTGCCGCCCGCCTCCGGGAAGCCGGAGCCGCAATCGCGAGGGTTAACGCCATCGTCTTGGCGCCACAGGCCGACCTACCGCACCGCCCCCGGCCGTGCGCCGTCGACGACCGAGCCGCCGAACGGCGACGCGGCTTGATGCCCACCACACCTCTGTTGCAGCAGGCCGACGAGCGGGTCAGGTCGCATGGCGTGCCCGCGGCCCCGTCGGTGTTTCTGCACGGCGACGTCTGGGGCGGCAACATGTTGTGGGAGGGCGATCGTTGCGTCGCGCTGATCGACTGGAAGACGGCCGGGGTTGGTGATCCGGGAGTCGATCTCGGCAGCCTTCGGATGCAGATGGCGCTTAAGTACGGCCAGGACGCGCCAGCCGATGTGTTGGAGGGCTGGCAGCGACAGGCCGGGCGGTCGGCAATCGCGGTGCCCTACTGGGATGCCGTCGCCGCGCTCAACACGCCGACCGTGATGCACGGCGAGTGGCTCCCGGGGTTCGCCGGCGACGGCAGCCCGCTGGACGCCGCGGCCGTCACGGAGCGCCGCGACGCGTTCCTCCGCGCCGCCCTCGATCAGCTTCCGGCACGAATCAGCTGACCGCGGCGCTGCGTTGCAGACACGCGGACACCGAGACCCCACTCACCCGATCCCGCTCGCTCAGGGCACATTGCGGAACACTCGCGCAGGGGACCTCCCTAGTCTCTGGCGGCGATCAATCCGTCGTTCCGTTCCGGCCGAGCTCGACGAGTTCCGCTAGTAGATGTGCAGCTTTTCGAGGAGCGCGAGCGGGTCGTCGAGCGACTCGAACAGATCCTTGTTGTGCTTGATCATCTTGCTGCGCATGTAGACGCGAAGCCACTGCTTGTAGCTGTACAGCTCATAGCGATCAAGCATCTCTCTGAGTGGTAGGTCACGCTGCGCGATGAGTCCTGCGAGGTACATCGCACACTCGAAACCGAGCGAAATCGACTGAAAGTACGGAGAGCCGATGGCCGAATCGCCGGCGAGGAACACCGGCGACCTGGCGAACGGGTGGTCGCTGGGGCCTGCTGTAAGCCACTGCCGGCTGGTCGCATTGCGGGCCCGGTACAGATCCAGGGGAATCCGCACGATCTCGAGGTCGCCGAGTAGCTCGCCCTGAGTTTCCTCCTTGATCTTGTCGATGAACCGGTCCATCGACTGAGCGACGCCGGGGAAGTTGCCGCGAAGCCACTGACCGTCGAATCTGGACGGCATCGCCTCAAACTCCCGGGCGCTGATGTTGACGATGCCGGTCACGTGGCTGACGCTGCCGTCGTAGTGCGTGCGGTGCACCATCGGAATGAACTTGTAGTGCGGGTTCTCGATGTTCTTGGAGTACTTGCAGAACTCGTTGCAGTCGTACTTCTGGCCGTACAGGAAGGTGATGACGAGCGCGTACTCGAGTCGGATCAGGAGGGTGTTCGCGCCTCCATCCACCTCTCTGGAGCCAGGTACAAGGTGATCTCGGAGCAGCGATTTGGCGCCCGTGCAGTCGATCAGCAGGTCGCCCGGCTCGACCATTGCCATCGCGTCCTCCGCCGTCACGACGGCCGCCGTGCGCTGCAGTGCGCTTGACCCGCGCGCATCGATCAGATCGCTGAGGGAGCGCTCGATGGCGTTGAGCGGGCAGAACCCGAGCGTCCATCCTTGAAGAAGCGCCATGAGATCCGCGGGAATCGACTGCCTGAAGGCGAGGCCCCGGTCGAGCTCGCCCGGATCGAAGACAGCCTCGACGCTGTCCCCGTCAATGGAATCGGTGCGGTAGCTCTCGACTGAATCCGCCACGAGGTACGGCGCGAGCTGGACCATGCGGGTGCGCGTGTACTCGCGTCGCTTCTCATAGAGGCGCACGGAGAGCGCCTCCATCGACTGGAGCAGTGCCGTGAGCAGAAGGCCGACGGGTCCTGCGCCGACCACGTGCACTCGCATAGTGGGCAGTCTCTCAAGAGCCGTGGAGTCAGGTATGGGGGCGGGATTCGCGTTGTGGCTCGAGCGTCAGGTGGGGACCTTGGTGGCCAGGCCTTGATCGTCGAGTTGTCCCTCGTCGAGCTCGACGAGCAATCCAAGCTGGACGGCGTGTTGCCCGCGCAGGCCGCGAGCACGGAGGCCCTGCCGCGAGCGGGGAGGCGCGGGCGCGCGCGCGGATTTTTGAGTGAGACCCTCAGCGATGAGCCGGACCACGCCTGGAGAGCAGCGCGGCCCGGCTGATCGCTCTGACTAGACGCCTACCAGCGCGCCGGCTTCGACCTCGTTGAAGTAGGAAATCTCAACAGCGTCAGCGTCGACGCCCCCCTCGCGCATCGCGTCCTTCAGCTCGGGCATTGCGAAGAATGCACGCGCGGTCTCGGGCGAATCGAATGTGTGGGTGACGATGACGTCGTTGGGATTCTCGATCGAGCGCAGCACCTGGTGGCCGCGTACGCCGTGCTCGGCTTGGATCGGCGCGAAGTCGTCGTACATCTTCTTCCAAGCGTCGAAGTCGGCCACAGCGTGGCGGACCAGGGCAATCGTGTTCGTCATGAGTGCTCCCTTCCGGAGCGATGCCCCGCTGCGAAAAAACGGGCTTCAGGAGAAGCGCGCAACCAAGGCGACGCTTAACAGCCTACTCCTCAGCAGCTTACGGGTGTTACCGACGAGCGCAATCACAACTTCGTCACGTCATGTCACCCGAGCCTCGGGGCGTCAAGGCGGAATAGTCGCGATCTAGAAGGGCTCAGGCTCGCGGCGCCTGGATTCCGCAACGGCGTACAGATGCCAGGCTCCTTCGACGCCTTTGAGCTCGCGGCTGCCGCGCTCGCGGAATCCCAGTCCCGATCCAGCGACCAAGTCCTTCACGGTCTGCGAGACAAGGATCTCCGATGGCCCAGCGAGGGCGGCCACGCGGGCCGCAACGTTCACGGCGATCCCGGAAGCCTTCGTCCCCGTCGTGCCGACTTCGCCTGTGTGGAGGCCGGCCCGAACTTCGAGTTCGAGCGGCCGGACCGCATCCACGATCGCCTGCGCACACTTCACCCCGCGTGCGGGCCCGTCGAACGTGGCGAAGAAGCCGTCGCCGGCGATGTCTTGCTCGACACCTCGATAACGCCCGAGCATGGCCCGCACGACCGTGTGATGGCGTTCGAGCAGCTCCCTCCACGCGCGGTCGCCGACGGCCGTCGCCTGCTCAGTCGAGCCGACGATGTCGGTGAAGAGGACGGTCGCCAGAACGCGCTCGAGTTCGGCCTCCTCCTCGCGGATGCCACGCAGAAACGACTCGATCGAATCGAAGAGCTCCCCTTGGTCGCCCGCCCATACAGGCCAGTCGTCGCCCGCGAGCTCCACGAATCGCGCTCCGGGGATCCGCTGAGCGAAGTCGCGGCCGGCCTCGACGCTCTCGACCGGATCGCCCCGGCGATGCAAGACAAGTGTCGGCGCCTGGATCGTCGGCAACACCGGGCGGATGTCGAGTTCCGCCCAGATCCGCTCGATCGCGATCATCGAGCTCGGCGACGCCGACAGCCGGTGCATCGTCCGCCACCAACGTCGCTGCTCGGGATCGGCCTTGGCCGAGGGCACGGTCCACTCAAACATTCTCCCCGTGTACTCGTCTGTTCCCCAGCCGGCGTCCATCTCGGCGAGATAGACCTCCCAGTCTTCCGCCGTCCACGCCCACGGATAGTCGCTGCTGGCAGTCCCCCTAGCCTCCGGGCCGTACACGATCAGTGCAGACGTCAGATCGGGGTGGGTTGCCGCAAAGAGCGCGCAGATGCAGCCCGCGTCCGAGCCGCCAAAGAGCACGGGCCGCTTGAACTCCGCCGAGTCGATGACGACTCGAAGATCCTCCATCAACGTCTCCAGCGGCGGCGCGTCTGTCGCCGAGAGCCGATCCGAGAGCCCCATTCCGCGCCGGTCGACGAACACCACCCGCGCAAACGATGCGAGCCGATTCAGAAACCGGGCGAAGAGCGGATTGCCCCAGGCGACCTCGAGATTGTTGATCCATTGCGGTGCGTACACGAGCTCGACCGGCCCATCTCCAAACACCTGGTAGGCGAGCGCCACACCCCCATTGCGCACGTAATGGACGTCCGGAACTTCCACAACCGCAAGCCTGCACCAAGCGTCGGTACGCAGCAATGGACCGTGAGCTTGCGACCGCGGCGACGTTCGGTGTGGGATCGCTCTATCCACGCCGGTCCCGCCGTCGCCCCAGAAGTTGGTTCCGCAGCGTTGAGCGGAGACGATCTCAGGCGTTTGCTGCCCGTTTGCTGCCCGAGGACATCCCTGAGCTACCAAGTCGACCCCCTACGGAGCGGCGAATTGGCGGACAGGTTGAATGACATGCCCAAGTTCGTCGTGTCCTGGACTCTGAAGGATGCTGACTGGAACAACTCGATGGTGCTTGCGGGCGAGTCATGCAGGAGGTCTCGAAGGTGAAGGAGGAGCTAGACGGCGAAGATCGTCGTCGCCGGCAGCGTCCGGCTCGTCCGCACGCTGATCGAGAACGACCTCGTCGACGAGCTGCGGCTGATGATCTACCCGGTCGTGCTCGGAGCCGGCGAGCGGCCTCTTCGGGGAGACTGAAGCCGCATGAACTACTACGACACGCTGATCGAGGTCGCCGATGACTGTCCGGCTGCGAAAGGTCAAGTACCGCAAGCAAGAGGTGGCAACAAGACGAAGGCAGTGGTCGAGTACGAGCTGCTCCTCAAGGATCCGTACACGTACACCGAAGAAGACATCGCATTTGAGGTGTACGCCGTCCTCCACGAGATCCCGAAGGCCAGCTGGCCTAAAGAACGCCAGAAGTTCCTGAGCAAGGGCCACCCGCACCTTCGCGTGTCGGCGTTGGCAAAGCGCTACGGGTGGGGCATTCACAACAACGGCGAAGGCAAAATCGCGCTGATCGCTGTTGAATCGCCCGAGTACAAGCGACTACTGAAGGATCCACGCACCACCAAAGTGAAAGCGTTTCGATCCACGCGCGCGTAATGGGGCACGGCGTCGGTTGGTTCGTCGACGCGGTGCGGCGATGCGTGTTGGGAGCCCCAGCCCAGGCGAGCGAGGATGTCGGTGGCGAGGTCGATGACCTCTGGCGGTCGCGTTGTTTCCGAGATACCTGTTCCCAAGTGGCGGGGCGACGTTAAGCCAGACGTTCTCGCCGCGTGGAGTGGTAGCGCTCCGCCTCGGCCCTCTAGGTCGTAGACGACCGACTCGGCGCGGGATGAGCCATATCGGCTTCCGCTGCATCGTCCGACCCAGCTGAAGACACGGCGGACATCGTTCAGATCCCGCTGCTGCTAATGGGAGCATCTAGGATTGGCGGGTGGCGATCGAGGTGCCGGCTCAACGACTTGAGATCGGCGACGTGGTCGTGCTTCATCTTCCCGGCGAAGACGGGGCTGTCGAGGCGAAGCTCGTGCGAGACATCGAGCGCACGCCGACGATCGTCCGTGCAAGGTACGCGTGGGCGAGGGCGAGGATTTCCTCCACGAATGGGCTCTCGGCGATTTCGTCACGGTCGTTCGCGGCCCTTGAGGACCGCTGAACTCGGCGTGGTTCTCCCCGGCGGAGCGTGAGGGTTGGGCGGCTCGGGTCTGGTCGCGATTGCACTTCTCGTGCTCGCGTACGCGGCGGTCTCGCGACGGCTCTTGGGGTCCGTGATCACCCCGGCGATGGTGTTCGTCGCCGGCGGCATCATCGCCAGCACGGACGTTCTGGGTTGGCTTGACCCGACGATCCGTAGCGAATCCGTCCGCTGGGTCGCCGAGGCAACGCTGACGGTCGTGCTCTTCTCGGACGCATCGCGGATCGAGCTCGCAGCGCTTCGCCGACAATACGTCGTGCCCCTTCGCCTGCTCGGGATCGGGCTGCCGCTCACGATCGTGGCCGGCGCTCTCGCGGGTGTCGCCGTGTTCGGACAGCTCGCGTTCATCGAGGCCGTGCTGCTTGCGATCGTCCTCGCACCGACGGACGCTGCGCTCGGGCAGGCAGTCGTCACCGACCCCCGGATTCCCTCGCGCATCCGCCAGGGCCTCAACGTCGAGAGCGGGCTCAACGACGGCATCTGTGTCCCGTTGCTTCTGATCGCGATCGCGATTGCCGAGGCGCACGAGGGGGCGATCGGACACGGCGCCGCGGTGCACCTCGTCCTCGAGGAGATCGGCTACGGGATCATTGGAGGAGTGCTTGCGGGGTTCGGGGCAGCGGCCGTGGTCAGGCTGGGCGTCGCGCGACGACTCGTCGATCCGATCTGGTTGCAGGTCGTTCCGGTCGCAGGGGCTGCGCTCGCGTACGGACTGGCCGTCTGGATGGGCGGCAGCGGGTTCATCGCCGCCTTCGTCGGCGGCGCCGTCTTCGGAGCGTTGCGTGGCGAGGTCGGAGGCGAGGTGACGCTCTTCCTCGAGGAGACCGGCGGCCTGCTCGGTGCGGTCACGTTCGTTCTCTTCGCCGCTGTCATGCTCGTACCGGTGCTCCACGACCTCTCGGGCGCTGTCGTTCTCTATGCACTCCTGAGCTTGACTGTCGTCAGGATGGTTCCCGTCGCCCTGGCAATGCTCGCGTCGGGCGCGAGGCCGCCGACGGTCGCCTTCCTCGGCTGGTTCGGACCGCGGGGACTGGCGTCGATCGTCTTCGCCGTGATCCTGGTCGAGGATGCCAACCTCGCGCACGAGTCGGTCTTGTTGAACACGATCTTCCTCACCGTCGCGCTCTCGGTGCTCCTGCACGGCGTGAGCGCCACGCCGCTCGCCCGGCGTTACGCAGCCTGGTTCGCGGCCCACCCGCGCCATGCCGTGCCCGCGTTCGAAGCCGTCCCGGCTCCGCAGCAGCGGCCGCACCGGTGGGCGGCCGGGCTGCGGCACGCCGATCGAGAGATCGAGAACGCCTCCACCGAGCCGGCGGGCTAGTTGGATTTGCAAACGTCCGAAACGAGGATTCGCCAACCGACAAGGAGGAGGAAATGCCGCTGCTACGCGGCCGCCGCGACGACGGCGGGACGAAGTACCGGATGCGCGAGAAGCTGTTCTCGATCGGCGACGATTACTGGATCGAGAACGAGGAGGACGAGCGAGCGTTCAAGGTCGACGGAAAGGCACTGCGCGTCCGGGACACGCTCGTGCTCGAGGACACCTCCGGCGCCGAGCTCTTTTCAGTCCAGGAGAAGAAGCTGCGCGTCCGCGACACGATGGAGGTCGAGCGCGACGGCCAGACCGTGGCGACGATCAAGAAGGCCATGATCAGCCCGTTGCGCGACCGCTTCTCCATCAGCGTTGACGGCGGTGAGGACATGGAGGCCAAAGGGAACGTCGTCGACCACGAGTACAAGATCGAGCGCGGCGGTGACAGGGTGGCCGAGGTCTCGAAGCGCTGGTTCCGGATCAGGGACACCTATGGGATCGAGATCGCCCCGGGCGAGGACGACGCACTCGTCCTTGCGATGACGGTCTGCATCGACCAAATGACCAGCGACTGAGCCGCCGAACGCTCAAACGGCGAGCTCGCGGCACGAGGCAGCGTTAGATTCGCCGGCGGCGACCCCGTCCAGGTGTAACGGCCGCGGCCACCACTGCGGTCCTTGCTACCGGCGCTGGGCCGGGCGTGACGGCCCTGGCCACCACCGCGGTTTTCGCGACCGGATGGCCGATGACACCGACTCTGCCGACGCGTGCTGCTCTCAGAGGCATTTCATTCTCCTTCGGTCGCGGCTGCTTCATCGGCCTCGATGGAGGCGATGATCGCTTGAATGGGAATCCGTCCGTTGGCGATCAGCTGGCCACCCGAACGTCGCGCCGCCGATGCGAATGGCGCAGCCCACAGGTTCTCCCAGATGAGCACGCCGGCCGTGCTTCCGGGCTCCATGGCAGCCGCGAGGTTCACGACGTCTTCCTCGGCCAACAGGTCAGCCAGCTGCGCCTCGACTGCTTCTAGCTCTCCGAGCTCGCCGATGTCGGAGAGCTCCATCGGCTCGACGGAACCGTGCTCGTTCTTGGTCAGGATCAGTACGTCGATCACGCGGATGGTTCCGGAGTCGACCAGCGCGAGCAGCTCTTTCGCCATCTCGCCGGTGAAGTTGCTCGCCCCCGCTGGAAACTCGACCACGAGGTAGTCGACCGGACCGAGTTCATCGAGAGATCTGTCTGTCATTACCGTCTCAGTTGCTGCCATCTCATTCTCCTTTCGCTACTGGCGCGCCATCGCGACGCGCAGGCGCTCTTCGGGCATGATCAGGTGGTCGACGTCCTCGGCGTCCTCGCCGAGGTCGATCTGCACCCAGTTGACCGTGCCGGTGAAGACGCTGCTCTCGCCCTCGTAATCGTCGCTGACCGGGGAGGCGGTATCGCGCCCGACGTCGGCGGTCTCGTCCGCTGAGAAGATCAGCGGCACCGTCGCCTCGACGCGCCCCTCACCCACCTGGTCGCCGTCGAGGTAGAGGTTGACGGTGCCGCCCTTGCCGGGGCCGCCGCCGTCGTAGGCGAATTCCATCCGCACCTGGTGCGTCCCGGGCGGGATCGTGGCGTCGGCCTCGATCTTGAAGTGCTGCAGGCCGAGAAGGTTGTAGCAGTACCTCGGACGTCCGTCCTTTGCGTACAGGCTCCAGCCGCCGAAGGCGCCGCCCTGGGCGAGGATCACCCCCTCGGCCCCCGCCTCCGGCACTGCGATCTCCGCCGTGACCGCATGAGATTTGTTCTTGATGCTGAGGAGGCTGCTCTCGGTGAGGCGGCCCATGCCGCCGAACAGGAGCTGCGAGTTTCCCTTCACGAGCTCCGGCCGCCCGACGAGCTCGGCGTTGAATCGCTCGATGCGGCGGTCGTCGAGCGGGAGCACATTGTGCTTGCGGGCCTCTTCGAGCCACAGCTGCTGCAGCTCGGCCAGCTTCTCCGGCATCTCGATTGCCAGGTCGTGGGCCTGGCTCCAGTCGCCCGGTTCGTAAAGCTCCCAGACGTCGTCGTCGAATGGCGGCAGAGGCTGCCCCATCACCCAGGGCGTCGAGTGGCGGGTGACCGCAGTCCAGCCCTGGTGGTAGATGCCGCGGTTGCAGAACATCTCGAAGTACTGGGTGTCGCGGCGATCGGGCTCGTCTGCACGGTCGAACGAGTACGCCATGCTCACGCCCTCGATCGGATGCTGGTCGACGCCGTCGACGGTGGTCGGGTGCGGAAGTCCTGCAGCCTCGAGCACGGTCGGGGCGACATCGATCACATGGTGGAACTGCGTTCGCAATTCGCCACGGGCCGTGAATCCGCGCGGCCAATGCACGACGGTGCCGTTACGCGTGCCGCCCCAGTGCGAGGCCACCTGCTTCGTCCACTGGTAGGGCGTGTCCATCGCGTGCGCCCAGCCGACTGCGAAGTGATTGTAGGACGTCGGTGTGCCCAGCTCGTCGATGCGAGACGCCACGAATTCGGGCGTCTCGAGCGCGGCGGCGCCGTTGAAGACGAACATTTCGTTGAAGCTTCCGTTGATCGTGCCCTCGGCGGACGCGCCGTTATCGCCGATGATGTAGTAGACGAGGGTGTCCTCGAGGACGCCGAGATCCGCGAGCGCGTCGACCAGCCGGCCGACGTGGTGGTCGGTGTGCTCGAGGAAGCCGGCGTAGACCTCCATCTGGCGGGCGAGCACCGGTTTGAGCTCGTCGGGCATGTCCTCCCAGGCTGGGATCTCCTCGTGCCGCGCAGTCAGCTCCGCCTCCGGCGGCACGACCCCAAGCTCGCTCTGCCGCTCGAGGATCTCAAGATCCTGCAGTGGGTCGATCAACCTCCCCACCTGATGGTCGGTGTGCTCGAGGAACCCTGCGTACACCTCCATCTCGCGTGCCAGAACCGGCTTGAGCTCGTCGGGCATGTCGTCCCACGAGGTGATCTC
>JBJMJY010000071.1:0-25886 GCA_045806105.1 Gaiellaceae bacterium | reverse complement strand
GAGCTCGACGACGGCCACCACCACGTGCCGCTGCTCGTGTCCTCCTACGGATGCGCGACCTACCGCGGCAGCTGAACGCCGAGCAGCTCGCCGAGCTGTTCGAGGGGCACACGCGCTTCGTCGAACGGCTGGCGGAGCGCGAGGACCCGCTCGCCGCCGCGCCCGAGGTGATCGCGGAACTCGACGAGGCCGAGAAGGTCGAGGCGCTGAACGCGCACCCGGCCGTCGGCGCGAGCAACCTCTCGCCGCGGTCGGCGGCGGAGCAGGGTGCCGCCGATCGCGTCGTCGCGACCGAGCTCGCGTACCTGAACCAGGTCTACGAGGAGAAGTTCGGCTTCCGCTTCGTCGTCTTCGTGAACCGCCGGCCGAAGGCAGAGATCCTCGAGGTGCTGCGCGCGCGGCTCGAGCGCTCGCGCGAGGAGGAGCTCGACACGGCGTTGTCGGAGCTGGTCGCGATCGCCCGGGACCGCTGGGAACGCGGCTGATGGACCCGTACGCGAACGAGTGGCTCCAGTTCCTCGCCCGCTGGCTGCACGTGATGGCCGGGATCGTCTGGATCGGGACGTCGTTCTACTTCGTCGCGCTCGACAACCACCTGCGCCCGCCGCCGCCGCGGCGAGGCGAGGGCGACGAGGGCCCGGTTGGCGAGTCGTGGGAGATCCACGGCGGCGGCTTCTACCGCATCGAGAAGCACATGCCGGCACCGCCGCGGCTGCCCGACCTGCTCCACTGGTTCAAGTGGGAGGCCTACTGGACGTGGCTCTCCGGCTTCGCGCTGCTCGTCGTCCTCTACTACTTCAATGCCGACACGTACCTGGTCGCGCCGGGCGGGCCGCTCGGAACCGGCTGGGCGATCGTCGCGAGCATGGCGCTGCTGGCGGCGGCGTGGTTCGTGTACGACGTGCTCTGCCGCCGCCTGCGGAGCGAACTCGAGCTGGCGGCGGCGCTGCTGGCGCTGACGACGCTCGCGGCGTGGGGGTGCTCGGAGCTCTTCTCGCCGCGCGCGGCGTACCTGCAGGTCGGCGCGATGCTCGGCACGATCATGGTCGCGAACGTCTTCTTCGTGATCATCCCGGCGCACCGCGAGCTGATCCGGGCTAAGGAGGAGCACCGCGAGCCCGATCCCGCACCGGCGCTCGAAGCGAAACGGCGCTCGGTGCACAACAACTACCTGACACTGCCGGTCGTCTTCGCGATGCTGAGCAACCACTTCCCGAGCGCGTACGGCCACAGCTACGGCTGGCTGGTGCTCGTCGCGCTGATGGCGATCGGCGCGTGGATCCGCCACTTCTTCAACCTGCGGCACGCGGGGCGGACGGTCTGGTGGATTCCCGTGACAGCTGCGCTCGGGATCGCGGCCGTGGCATTCGCGATCAGGCCGACGGACGACTCCGGGGCTGCGACGGCGAGCAGGAACGTCTCTGTCGCTCGGGCGCGGGCGATCGTGCAGCAGCGGTGCGTGCCGTGCCACTCGGCGCAACCGACGCTCGTCGCGGCGGCGCCGCTCGGGATCAAGCTCGACACGCCCGAGGAGATGCACGCGCAGGCGGCCGCGATCGAGCGTGTCGCGGTCGAGTCGCGGATCATGCCGCTGGGCAACGCGACCGGGATGACGACTGCCGAGCGGGCGGCCCTCGGCGCGTGGATTCGCGCCGGGGCGGCGATCAAGTAGGTTCGACTCGTGCTGGTGCTCGTGTCGGGAGACTTCCGGTTTGCCGGCCGGGTGGAAGAGAAGCTCGCGCCCGCAACGGTCGCGGCGTTCAGGCGGCTGCTGCCGCTCGAGAGCCGGATCATCCACGCGCGCTGGAGCGGCGAGTCGTGCTGGATTCCGTTCGGCGAGCTGGAGGTGGGCTTCGGCCCCGAGAACGCGACGTGCTACCCGGCGCCCGGGCAGCTGCTGTTCTATCCCGGCGGCGTGAGCGAGACGGAGATCTTGTTCCCGTACGGCCCGACGGCGTTCGCGAGCAAGGCCGGACTGCTGGCCGGCAACCACTTCGCGACCGTGACGCAGGGGCTCGACCGCCTCCCCGAGCTGGGCCGCAAAGCCCTGTGGGAAGGCGCGCAGCCGCTCAAGATCACCGAGAAGTAGCCCGTTTCCAGGTCCATTCCCCTCCCTTGGGTGGGGATGAGGTTCCACCCGCCACCCGCGGTCGAGCCTACCCGCGCAACACGCGCGCGTCTGCGACGCGGGAGTGCCGAATGCGTCGCTATTCGTCCACAACCGCGGCGAGCCGGCCGAGTGCTGCCGTCAGCGCTTCCACGCCGAGCTCCACGTCCCGTTCGGACGAGAGCTCCTCCGGCGAGTGGCTGATGCCGCCGTTCAGGCTCCTCACGAAGAGCATCGCCGTCGGGACCCCCGCAGCCGCGAGCACCATCGCGTCGTGTCCGGCTCCCGACACGAGGTCGGGCGCGTTCGGCAGCACCGTCCGAAGCGCTTCGAGCGGAGGCCCGCTCATCGCGATCGGGTCCTGACGCCACGCCGGCTCGAAGTCGATCCTCTCGACGAGTGCGTCGAGCTGCTCCGCGGTCGCCGCCCGAGCATCGACCGAGGCCGTGACCCGCGCGGGCACGACGTTTGCCGCGCCCGGCTCGACCTCGAGCGCACCGACGGTCGCCCGCGCCCCGCCCTGTGCAGCCTCTCGAACGCGCAGGACGAACGCCGCGGCCTCGACCAGGGCATCGGCCCGCTCGTCCATCGGCGTCGTCCCCGCATGGGCCGCCCGGCCCTCGAACGTGACGCTCCCGCGGGCCTGGCCGGCGATCGCCGTCACGATGCCCACCGGCTCGCCGAGCCGCTCCAGCGTCGGCCCCTGCTCGATGTGCAGCTCAAGAAACGCGTCGGGAAGCTCCGAGAGCCGCCGGCTGCCCATCGGGCCGGACTCCTCCGCCCGGAACGCCACAACGCGAAGAGGCGTGTCGGCGAGCCGCTCGGCCGCCTCGATCGCGCCGACCACGCCGAGCGCCCCGTCGAACTTGCCGCCGTTCGGAACCGCGTCGAGATGCGACCCGCTCCAGACCCGCGCCTCGCCGCGGCGGCCAAACAGGTTGCCGGCGTCATCGCGGGCGACCTCGAGCCCTGCCTCGCGCATCCACCCTGCCGCCAGCTCGTGAGCCGCGTCCTCCTCGGGCGAGTACCCGAGGCGAGTGCCGCCGCCGATCGCGTAGAGCTCCTCCAGCCGCTCGAGGACCCTCACCGCGCCACTCTACGACCGCAGCGGCCGCAGCAGCTGCACGCCCGCGACCGGGAACACCGCCGCGGCGGCGAAGCCGACGCGCCACGAGCTCGTCGCAACTACTGCCGCGAACGCCGGCGGCACGATCGCGCCCGCCGCCGCCAGCGCGCTCTGCTGCATCCCGAGCGCGGCGCCGGCTCGTGCCCGGCCCGCGATCTCGGCCGCCGCCGTGAACGAAAGCCCGTTCCACGCCATCGCCAGCCCGCCCGCGAGCACGAAGGAGGGCAGGAGCACCGCGAGCGGCGCCGACAGCAGCGCCGCGGCGAACGCCAGCGTGACGGCGCTGCCGAGCCCGACCAGCCGCAGCGGCTCGATCCGCGATCCCACCCGGTCCGACCAGCGGCCGCCGCTGATGCGCAGCGCCGCCGCGACGACCTGGACGGCAGCGAGCACACCTGCCGCCTCGGCCTCGGACAGCCCGCGCTCGTCGTGCAGGAAGAGCACGAGGAAACCCACGACCGCGAGCTGTGCGACCAGGTAGAAGCCGCTTGCGACGCACAGGAGCCAGAGCCGGTGGTCGCGCAAGGTCGCGCCGATCCCGCGCGGCTCGAGCACGTCGTCCTCGGCGGAGCCCTCGCGCTCCCGAATCGCGAGGACGCCGAACAGCGCGCCCGCGAAGCACATGGCGGCGAGGAAGACGAACGCCGAGCGCAGCCCGAGCGACGGCAGCACGAGGGCCGAGATCAGCCCGCCGAGCGGGATCGCGGTCTGCCTCACCCCCAGCGCGAAGCCGCGCTCGGAGGCGGGGAACCACTGCATGACCGCACGCCCGCTCGCGGCGTTCACGCTTGCGCCCGCCGCGCCTGCCAGACCGATGAGCACGATCAGCGACCCGAAGCCGTCCACGTGGCCGGCCCCGATCAGCGCGGCGCCGCAGAGACCGAGCCCGGCCGCGAGCACGAGCCGCTCACCGGCGCGGTCGGCGAGGAGCCCCCACGGCAGAAGCGTCAACAGCGTCCCGATCCAGAGGCTGTCGAGCAGGACGCCGACCTGGACGAGCGAGAGCGAGTGCTCGTCGCGCAGCGCCGGCGCGAGCACGGGCAGGCCGATGATCACGGCCGAGAAGGACGTCTGCGCTGCCGTGCCCGCCGCGAGGACGAGCCAGCGGTAGCGGCTCAGAGCCCGAACGGGTTGAACGGCTTCGGGCTCGTCGAGACGATCACGCTCTTCGTCTCGAGGTACGCGTCGAGCGTCTCGAGCCCGAGCTCGCGGCCGAAGCCGGACTGCTTGTAGCCGCCGAACGGGATTCCCGGGAAGGCGGTGAACGGCATGTTGATCCCGATCGTCCCGGCCTTGATTCGCCGCGCAAGGCGGTGTCCGCGGGCGGGATCCCCGGTCCAGACCGTCGCCATCAGCCCGTAGCGCACGTCGTTCGCGATCCGGATCGCGTCCCTCTCGTCTTCGAACGGGGTCACGGTGACGACCGGCCCGAAGATCTCCTCCTGCGCCACGCGCATCGAGTTGTCGACCTGCGCGAGCACCGTCGGTGGGTAGAAGGCGCCCTTGCCGTCGGCCGGCTCGCCGCCGGTTACGACCTCCGCCCCCTCCTCGCGCCCGGCCTCGACGTAGCCGTGGACGCGCTCGCGATGCTCTTCGGAGATCAGCGACCCGACCTGGGTCTCCGCCTCGAGCGGGTCGCCCACCTTCAGGCTCGAGGCGGCCTCCGCGAAGCGCGAGACGAAGTCGTCGTAGATCGACCGCTCGACCAGCACCCGCGAGCGCGCCTCGCAGCTCTGGCCGGCCGAGTAGTAGATCGCCCAGACCGAGCTCGGGATCGCGTCGTCGAGGTTCGCGTCGGCGAAGACGACGTTCGGGCTCTTGCCTCCGAGCTCGAGGATCAGGCGCTTGATCCCGTCGGAGGCGAGCCGCATGATCTCCACCCCGGTCGCGGTCGAGCCGGTGAACGCGACCTTCTCGATCCCCGGGTGCCGCACGATGTGCGCGCCGACCGACGGCCCCGGCCCGGACACGACGTTGATCGCTCCCGGCGGGAACCCGACCTCGGTGGCGAGCTCCGCCATGCGCAGCGCCGAGAGCGGCGTGGCGGAGTCGGGCTTCAGCACGATCGTGCAGCCGGCCGCGAGCGCAGGCGCGAGCTTCCAGGTCGTCATCATCAGCGGGTAGTTCCAGGGAACGATCTGGCCGCAGACGCCCACAGGCTCCTTCAGCGAGTAGAAGAGCAGCGAGCCTCCGATCGGGTTCGAGCGCCCGCCGATCGACGCGATCGCTGACCCGTAGAAGCGGAAGTTCTCGACCGCCTGGGCAAGCTCGGCCTTCACCGAGGTGATCGCCTTGCCGACGTTCCGGGCCTCGAGCTCGGCCAACTCCTTGCGGTTGGCGACCAGCGCGTCGGCGAGCGCGTGCAGGAGGCGCGAGCGCTCGGTGGGCGGCGTCTTCACCCACGGCCCTTCGAGCGCTGCCCGGGCGGCGTCGACCGCACGCTCGACATCGTGCTCGCTCGCCATCGCGACGGTTGCGAGCGGCTCGCCGGTCGCCGGCTCGAGCAGCTCGCGCGTCTGGCCGGACGACGCTTCGGTGCTCTCGCCGTTGATGAAGAGCCCGTACTCGCGCTCGGTTGCGACCGCCATCAGGAGCGGAAGATACCGTTTGTCCTGCGAAGTCCTGAAAAGACGGGGTTTTTGTGTCCGGTGCAGCGGGAGATAGTTCCGACATGAGCGATTCGCTGCAAGTCACGGCGGCAAGAATTCCCGACCGCGACCGCCTGCTCGCCGAGCTGCGCGAGGCCAACCTCGACGCGCACCCTGTGGGCGAGGTGGAGATCGAGGTCCGGGTCGGGGACGACGCGGACGAGGTGACGGACGAGGTCTTCGCGCACGTCGAGGACGTGACGATGCGCATCGGCGCCAACTTCGTGCCGATCAAGCACGACGGCGTCATTTACGTCCGCCCGCCGCTGAGCTGATTCCCGGACTGCACCCGCCCGAGCCCCCGCTGAGCGACGGCGTCGTGACCCTGCGGGTTCCGAACGAGGCTCGGGACGCAGCCTCGCTGCGGCACTTCGACGACCCGGAGATCGTGCGCTGGCTCCTCGGCGCGCCGCCGCAGCCCCCGGACCCGAGCAGCGCCTTCGCCCAGCAGCTGGAGTGGTGGCACGCCGGCACGAACGCCGCCTTCTCGATCGACGCCGAAGGACACGACGAGCGGGTCGGAGTGACGCGCGTGATGTTCGGGCTCGTCGACCCATTCGGCTTCGCGGAGATCGGCTACATCCTCTTTCCCGCTGGGCGCGGCCGGGGGTACGCGACCCGAACGGTCAGGCTCGTCGCGGCGTGGGTTTTCGACGACCTCGCGCTCGGACGCCTGCAGGCGCGGACCTCGCCGGGAAACGTCGCGTCGGAGCACGT
Organism: Gaiellaceae bacterium; assembly: GCA_045806105.1. Classification (GTDB taxonomy): domain Bacteria; phylum Actinomycetota; class Thermoleophilia; order Gaiellales; family Gaiellaceae; genus AC-32. Next base: position 19,288 of record JBJMJY010000071.1, on the reverse strand, counting down.
GCTCGAGCGGGTCGGCTTCCGGCGCGAAGGGCTCGCGCGCTCCGGGTTCGTGCTCCCCGTGACCCGCGAGTGGGTCGACACGACCATGTGGTCGCTCCTGCCGGGCGATCCGCGCTAGGCCGCGAGGTCGGAGGGGAGCACGCGCGCCGTCAGCAGCTCCCGGAACCGGCCCGCGTCTCCGCCGACGTGGGCTGAGACGAGCTCGTAACCCTGCCAGTAGGTGTGCTGGTAGACCGGCGACGGGCTGCGGACCTGCGAGTCGACCATCCTCTCCACACGTTCGTCCGGCTGTAACGACCAGGCCGCCGCATACTCGCGCGCCTCCTCGCGCGACGCGCCGCGGCCGTGCAGCAGCATCGCGACGTTCGCCGACGCCGGCGCCAGGAGGTCACGCGCCTCGACGACCCGTGACCCGATCTCGGCGTCGTACTCGAACCCGAGGCGGCCGAGCACCGCGGCTGCAAGCTCCTGCCCGTCGCCGGCGACGAGCTCCGGCCCCGTCTCCGCGATGCCTTCGGCGATGACGGCCTCCGGCGCCCAGAGGAGGTCGAGCGCCCGCTCGACCTCGCCCCGGGCCCGCACCAGCTCGGCCTCGATCCAGGAGCGATGCGTGTGGTGGCCGCCGTAGATCTCGTGCGAGGTCAGGTGCACGAGGTCGGCCGCGGGCAGGGGCAGGTCGGTATTGATCGAGATCTTCGTGCGCAGGCCGCCCAGGTACTCCGCGTACCCGAGCCAGCGCTCGCCGCTCACGAGCTCGAGCTCGAACTCCTCGCCGTCCGGGAGCCCGATCGTCTCCCGGGTCAGGCGCCGCAGCTCGGCGGCGGCATCCAGGAGCGCCTGCTCGAGGAGCTCCGGCGGGACCGCGCTCTGCTCGAACCAGGCGGCGTAGCGGGCTCGCAGTTCGCCGCATCCAGGAAGGGCCTCGTCGAGGAGCTCGGCGGCGCGCGCGAAGGCCTGCTCGTCGCCCCACAACGGCTCGATGCCGTAAATCAGCCGGCCCTCCTCCGCGTACTCGAAGCGCTCCCCCGCCAGCTTGCGAGCGTTCGCCCCGAGCGCTCGCACCTGCGCTGCGAGCCACCGGTCGTCGCCGAGCTCGGGGAGCAGCTCCTGCGCGTCCTCGGCGAGCGCCGCGGGGTCACGAAGCTCCTCCGCCTCCACGCGTTGCCGCAGCTCGTCCGAGCCGTAGAGGGAGTCGACGAGGTCCTCGTCGTGCTTCCCGAGCCGCAGCGCGAGCTCGAGGTAGCGCTCGACCGCGCTCACCGCTCGAACAGCGCCGCCTGGCCCTGGCCGACCCCCACGCCGAGGCGTCGCTTGTCGACGCCGTCTAGAGGCCGTGTCGGCTTTGCCGGCGCGGCCGTCTTACCCACCTCGTTGGAAAAGCGCGGCCTGGCCCTGGCCGACGCCCACACATAGCGTGGCGAGGCCGTAGCGGCCGTCGCGGCGGCGGAGCTCGTGGAGCAACGAGACCACGAGCCGGGCACCGCTCATCCCGAGCGGGTGGCCCAGCGCGATCGCGCCGCCGTTCACGTTCACGAGCTCGGGGTCGAGCCCGAGCTCGCGGATCACGACGAGGCTCTGGGACGCGAACGCCTCGTTCAGCTCCACGAGGTCGAGGTCGCCGGCCTCGATGCCGGCACGCGCGAGCAGCCTCTGCACCGCTGGCACCGGCCCGATGCCCATCACGCGCGGGTCTACACCCGCGACCGCGGAGCCGGCGAAGGCGCCGAGCGGCTCGACGCCCAACTCGCGCGCCCTCTCCTCCGAGGCGATCACGAGCGCGGCCGCGCCGTCGTTGATGCCGCTCGAGTTGCCTGCCGTGACAGTGCCCCCGGAACGAAAGGCCGGCTTGAGCGCCGCGAGCTTCTCCTCGCTGGTGTCCGGACGCGAATGCTCGTCACGCGCCACGTCTCCGACCGGGACGAGCTCCTCGTAGAAGCGCCCGGCCTCGTCAGCAGCGGCCCAGCGCCGTTGCGACTGGAGCGCGAACGCATCCTGCTCCTCGCGCGAGACGCCGTAGCGCTCCGCCACGTTCTCGCCCGTCTCGCCCATCGACTCGAGCGGAAACCGCTCCTCGAGCCGCGGGTTCGGGAAGCGCCAGCCGAGGGTCGTGTCCCACACCGTCTGGTCGCCGCGCGGGAACGCCCTATCGGGCTTCGCCATCACGAGCGGCGCTCGCGACATCGACTCGACGCCGCCGGCGACGAAGAGGTCGCCGTCGCCGGCCGCGACCGCGTGGCACGCGCCGACCACCGCCGAGAGCCCGGATGCGCAGAGGCGGTTGACGGTCACGCCCGCGACGGACTCCGGCAGCCCGGCGAGCAGCGCGGCCATGCGCGCGACATTGCGGTTGTCCTCGCCGGCCTGGTTCGCCGCGCCGAACCACACGTCCTCGATCTGCTCGGTCGGCACCCGGGCACGCGAGACCGCCTCGCGAATCACGAGCGCAGCGAGATCGTCGGGCCGCTCGCCAGAGAGGGCACCGCCGTAGCGCCCCACTGGTGTCCGAACCGCAGACAAGATCACCGCGCGACTCACGCGGGCCAGTGTAGTTCGGCGGTTTAGCGTGCAGGACTCGGCCGAAGGCCGAGTGCTCTGCGCGGGTTCACTTAGCCCACGAACTCCACGCGAACGGCGTGCTCGTACGTGCCGAGCGCCTCCGCGCGCGCCAGCAGCTCGCCGACCGCCTGCCGGCCCTCGTCGCCGTAGTCGCACGTCAGCTCGTTCACGTACATGCCGACGAAGCGGTCGGCGAGCTCGGTGTCGAGGCCGCGGCCGAACTGCAGCGCGTACTCCATCGCCTCGTCACGGTTGTCGAGGCCGGACTGGATCGACTCGCGCAGCACGTCCGAGAGCTCGAACAGGTTCTCGGCTCCGAGGTCGCGGCGCGCGACGTTCGCGCCGAGCGGCAGCGGGAGCCCGGTCTCGAGCAGCCACCACTCGCCGAGGTCGACGACCTTCTTCAGGCCCTCCGCCTCGTAGGTCAGCTGGCCTTCGTGGATCAGCAGCCCCGCGGCGGCGCGGCCCGACTGCACCTCCTCGATGATCTGGTCGAAGGGCACCGCGCGGTAGCGGAACTCGCCGAAGCACATCCGCAGCACGAGGAACGCGGTCGTCAGCTCGCCCGGCACCGCGATCTCCACCTCGCGCGCGTCCGTCGGGGACAGCTCCTCCCGCGAGACCACGATCGGCCCGTAGCCGGAGCCCATGGACGCGCCGTGCGGCAGCAGCACGTAGCCGTCCTGGACCAGCGGGTATGCCGCGAGGGAGATCGCGCTGACCTCGAGCTTTCCGTCGAGCGCCCAGGTGTTCAGCGTCTGGATGTCGCGCAGGACGTGCTCGAACTCGAAGCGGCGCGGGTCGACCTCGCCGGAGGCGAGGCCCCAGAACATGAACGCGTCGTCGGGATCCGGGCTGTGACCGAGGCGGATCTGCATCGAGCGCAGGAGGCTACCGCAATGCCGCCGTACACTGGACGGGTGGCGAAGCCCACCCTGAGCGTCGCGATCCAGGACTACCTGAAGGAGCTCTACCACCTGCAAACCGACGGCGGCCGGGTGACGGTAACGGCCCTCGCCCGGGAGCAGAAGGTCTCGCCCGCCTCCGCGAGCGCGATGGTCAAGAAGCTGGCGGCGCTGGAGCTCGTCGAGCACGCGCCGTACCGCGGCGTGCGGCTCACGTCTGCGGGCGAGAAGGTCGCGGTCGAGGTGATCCGGCACCACCGGCTGCTCGAGCTCTACCTCGCGCGCACGCTCGGCCTCCACGTCGACGCGGTCCACGACGAGGCCGACCGGCTCGAGCACGTGCTCTCGGAGGAGCTGGAGGCGCGGATCGACAGCGCCCTCGGCTACCCGACCCACGACCCGCACGGCGACCCGATCCCGAACGCCGACCTGGAGTGGCCGAAGTGACCGTCCCGGAGTCGCCGCTCGTCTCGACCGAACACGGCCTCGTCCCGAAGGGCCAGGGCTGGTTCGTGCTGAACGCCCGCGAGGCGGAGTGGTGGGGCCGGAAGGGCCGCGGCGTCCTCTGCGAGTTCGAAGGCGCAGGCTTCGAGGACGCGGCCGACTTCCTGCAGCTCGGGATCAACCTGACGCGGCTCGGGCCGGGCGAGCCGATGGCGATGTACCACTACGAGAACGACCAGGAGGACTTCCTCGTGCTCGCCGGGGAGGCCCTGGCGATCGTCGAAGGCCAGGAGCGCCCGCTGCGCCAGTGGGACTTCCTCCACTGCCCGGCCGGCACGCGCCACGTGCTCGTCGGCGCGGGCGAGAGGCCGTGCCTGATCCTCGCCGTGGGCGCGCGCGATCGCTCGGTGGGCGATGACTGGGGCGGGTACATCGTCGACGAGGCGGCGATCCGGCACGGCGCGGGCGTCGAGGAAGAGACCGACGACCCGGAGCTCGCCTACGCCCGCTTCGAGCCCGGCGAGCGGGGCCGCTACGGCGGCGGCTGGCTGCCGGACTGGTAGCGGCGCGCGGCGTCCTCGAGCCTGAACGCGCGCTCGAGGGCCTCGGCGAGGTCCGCGCCGAAGCAGACAGGCCCGTGCGCTCGCACGACCACGGCGTCGCCGCCCCCCGCCGCCTCGAGCACCGCTGCGCCGAGGGCCGCCGTCCCCGACGGCTCCGGTCTCGCGACCGGCACCGGACAGCCGCCCGTGACCGACAGGGCGGTCGCGCTTGGCGAGTGGGTGTGGACGACCGCTCCCACGTCCGGGCGCGCCGCGAGCACGGCGAGGTGCAGCGGCAGCTCGACGCTCGGCTCCCGGCCCTCGACGAGCTCGCCCTCGGGCGTGACGAGCGAGACGTCGTCGGCCCGCAGCGTCTCGTAGCGGAGCGACGTCGGCGAGACGGCAACGAGCTCGCCCGCGCGTGCGCTCACGTTCCCCTCGGTGCCGCGGACGAGCCCGCCCGCCGCCATCCGCCGCAGCGTCGCCACGAGCTCCTCGCGGAGCGCTACCTGCCGAAGAACCACCGCTCGAGCGGGCGCAGCAGCTCGTCGCGCACGAACGGCCTGACCTTCTCCACGCTGCCGTCCTGCTCCGAGACGCGCGCGTCGTCCTCCAGCGTCTCGTTCGCGGCCTCGAGCGCGTCGCTCAGCTCGTAACCCTGGAAGACGTAGTCCTGCTTGCGCGCCTCGTCCGTGGGCCGGTACTGCGGGTTGACCGCGCGCCCGACCGCCCAGAGCGCTCCCGGAAGCCGCTCGATCCAGATCACGATCCGCTCCGGCTCGCCGGCGTCGTCGACGCCGTGCACCTCGCGCTCGGCGAAGCGGACGGAGGACGCCTTCCTCACGGGGCTGATGCTAACGCTCCATGATCGCCGCGGATGGCGCTGGAATTGCAAGGCGCATTGGAGTTAGCCCGGTCGCACCGGCGAAGCCGGCACGACCTCCAGACGGCATCGCAAGCGATGCCTCCATCACTGCATCACTGGGCCCTCGTCCTCTCAGCCGGAAGGCATTGCCGAGTGCCCGCTAGGATCGAGTCGTGGCCTCGCGGCTCGGCAGTTTCCTTCGAAACCCGTTCTCGTTCCTGTTCGCGCGCTCCTCGCAGGAGGAACGTCTGGCGGCGTACGTGATCCGCGAGCACGAGCGCGGCCGGGCGCTCGACGAGGTGCTGAACGACCCCTACGTGCGCAACCGCGCGTCGCAGGAGGAGGTCCGGCGGCTGCTCGACCGGCCCGAGGTGATCCGCGCGCTCGGCGAGGGCACCGTCGCCTCCGAGCGCCAGCGCCTGACCTAGAGCTGCGTCCCGACCCCGCGCTCCCGGGCTCGCTCGAGCACGGCCGCACCGGCGGCGATGTCCCAGGCGGCGAGGCCGTTCGACTTGAAGACCACGATGTCGTCGTCCGCCTGTCTCCCGGGCAGCTCGCCCGCGACGACCTCCTGCAGCTCCTGCACCTCGAGCCAGTCGAGCACGCCCGCCTCGACGGGCTCGATCAGGTCGCCGGACTCGCGTCTCGCGTTATCGATCGAGTCGCAGCAAACGAAGGCGGCCCGCTCGAGCACGACGTTGTCCAGCTCGCGCCGGCGGGGGTCGTTCGCGCCCACCGCGCAGACGAGCGCGCCCGGGCGCAGCCACTCTCCCCGCAGCACGGGATCGCGCGAGGTCGTGACGGTCACGACCACGTCCTGCGAGGCGGGATCGCGGTGGCTCTCGCCCGCCTCCGCGCCGACCTCTCGGCAGAACTCGGCCAGCCGGTCCTCGCTGCGGCAGTAGGCGACGACTGCCTCGAGCGACGGCAGCGCCGCCCGGATCGCGGCGACCTGGCTGCGCGCCTGCCAGCCGCAGCCGATGACGCCGAGCGAGCTCGCGCCGTCGCGGGCGAGGTACTTCGCCGCGACCCCGCTCGCCGCACCCGTGCGCAGCTGCCCGAGCTTGTCCGCCTCGATCACCGCGACCGGCTCGGTCGTGTCCGTCTCGAAGAGCAGCACCACGAAGTGCGCACCGTCCCGCCCGGCCGCGTACGACTTCACCCCGGCCAGGCCGAGCCCCCGGTCGGCGGCCCACATCACGGCGAGAAAGCCTCCCTCGAACCGCGTCCGCTGCCGCGGCGCGTTCTCGGCCTCGCCCGCCGCAAGCCGGCGGAAAGAACCCTCCACCGCCGCCACCGCGTCCTCGGGCGAGAGCAGCTCGGCGACCTCCGCCTCGGTCAGGTACAGCGGCACGCGCCGAGGCTACTGCTTCGGGATGAAGCTGATGTTGCCGCTCGTCTCGAGCACTGCCCACTGCACCTTCTCGAGCGACTCGATCTGCTGGAGCCGAGCCTCCTTGGCGACCTCGTCCACCGTCAGTCGCTCACGGTGCAACGTCTCCTCGATCGGCTTGCCGTCCTGGACGATCACGATCGGCTGGCCGTCGAGGACGCGCCGCGTCCACGGAACGCGAAAGCCGACGTACGACGTCAGAACCTGAAGCCCGGCGATCGTGCCGACGGCGATCATCGCGCCGGTGACGGAGTAGTCGTCCTGCGTCAGGCCCTGCTGCACGGCGTCGCCGAGGATGATCAGCAGGATCAGGTCGAACGGCTCCAGGGACGAGAGCTCCCGCCGCCCGATCACGCGGGTCAGCAGGAAGAGGAAGAAGAAGATGGCGGTTCCGCGGAGGGCGATGTCCATTGGCTACGGGAAGACGGTCACGTCGCGCTCGTAGGAGAGGAGGCTGGTCTCACCGTCCATCAGCTCGACGCTCTGCGTGCGCCGGCCGACGTTCGTCGGGTTGACCTGGAACTGCACGTAGAGGACGTAGCTCTCGCCCGCAGGGATGTGGCCGAGCTCGAGCGAGAGGCGGCCGTTGTTGCTCGCCTCGCTGACCGGGCTCGGCTCGATCGTGTTGAGGGTCATGCCCTCGAGCCAGCCGCTGCCGAGCACGAGCGTCGCCTCCTTCAGCTCCTCGCGCGCGGTGATGTGGAAGCGCGCCTCGTAGAGCAGCCCGCCGCGCAGGTGCGAGGGCGCGTAGACCTTCAGCGACGCCGCCGGCGCGACCAGCGTCTTCGAGTCGGGGCGCTGACCGAAGACGTTGAAGAGCGCGACGAGCGGGACGGCGCAGACGAGCGCGAACAGGCCGCGCCGGACCCAGATCTCCCAGCCGCGGCCCTCCAGGTCGCGGTCGCGCTTGAGGACGAGCGAGTCCGGCACGTTCGCCACGCTCGCGGATTCGCTGGCTCGCCCGGCGTTCCTCTAGCTGTGCGCCCAGGCGACGACGGCGGCCCCTGTTGCGAGCAAGGCGCCCCCGATGGCCAGTAGCAGGACGAGTGGACCGCCGCCGTTGCGGGCCTCGGCAGCGGGCGCCGGCGCGGCGCGCCGTTGCGGCGCCTCTGCGCTCTCGTAGACGTAGACCGTACGGCTGGGGCCGTCGGCGTCGGGGTTCGCGAGGAAGGCCTCGTACTGGTCGGAGCGGACGAGGCGCATCCGCGACTCCAGCAACCGCCGCAGCATGAAGGACGCCGGCAGGGGGCGACGCTTCAGCGCGGCTGTCCACGTCCGGGCTCCCGGCGGCCGCAGCAACCGCTCGACCGGCACGGGCCGCGCGGTCAGCGTCACGTGCGGCTCCCCGCTTCCGGCTGCATGCACGCGCAGCGCCAACGGCAGCCCGTCGCCGAGCGTGCGCGAGAAGCGGACCGGCGGCCCGTTACCGACCCGCAGCTCGCCCTCGACCTCGAGCGGCGCCTCGATTTGCGCCTTCTGCGACCGTTGGCGAACGAGGCCATAGAAGGTCGCGTAGGCGGCTGTCAACCGCTCGCCCGCCAGCGCCGAGCGCCGGGTCCGGTCGAGCAGCGCGCCGATCTGGCGCGGGCGAACCGTTCCCGCGTACTCGAGCTCCGGCGTCGTCGTCGCGTTCGTAGCCGTGAGCGTCACGCCGTCGCCGGTCCGGCTGAGCACGAGCCGGAGCGGCAGGAACTGCGTCGCCTCGCCCGGCCGTAGCGCCACGTCGGCCGCGAGCACCTTGCGGCCGGGCGAGAACCCGGCCCACAGCACCTGGTCGGCGCGGAGGCCGGGCTCGGACTCGGAGCCGGCCCCCCGGCGCACGTCCGAGATCGGCCCGGAGATCGCGAACTGGTAGTCGCCGCGGCCGCCGACGCCGAGCCGCTGCCGGACGCGCACGGAGGTGGGCGACCCGCTCTCGTCGAGACCGACGACTACGCGCTGGTCGTTCCTGATGTGGAAGACGTAGCGCGTGAAGCCGCCGGTCACGGCGGTCTTGCCGACCAGGGGCGGGCTCGGAGTCGGGTACGGCACCGGCCCCGGGAGGACGACGTCCTGGCTCGACGGAGCACCCGCAGCAGCGCCTGCGACGCAGAACGCCGCAACCACCGCCGCGAGGAAGGCGCGCCTCACCCCGTCTGGGAGATCGGGGGCAGCGTCGAGGAGAGCGGGTCGTCGGAGACGGGGCTGAACGTCATGTCGTGGAAGCGCGCGAAGTAGACGTCGTCGTCGACGACGCCCTCGTGGTTGTGCTCGTTGAAGCCGCGCTCGTCGCCGTTCGCGCCCTGCGTCGTCACCTGGTTCAGCGCCGCCGTGATCTTCTCCGGGTCGGTCGAGGCGCCGCGGATGATCGCCGCCGTCAGGACGTGGACGAAGTCGTACGCGTACATCGCGAACTCCGGCGGCTGCAACACGGGCTGGCCTTCGGAAGTCTTGACGCCGACCTTGTCCGCGCCGTAGGTCGACTCGTACTGCGACTGGAAGCTGGCGAACGGCGCCGTGCCGACCTCGGCGGTCATGCGGCCGGCGGCGAAGGTCAGGCCGTCGACCCAGTCCGGGTGGTCGGCGAGCTGCTGCCGGATGAACGGGTCAGCGCCGGTCGGCGGCGTGTAGACGGGCACCTTCCAGCCGATGCTGCGCGCCGCCGAAAGGACGGCCGCAATCGTCGGCGGCTGGCCCCAGACGAGCAGCGCGGTCGCGCCCGAGCGCTTCACGCGCAGGACCTGCGGCGTCACGTCCGACTGCCCCGACGGCAGCATCAGCTTCGTCGCCACCGCCTCGGGGTTCTGCGAGAACGCCCGGTCGAGGTCGGCCGCACCCTCGCTGCCGTACGCGCTGTCGTCGGCGAGCAGCGCCACCTTCAGCCTCTTCGGGACGAGGTACTCCGCGTAGCGGAACGCGATCCCGTGGTTTGTCGGCGCGATGCGGAAGACGTTCGGGCGCTCGTCGGCGTCGGCGAGGCCGGAGCCGCCGTCGTAGGCGATGCAGATCGGAACCCCGTTGCGCCTCGCGATCTGCCACGTCGCGTCCACGCCCGTGCCGTCGGTGACGATCGCGACGGCGTGCGCGTCGAGCGCGCGCCGGGTGTCCTCGACGGCCGTGCGCGCGGAGAGGTGGTTGTCGTAGAGCTTGACGTCGAGCAGGTAGCTCTTCTCGCCGGCCCGCACGCCACCCCCCGCGTTCAGGTTCGAGGTGGCGAGCTCGACGCCCTGGCGAATCGTCTGCGCCACGTACGGGCTCCCGGTAACCGGCACGTCGACGACGACCGTCAGATGCCCGAGATCGCCGCTCCCCGAGCTCTTGCCGCAACCGGCCGCGAGCAGAGCCAGACCCGTGACAAGGACAAGGGCCTGGCGCACGCCGAGAGCCTACAGCCGCGCGGTCCCGAGATAAGCCTCCTGCACCACGCCGTTCGCGGCGACCTCGGCCACCGATCCCTCGGCGAGGAGGGTGCCGGCGGCGAGCACGAGCACACGGTCGGCGACGCGGCGGACGAGCCCGAGGTTGTGCTCCACGACCAGGACGGCGACGCCGCGCTCGCGGACGCGGTCGATCACGCCGGTAATGGCGTCGAGCTCGTCCGCTCCCGCCCCGGCCGCGAGCTCGTCGACGAGCATGACCTGCGGCTGCGTCGCGAGCGCGGCGGCGAGCGCCACGAGCCGTCGCTGGGAGCTGGTGAGCTCGGGCGTGAGCGTGTCGGCCGCGTGGTCGAGCCCCACGAGCGCGAGCGCCTCGAGAGCCGCCCCCTCGGCCTCGAGGTCCTCGCCGCGCGCCTTCGGGGTCGCGAGCGCGGTGCGGACGAACCCGGCGTAGCGGCGTCTCGCGCCGCGGCCGACGAGGACGTTCTCGAGTGCCGTCAGCTCCGGGAAGACGGCGGTCGCCTGCAGCGTGCGCGCGACGCCGAGGCGCACTCGCGCAGCGGTGGGCTCGACCGTGATGTCAGTCGACCCGAGCGCGATCGAGCCTGCATCCGGCGGCATCGCGCCAGAGATCAGCCGCAGCGCCGTCGTCTTGCCCGAGCCGTTCGGACCGACCAGGGCCGCGGTCTCGCCCCGGCGCAGCTCGAGGGAGAGGCCGTCGACCGCGACCACCCCGCCGAACGCCTTGCGCAGGTCGCGCGCGCTGAGCACGGGCTCCGCAGGTGCGGGCGCGGCGCCGAGCGGCGCGGCCGGCGCGCGCCGCGGCCGCTTCTCGTGCCGGAGGAGCTGGAGCACGCGCGGCAGCAGGCCTTCGCCGCCCAGGGCGAGCACGAAGACGAGCAGCAGCGCCGCGACGGCGGCGTCGAAGCGCTCGAGTGGCAGCTGCAGCGCGCGGGCCAGCGGCCCGGAGAGGAGCCCGATGAGCCCGAGCAGGACGACGCCCGTCGCCGGCCCGAGGGTCGCCGCGGCGCCGCCGACGAGCACGGCGACAAGCAGCTTGAATGACAGAAACGGGTCGTAGGCGGCCGGGTCGGCGACGGCCTGCAGGTGCACCGAGAGCGCGCCGGCCAGGCCTGCCACCGCTGCGCTCGCCGCGAACGCGACGAGCCTCCGTCGCTCCAGCCGCACGCCGAGCGATGTCGCGAGCGCGGGGGCCTGCCGCAGCGCCGAGAGCTCGAGCCCCGGCGCGCCGCGCCTAAGTGCCGCGACCGCGAGCGCCGTCAGCGCCGTCAGCGCGAGCGCCACCTCGAAGTGCACCGTCGGCGTCGCGTCCAATCCGAGCAGGGTCTTCGGCGGGAGGATCAGCCCCTGCGAGCCGCCCGATACGGAGGGAAACGCGAGCAGGAAGAGCCAGACGAGCCATGCGAGCAACCAGGTGCTGACGGCGACGAAGGTCCGGCGCAGGCGGACGACGCCGCCGGTCACGAGGCCGGCCACGAGCGCGGCGGCGGTCCCGGCGAGCGCCGCCGGCTCGAGCGGCCAGCCCGAGCGCGCGACGAGCAGCGCCGAGGTGAAGGCGCCGATCGCCATGAACGCCCCGGTGCCGAGTGAGGGCAGGCCGGCGGGCCCGACGATCAGGCCGAGCGCGGTCGCGGCCAGCGCGAGGTACGCGGTGTCGGCCAGTGCGTCCATCCGCACCCCAGGAAGGGACAGGAAGGGGGTTGCAGCCACGGCGGCGAGCACGGCCAGGGCGATCCATGCCCGCAGGTGCCACCGCGCCCGTGCCTCGCCCGCTGCGCGGCGCAGCTCGACCGCGGTCTGCTCGAACACGCTCACTCCCGCTCCTCCAGCGCCTCCCGCGAGGGCCAGAGCGCGATCAGCAACAGGACGAAGGCGAGCGGCAGCACCTCGCGGTACGACGGCCCGAGCTGCCAGCCGCCGGGGTGGACGTTTGCGATCGCGGCCTCGACGAGGCCCAGCGCGAGGCCGGCGGCGAAGGCCAGGAGGGGCGGCCCGAAGCGCACGGCCAGCGCCGCGACGAGTCCCTTCAGCCCGAGCAGCGTCCCGGTGTTCGCGTTGACGGCCTCACCGGGCGCAGCCGCGATCGCCGCGACCATCGCGAGCGCGCCGACCAGCGCGAACGCGAGTGTGATCAGCAGCTCGACGGGCACGCCCACGACGCGCGCGCCTTCCCGGTCGTCGGCGACGGCGCGCAGGGCTCGTCCGTAACGCGTGCGGTCGAGGAACCACGCCGACCCGAGCGCGAGCACGATCGCGAGGCCCGCGACGAAGAACGCCCGCGCCTGCACCTGCGCGCCGCCGATGTGGACGAAGCCGGCCGTGCCGACGCGGTGAAAGGGCAGCGGGTCGGGAAAGACGTAGCTCGAGCGCTGGAACACAGCGCCGATCACCGCGCGGATCGCGAAGGCGACGGCCGCAGTCCCGGCGACCCACCCGATCGTCGAGCCGCGGCTGAGGTACGGCTGCACGAGCCCCACGTAGGTCGCCGCCCCCGCGAGCACGCAGACCGCGAGGCCGACGGCGAGGGCGAACAGGAACTTCGGCTCGTGCGCACCGGACTGGCTGACGGGCGCCGTTCCCGCGAGCACGAGCAGCGTGGCGAAGATGCCCAGGCCGACGAGGTCGCCGAACGCGAAGTTGACGATCCCCGTCAACCGGTGGACGAGCGAGTGCCCGACCGCGAAGAGCCCGTAGACCCCGCCCGCGGAGAGCCCCGAGACGATGACCTGCAGCGCGATCGTCACGCGCGGAAGCTTCTACCAGCGCGGGCGGGCAGGCGGAACGGACCGCCGTTCCAGTTCGTCGCCGATCACCGAAGGAGAGGAGCGGCCGAAGTCGTCATGCTCCGGCGCCAGCCGGAGCGGACTTCGGACGGCGATGCGCCCGGCAAGATTCGAACTTGCGACGTCTGCCTCCGTGCTACGCACGTGCGACGCCGAAGTCGTACAGACGCGCCCAGTCCGCGTCGTTGATGTCGCATACGCCGTCCCGTACGTGGCGTTGTGGACGATCGTTGTCTTGGTCGCCGGCGGCTCGCTGCGCGCTGCGCTCTGAGGGTCCGGCGCGCTCCTCGATCCAGCGGCGGGTGAGAGTGACGTGGCTCCGCTAGTCGCCTGGTTGAGCGAGCCAAAGCTCCTGGTTGCTGCCGCCACCACAGTTGAAGGATCCGCGAGCGTAGACGATGCCGCTCGCACCCCAGCTAGGTCCCACCTCGTCCGCGGCGTCGGTAGTCCGCTGAGCCAAATCACTGCCGTCTGCATCCACCGTGTACAGGTCGTAATTTCGAGGGTCGGCGACGTTCGAGCTGAAGGCGATCTGCTTGCTGTCCGGCGACCAGGTCGGATGCCGTTCGTCCCCTGAAAGTTGGAGGAGCCGATGGGCGCCAGAGCCGTCGGCGGCGTTCAAGATCCAGATGTCGCCCTGTTCTGGGCAATGCGCGAACGAACGAACGAAAGCGATCCGCGTCCCGTCTGGCGACCACGCCGGCACAGAGATTTTTGCACCACGCGTACGAGTGAGTTCGACCGGTTTGCCCCTGAGAGGCACGTCGATCTTGAGCAGGGAGCCGTTGGCGCCCGTCGTCGAAACGTACGCGACTTGTGTGCCGTCGGGCGACCACACAGGGTCGGAGTAGCCGCGGGCAGTCAGTGGCTGCGCGTTCTGCTGCGACGGATTCGTGTAGTAGATGTGTTGATCGGGTTGGTTTCGAAATACGACCCGCCCCGTGCTGTCGAGGCTCGGCCGAATGCCGTTTTTTGCACTCTCGACCGGTGTCCCACCTGAGCTCAAGGCGCCCTTCATCTCAGCCACGTAGATAGACCCGCTGTTGCGCCCGATGAACGCCATCCGCGCACCGTCGGGCGCGAGACTCGGCTGTGAGCAGTTGTCGGACGGGCAGTGCAAGTTCCTGATCGGCTCCTGCCCGACCCAGAGCTGCGAGTGGCTCCCCCCGGAGGCGAGAATCAGCGCGACAGCCGTGACTCCGGCGATTACGCCGAGGCCGCCGACGACGGCGACGTGGCTCCGGCGCACGTGGCGCACACGGTTTTTGAGGGGCTGAAGCCAGGGTCTCCTTTCCGGTTTGAGAGCACGGTCGACCGACTTCAGCAGTTCCTGCTTGTCGTACTGGTAGCGCCCGAGCAGCTCGAATGCTTGATACTCGGGGAGCACGGCAAGCGACCTCGGTAGTTCATCCGACCGTGGCATCCGGGTGCCCTCGGTGAGAACCGGAATCACGCTGACGCCCCGAAGGAGTGCAGCCTCGAGCTCGCGGCGCACGAAATCTTCCTCCTCGGCCAACCGACGATTGAGTTCCGGTAGCCAATCCGTTCCGATAACGGCCAGCACGAGATCCGAGGAGCCGACGGCGCGGTCGATTGCTTCGCGCCACGGGCGTCCTGGCGCAATGTCGTCCACGTCCATGAAGACCTGGTCGTCGCCGTAGCGCCCCGCGAGCCATTCGCACAGGCGACTGGCGGTGTCTTTCGTATCGCCCCGGCGATAGTTGATGAAGATGCGTGTCACGTCAGGCTCCGATCGGACTGAGCTAGCTGACCCCGGTCGGGCGCTGCTTCTCGGTCGCGACCTCCACGATGTAGGAATCGACGTCCTTCTGGATCTGCTCTTCGACGCGGCTCACGAAGGTTCGGTGCATGTCGTTGTGCGATCCGTCGGCCGAGGCATACGGTCCAGCGAGCTCGAGGTAGAGCCAGCCCTCTGCCTTGAGCCGCTCGGCGGTCGAGCGGTAGTTACGCCAGCGCTGGCCGAACTGGAAGAAGCCTTCCACTGCGGCAGAGACGGCAACGACGAGGCTCAGGACCCAGCTGCCGATTTGCGCGGCGTTCCCCGCCCAACCATCGAGGGTGTTCAGCGCGACGAGCGCGGGGACGGTTACCGCGCCGACAATGGTGATCAAGCGCAAGCGGTAGTACAAGCGCTGGGACTTCGAGGCCTTCCCCTCCATCCACGTCACCTGATCGAGCCAGCGCAACTCGAGAAAGTCACGCTGGCGAGGGTCAAGGTCAGCGTCGTCCATCAGCCGTTTCAGGGTCGTTCGAAGCTCCCTCACGTACGTATCGGTCACTCAGCCGCCCTGCCGTTCAGGAGATCCTCGAGCAGACAGGCGAGTTCGTTGCGATCCTGAGAATCCACGACGTGGAGCAAGCCGGATTCCGCGAGCGAAGTCACAGACGGGTCCGCACACTCCCCACGCACTGCTGCGGCAAGCACGTCGGCGGTCCGGCCGCTGCCGTCGAGAACGGCGACGTGACGGCCCGCCTCGACGCTGTGGCGCACGTCGGCGACGGCGGTCTCTCCTCCGTTCACGAGGACGGTTGCTGATCCGTGTGAGGTGGCGACGACCGTGGCCAACCGCGCCAGCCACCGCGCCTCTTCGCCCCATTCCGAGCCAGGCACCAGGACGAAGTCAGTGTGATGCGGCTCCAAAGCGACCGCCTGCGCGTCCGATGTGCTCGAACAGCTCACGAGGTCGTCGACGAGCACCCCGATTAGCGGAAAGCGCGATCCAGCTTCGCCGCGCGCCGAGCCCATCAGTTGCATCACGCCCACGTCGGTGCCGCCGTCGATCACCGACGCATCGAGCCGCTGAGCGACCGGGGCGAGAACGTCGCGAAAGACTGGTCGAAGGCGCCGAGTCTCGTGCGGCGACATGCCGCTTGCGCCGCCGACCACGACGAGGGCGGTACGGCCGCCGACCTCCAGCTTGTGTGCTGCCAGCGCCAGATCATCGATCGCGACAACCCGCACGGCCTGCGCGTAGCGTCCGCCGTCGAGCTCGACCGTAAAAGGTTCGTCAATGTCGCACATCTTCTTCCTCCATCCCCTTCGTGTCGAGACGCAGCGTTCGATGGGAGTGTGAGGACGCTGTCGTGGTGGGCAGGGACGCATCCCCGGTGCGCCGACGACTGCCGACGTCCGCGGGAACGGTGCGATCATGGGCGGGAATATCTCGCCCCAGTAGAGCGATCCGCGAACACTCTCGTCCAACGGAAACACGAGATTCGCGCTTCCACCCCACACGCGCGATTGCGCTGCGATCGCACTCTCTCGAAGATGCGACTCCACTCGAATCGTTCGATCATCGGCACGGCGATAGCAGCGCGAAGCGGACGAACCCCCAAGGCACCGTGCTAATCGTCAGATCGTCAGCTGCGGGGTAGGACTGGACTCGATGTTCGGCAGATACACGCCAGCCGATGGCTCGCCGCTGAAATCCGCTCGCGATCCTCTAGGGTCGGACGAACACATCGAAGGGGGGATGAGGTATGACTCGTCGCACGAACCGTGCCGCCCGGTTCCTGCTGGTGTCGGTGTGCGCGCTCGCCGTCGTGCTGACCAGCGCCGGCGCTGCTTCGGCAGGACGCAACCACCATCACCAGCAGTCGCTATGGGGGCTCTACGAGCAGATACTCCGGGAGGCGAAGTACGTCGACCTGACGCACACGATCACGCCTTCCATTCCCGTCTGGGCGGGCTTCGGCCCGTCGCTCTTCGCACCCGCCAAGAACCCGCTGACCGGCGTGCCGTACACCTATGCGGTGGACGGCTTCGAGGCCACCGCATACACGCTGCAGACCGATCAGCTCGGCACGCAGCTCGATCCGCCGGCGCATTGGGCGCCGGAGTACGCCGCGATCGACGAGCTGCCACCGACCTTCGCGGTCAGGCCGCTCGTGGTGATCTCGATCGTCGAGCAAGTCAACCGCGACTTCAACTACCACCTGCAGGTCTCGGACATCCTGCGGTGGGAGCGCCACCACGGCCGCATCCCGGAGGGAAGCGTGGTGATGGTGCGCTCCGACTGGTCGAAGCGCTGGCCCGATCCGGGGCTCGCGCTCCTGACGAAGTTCCCGGGGGTGTCTCTCGCTGCCCTGCAGTTCCTGCACCTGCAGCGGCACATCCTCTTCCACGGGCACGAGCCGCTGGACACCGACTCGACGCCGACGCTGGAGGGTGAGAGCTGGCTGATGCATAACGGCTTCGCCCAGGCTGAGGGCGTGGCAAATCTCGACAAGGTGCCCGCGACCGGGTGCCTGGTCGAGATCGGGTTCCCGAAGTTCGGCGGTGGCCTTGGCGGATACGCGCGCTTCATCGCGATCTGCCCGAGCACCTGGCGTTACGGCGTCAGCGTGGGCGAGCTTCCCGAGGCTCCCCTTCAGCGCTACGACAGCGTGCTGCACTGGGATCCCGTGCTCGGAATGCGCGTCCGTTGAGGTAGCGAGCCCGGCCGGCGGCGTCAGTGAGCCGCCGGCCGGGTCAGCCCGCGGCGGCTGCTATGAGATCCGACTCCGGGGCCTGCCGAGTCACAGGCTGCTCCGGGCGCTCCCGGGGTTCGAGAGATGAAAACGGACGGCTCGGCGGGAGGGAGAGGACATGGCACTAATGCTCGCTTTTTCGGTTGCACGGACTCCTCCAAAACCGCTTGGTTGAGCCATGCGCCCGGCAAGATTCGAACTTGCGACCTCTGCCTCCGCAGGGCAGCGCTCTATCCCCTGAGCTACGGGCGCGGCGTTTGCTCAGTGTAGCCGTGGCTTCGACTCGATCCGCCGCCGCAGCCGACATGCGCGGCTGCGGCTCCAATGCGCTGTCGGAGGAGCAACTCGGGAAAGTTGTCACGGCCGCGAAGCGGCCGGACTTTTCCGAGAAAGGAGCGCTCTATCCCCTGAGCTAGGGGCGCGGCGTGGCGAAGTGTAGCCGTGCGTCCTGGCCGTCGACGCTGAGCGTCGCGTCGTCCGGCACTTCGCGGCGGACGTAGCCGAGCGCGCGGCCCGGGACGGCGCTCGTCACGCGGCCGACGGCCTTGCCGTCGAGGAAGATCTCGGCGCCGGGGCTCGCCTCGGCGACTTCGAGTACGCGTAGCCGACGGTTCGGGTGGCCGCGGTAGTGGAGGCGCGCGATCGGCTCCTGGCCGGGGTAGCAGCCCTTCGTGAAGGAGACGTGGGTCTCGTCGAGCCCGGCCTCGGCCGGAAGGATCGTCTCGTCCAGCTCCTTCCCCCACGCAGGCGTCCCCGCCTCGATGCGTAGCGGCTCGAGCTCCGCGGCGTCGGCGGCCGGGAGGACTTCCTCGTCCCACGACTCCCACGCCTCGATCCCGTAGTCGGCGTTGCGGATGCCCTCGCCTGGGCCGAGGTGCAGGTAGCCGCGGTAGAGCTTCACGCCGATCTCGCATCTCGCCGCGAAGCGTGCGCGCAACAGCGTGGCCGCGACCGTCTCGGCGAGCGACGACTCGGTGAGCAGGAGGAACGCCTCCTGGCCCTCGCGCACCACGCGCAGCGGCGCGACGATCCGGCTCTTCGGGGTCAGCAGCAGCGCCGGCCGCGCGTCGCCCGGCTCGAGCGAGACCACCTCGTTCGAGAGCATCCGCTCGAGGAAATCGGCGGCCTCGGGCCCGGTCACCGCGACGTAGCCCCGGTCGAGCCGGTAGATCGTGCTCGTGACTGTCTCCATGACGCCAGTGTATGGACGGACGAGGTATACGATCCTAGGCCTGTGACACCTTAAGAGGAGGAGGAGAGCATGCGGCATGTTCTTCGCGCCCTGCCGCTGGTGGCGGTAGCGGCGCTGGTTGTGACGGCGGTCGCGGGCGCGTTCAATCCGGACACACGCGTCACGGTCGGCAACATCGGCTCGCCGTTCCCGCAGAACAAGCAGAACGAGCCGGCGGTCGCCGTGAACCCAGCGGTGCCGAACATCGTCGCCGCCGGAGTCAACGACGAGATCGACCTCGAGGCCTGCAACAACCGCAGCGACGTCACGTGCCCGTTCACGTTCGGCGTCGGCACCTCCGGGATCTATTTCTCGAACGACAGCGGCACGACCTGGCACCAGCCGACGTACACGGGACTCTCGGCCCGCAACTGCCTGGGAGTCGTCGGCACACAACCTGCGAACCCGGCCGATAACTGCGACCCCAGCACGGGGCCGATCGGGACGCTCCCACGGTACGCGGAGAACGGCCTCATCTCGGATGGCGACCCTGCCGTCGGCTTCGGGCCGCTGCGCGGCGTCGACGGCTCGTTCTCGTGGGACAACGGCTGGCGCCTCTACTACGCGAACATCTCCTCGAGCCTCGGGGCCAGCCCGCTGAAGGGGTTCGAGGGCGTCGCCGTGTCCCGGCTCGACAGCACGAACTACGCGGCGGCGCAGGCGGGGGTCAACAACGCCTGGAAGGCGCCCGTGATCGCGAC
>JBJMJY010000070.1:0-12057 GCA_045806105.1 Gaiellaceae bacterium | reverse complement strand
AGACCGGCTGCTGCGACATGCGCAGGATGTCGCGCACCTCGCGCGGCGTGCACTCGAGCTCGCGCGCGATCTCCTCGGGAGCGGGCTCGCGGCCGAGCTTCTGCACGAGCTGGCGCTCGATGTGCACGACCTTGTTCAGCTTCTCGACCATGTGCACCGGGATCCGGATCGTGCGGGCCTTGTCCGCGATCGCGCGCGTCACGGCCTGGCGGATCCACCACGTCGCGTACGTCGAGAACTTGTAGCCCTTGCGGTAGTCGAACTTCTCGACCGCGCGGATCAGGCCGAGCGAGCCCTCCTGGATCAGGTCGAGGAAGCTGAGCCCGCGGCCGAGGTACGACTTCGCGATCGAGACGACGAGGCGCAGGTTGGCCTCGATCATCTGCGTCTTCGCGCCCATGTCGCCGCGCTCGATCCGCTTGGCCAGGTAGACCTCCTGGTCGGCGGTCAGCAGCGGCACCTTGCCGATCTCGCGCAGGTAGAGCCGCAGCGAGTCGAGCGACGGCTCGACGGTCAGGTCGAGCTTCGGGCCCTTCTCCTCCTCTGCCAGCGCCGGCTGCTCGTGCGGCGGGTGCTTGTGGTTCTCGCCCTCCATCAGCTCGATGGAGTGGTCGATCAGGTACGTGTAGAAGTCCTCGATCTGCTCCTTGGTGAGCTCGACCTCTTCGAGCCCGGAGACGATCTCGTCATAGGTGAGAAAGCCCTTCTCGAGACCGTCCTGAACGAGCTTGTGAAGCTCTTCGACGTCGGGAAGAGAGATGTCGACGGTGAGCACTTGACCTCCCGGCTTGTCTGCGGTGCCTGCGGACCTACCTAGAAACGACAAAGAGCCGGTCGATCCCGCCCCCGGCTCACCCTCTTGCGCGTTCGGATGTTACACGGGAACTTGCAAAGTCGAAACAATTCCGTCACAGAATCGACACGGTTGCCGCGGCGTCGCCGTGGCGGTTCGCGACGGGCACCTGCTCGAAGCCCGCGAGCGGGACTCCGAGCTGTGAGGCGAGGGCGGCGAGAGCCGGGCGCAGCGCCCGCGGATTGCCGTCGACCACCTTGAGCGCGAAGCCCGTTCCGGCGCCGCCCGCGCAGAGAAGGCCCTCGGCGCCGCCCTTGGCGACGGTGCCGGGGTCGGCCTGCATGAGCACCGTGTCGGTCGCGCCCTCGCCACCCACGAGCTCGGGATGCGCGCGCATCGCGGCAGCGATTCTCGCGCCGCCGTCGAGCTGCTCCAGGCGGGAGTACGCCAGTGCCGCGCGCTCGAGCGGGACCGCGAAGGCGACGACGCCGCAGCCGTCGATCCCGGTCGCGACCTCCTCGGGCTCGAGGTCGGTGGCGGCGGCGACCTCGTCCCGGAGCAGGCGCTGGAGCGGATGGTCCGGCCGGCGGTATCCCTCGACCGGCCAGCCGTTCGCGCGGCAGGTGGCGAGCATCCCCGCGTGCTTGCCCGAGCAGTTGTCGTAGATCGCCTGTGGTGGGCGGCCCTCCTGCAGCCCGCAGTCGAGCTCGTCCTCGCTGCCGCCCGTCGCCGCCAGCAGCTTGCGCACCGCCTCGACGTGGCGCGGCGTCCCGTAGTGCGACGCGGCGGCGATCGCCAGCTCCTCGTCGCCGAGGTCGGCGTATGCACGCGCGAGCGGCAGTGCCTGCAGGGGCTTCGCCGCGGAGCGGAGGGAGGCGACGAGAGACGGGTCGCCGGCGGAGACGAGGACCTCGCCGTCACGCACCGCGACCGTATGAACCTCGTGGACGCACTCGACGAATTCGCCGCGCCGCACGGCTACCCTGAGCGCCTCAGCCATGGCGGGAGGGTAGATGCCTGAGTTGCCGGAGGTGGAAGCGTGGCGGCGTGCGCTGAACGACCCGGTCAGCGCGTTCCCGATCGAGAAGGCGGGCCCGGCGCACATCGCGACGCTGAAGACCTTCGACCCGCCGCTCGCGGCGCTCGAGGGCCGGCGCTTCGCGAGAGCCGAGCGGAGGGCGAAGCGGCTGCTCTTCCCAACCGAGGACGGCGAGCTCGTCCTGATGATCCACCTGATGTCGGCGGGCCGCGTCCGCTACCTGCTGGCAGGCGAGAAGGGGCCGAAGACGCCCGCGTTCCGGCTCGGCTTCCAGGGCGGCGGCGAGCTCGTGCTGACCGAGGGCGGGCCGAAGAAGCGTGCGGGCGTCTGGCTGCTGACGCCAGAGGCGGTCGAGGCCGAGCTCGAGCATCTCGGGCCCGAGGCGCTCGGCCTGGGCGCCGCGCGGCTGGGCGAGATCCTGACCGAGCAACCGCGGCGCCTGCACTCGCTCCTGCGCGACCAGCGCGTGATCTCGGGCATCGGCCGTGCGTGGGCGAACGAGATCCTGCACACCGCGCAGCTGTCACCGTTCGCGCCCGCCCAGGGCCTTCCGCCGGAGGAGGTCGAGCGGCTGGCGGACGCGATCGACTCGGAGCTCGAGCGGGGCCTCGAGCTACGCATCCGTGGGGCGAAGGACGCGAAGGTCTACCGCGTCCACAACCGGCTGCACGAGCCCTGCCACGTCTGCGGCAGGCCGATCGAGCGCGTGGACTTCGAGGAGCACACGATCTTCTACTGCCCCCGCTGCCAGACCGCCGGGCGGCTGCTGAAGGACCGCCGGCTCTCCCGCCTGCTGCGCTAGCGCTGCTCCACCCGTGAGGCGACGGCGACGACGTTGCCGTCGGGATCCGCGAAGTACGCGGCCTCGTCGCCCCAGCCCCGCTGCTGCCGCGGGCTGAGCGGCCGCGCGCCCACGCGGTCGAGCCGTTCGACCGTCGCATCGAGGTCGTCCACCAGCACGTAGAGATACGCGGGCGAGACGTGGCCGTCGAGCTCTGCTGGCTGCGCGCCCGCGCTCTCGGCCCAGCCGTCCCGTCGATAGAGGCCGAGCCGGTCGACCTCCGAGAGCACGAGCTCGGTGTACTCGCCCGGCCACTCGAGGTGCGACTCCCAGCCGAAGGCCTCGCGGTAGAAGGCGTGCGCGCGCTCGACGTCCGAGACTGCGAGCACGACGTGCATCAGGCGCTCGCCTTCACCCCGGCCGTCAGCCAGTCGAGCACGACCGCCCACTCCTCGTCGAGGAAGTGGCCGCCGCCCTCGAGCAGCTCGAACTGCCCGTTCGGCAGCCGGGACGCGACGTACTCGCCGTGGGGTCGCGGCGTCAGGACGTCGAGCTCGCCCTGCCAGACGCGCGTCTCGACCGCGACCTCCTCGAGGTCGAAGCCCCACGGCTTCGCGAAGGCGAGGTCGTCGTCGGCCCAGCCGCGCGAGCCCTGGCGCACGGCCTCGGTCCAGGATTCCCTCATGATCTCCCGCTGCTCGGGGTGCGAGGCGCGCCGCCGATCGATCTCCGGCAGCTCGGTGAGCATCTGCTCGATGACGGCGTCGACGTCTGCGCGGATGCCGTCCACGTAGGGCTGGAGGAACGCCTCGATCGCCTCCGGGCCTTCGAGCGCGGCGTTGAACTCCTTCACGTTCAGGTCGGCGAGGCCCTCGTAGAAGTCGAAGTTCTCGGCGTCGGGCGGTGCCGGCGTGACGACTGCGCCGACGCGAATGACGCGGTCGCCGAGCAGGGCGCCGCATGCGAGCGCGTGGGGCGCGCCACCGGAGCCGCCGACGACAGCGAAGCGGTCGAGGCCGAGTGCGTCGGCGATCGCAGCGATGTCGGCCGGCGCGTCCGCGACCGAGCGCCCCAGGTGCGGGTCGGAGAGGCCGTAGCCGGGACGGTCGTAGGCGATCCAGCGGACACCGTGCCGCTCGTACAGCTCCGGGTCCGAGTGCCGGGCGAACCTGCATCCCGGGGTCCCGTGGAGACCGAATACCGGCAGCCCGTCGTCCGCGCCGCGCTCGACGTAGGCAAGTGTCCGGCCGTCGGCGGTGGTGACGCTTCCTTCCCGCACGGTGCGGATCATAGGGACGCGCGGCGTACGTGGCTGCTCGTCACGTTCGCGGGCGAGCGGCAGCCGAGCAGCTTCAGCCCCAGCTCGAGCTCGCACCTCAGCAGCTCCAGCACCCGCGCCGCGCCTTCCTCTCCTCCGGCCGCGAGCCCCCAGAGCACCGAGCGCCCGGAGAGCGTGGCGCGTGCGCCCAAGGCCAGCGCCTTGAGCACGTCGATTCCGCGGCGGATGCCGCCGTCGACCATCACCTCGACGCGCTCCCCCACGGCCTCGGCGACCTCGGGCAGGACGTCCAGCGTCGGCGGCACGCCGTCGAGCTGCCGGCCGCCGTGGTTCGACACGATTACCGCGGCGGCCCCGTGCTCGGCCGCCAGCAGCGCGTCCTCGGCGGTGAGGATCCCCTTCACGACGAGCGGCAAGGCGCAGATCGACCGCAGCCACTCCAGGTCGCGCCACGTGAGCGTGTCGTCGACAACCGCGTGCAGCGCGGTGTGGAAGTCCGCGCCACGCAGCGCCTGCGGCAGGTTCGGCAGCGGCAGGTCGTCGGGGAGCGCGAAGGCTGCCCGGAGGTCGCGCTCGCGCCGGCCGGCGACGGGCAGGTCGACCGTCAGCACCAGCGCGCTGAACCGCGCCTCGACCGCAGCCCGCACGAGCTCCTCCGTGAAGCCGCGGTCGCGCGACCAGTAGAGCTGGAACCACAGCGGCGCCTGCGGCGCGGCCGCGGCGAGCTCCGCCGGGGTGACGCTCGAGAGCGTCGAGAGGGTCATGATCGTGCCCGCGCTCGCGGCTGCGCGCGCCGTCGCCGCCTCGCCCTCCGGGTCGGCGAGCCGCTGGAACGCGGTGGGCGCGACCAGCACCGGCAGGGCCACCTCGGTGCCGAGCACCGTCGTCGCTGTCGTGACCGCGCTGATGTCGACCAGCACGCGGGGCCGCAGCTCCCAGCGGGCGAACGCGGCGCGGTTCTCGCGCAGCGTGTGCTCGTCGCCTGCGCCGCCGGCGATGTAGCCGTACGCGCCGGGGCCCAACCGCTCGCGCGCCGCCGCCTCGAAATCGTCGACGTTGACGAAGCGCCCGCTCACGCGAGCCGGACGCGCAACGTCTCGCCGTCGAGCTCGACGCTGCCGCCGCGGGCACGGACGACGCGCACGGCGACGGCGGCGCCGAGGTCGCGCAGGTCCTCGCCGAGCACGACCGGCGCCGAGGACGGGGTCACCGGCGCGAGCGCGAGCTCCTCACGACGCACTTCGAGGTCGACGCGCTCGAGACCGCCGTGCCGCAACAGGCACCGTGCGAGCGCCGCGACGGCGCGCTCGACCGCCTCGAGGTCGGTCTCGAGCTCTACCCCCTCGCCCGAGACTGCGACGCGCTCCTCGCCGAGCTTCTCGGCGGCGCGGCGGGCGAGCTCGAGCGTGTCGACGGGGCGGAGCGGCGGGTCGTAACGCCCGGCCTCGAGCCGCGCCGCGACCGAGAGCTGGTCGATCAGCTCGGCGATCTGACCCGAGGCGGAGCCGATCATGCCGACGTAGCGCGCCGTCGTCTCGTCCAGTCCCTCGTCGCGCGCAAGCGTGTGCGCGAAACCGTGGACGGTCGCGAGCGGCGTGCGCAGATCGTGGCACGCGAGCATCACGAGCCCCGCGAAATCCTGGTCTTCGGCCAAAGTTGCGTTGGTAGCGTTGAAGAGTGGACGAGCCGCGCCAGCTTCTCACACACGACCTCCAGGCCGGACCCTCCGATGTCCCGCTCGGGCTCTCGCGCGCGGGCGTGCGCGGGGTGCAGAAGGCGATCCGCATCAGCCACGGCGGCGCCGAGAAGCTGATCGCGGCCGAGATCGACTGCACCGTCGACCTCGATTCCGCGCGGAAGGGCGTGCACATGTCGCGCTTCCCCGAGCTGTTCGAGGAGGCGATCGAGGAGGTCGTGATCAGCGAGGCGCTGCTCGTCGAGAGCCTCGCCGAGCACATCGCGGCGCACATCGTCCGCCGGCAGCGCGCGCTCCGCGCCGAGGTGCAGATCGTCGCCCGCTACCCGCTCGAGCGCGAGACACCGGTCACGGGCATGCGGACGCAGGAGATGGTCTCGCTGATCGGGCTCGCTGCCGCCTCGGAGGAGCGGACGCGGCGCCTCGTCGGCGTCGAGGCGAACGGCATCAACGCCTGCCCCTGCGCGCAGGGGCTCGTGCGGGAGCGCGCGGCCGAGCGGCTCGGCTACGCGGGCTTCACCGACCTCGACGTCGAGCGGATCCTCGACCTCGTCCCGCTCGCGACGCACAACCAGCGCGGTCGCGGCACGCTCTTCGTCGGCTCGGAGGCGCCGGTGAACGCCGAGCAACTCGTGCGAATCGTCGAAGGCTCGATGAGCGCGCCGGTGTACGAGCTGCTGAAGCGGCCGGACGAGCTCTTCGTCGTCGAGCACGCGCACCTGCAGCCGCGCTTCGTCGAAGACTCGGTGCGGATCGCGCTGCGCGACACCCTGGCGGCCTATCCCGAGCTGGGCGACGGCGACTTCCTGCTCTCACGCCAGGTGAACCTCGAGACGATCCACGCCCACGACGTGGTCGCCGAGCGCTACGGCACGGCGGGCGAGCTGCGGGCCGAGCTCGACGGCGCGGCGCCGGCGCCGCGGCACACCGAGCTGCGCGAGTGGCTCAGCGCCTGAGGCGTCCCTTGCGATGCCGATTCACGACGGGCGGGCTTTGCTCGCCCGTCCGTCTGAGATGACCAGCCGAGGCGTGTGCCGGAGCGGTTACCGCGTTGCCGGCCGCCGGAAGCGGAAGCGCGTCTCGGTGCCCGCGCGGAGGCGGGTGATGTTCGGGCGGTGGAGCACGACGACGGCGAGCGCCGCGCCGGTCGCGAACGCGATCACCGGCCACGGCTCGCCGAGCACCGCGGCTACGACCGGCAGCGAGACCGCGGCCGAGATCGACGCCACCGACGCGTAGCGGCAGACCGCGAAGACGGCGATCCAGACGACCGCCGCGATCCCGCCGACGACCGGCGCAACGCCCAGGAACGCGCCGCCGCAAGTCGCCACCGCCTTCCCGCCGCGCGCGAACTTCAGGAACAGCGGCCGCCAGTGCCCGAGCATCGCGGCGCCACCCGCGATCACGCCGGCGAGGTGGCCGACGTAAATCGTCGCCAGCAAGGCGGGGACGAACCCCTTCAGCGTGTCGAGCGCCATCACCGGCACGCCGTAGCGCGCGCCGTAGGTGCGCCAGACGTTCGTCGCCCCGATGTTGCCGCTGCCGACCTTGCGCACGTCCTCGTGCCTGAGCAGCCGGACGAGCCAGTACCCCGTCGGGATGCTTCCCGCGAGGTACCCGATGAGTGCGAAGAGCGCGGTGGTCAGGGCATCAGGGCGTGATCTCGTACTGCCGCGCCCAGTCGTTCACGACGTTCCAGTCGAGGTTGGCGAAGAAGGCCTCGATGTAGGACGCACGGTCTGTCTGGAAGTCGAGAAAGTACGCGTGCTCGTAGACGTCGAGCGCGACGACCGGCGTCGCATTCCAGATCGGGAACGTGTTCTGGGCGTCCCCGATGTAGTTGAAGAGCCGGCCCTCGTCCCAGTCGTAGGCCGTCCAGGCCCAGCCGCGACCGGCCATGCCCGTCGCCTTCAGGTCGGCGCGCCAGTTCTCGAGCGAGCCGAAGTCCCGGAAGATCAGCTCGCGGATCAGGCCGTCCGGGTCGCCCCCGCCGCCGCCGAGGTGCTCGAAGTAGATCTCGTGGTTCTTGATCCCGCCGATCGCGAAGCTGAGGTCGACCTTCAGCGCCCGCACCTCGGAATAGACCTGGTTCGCAGAGGCAACGTCGAGCTCGTCGAGCTTGCCCACGATCTCGTTGCGCTTGTTGACGTACCCCTCGTAGAGCTTGTAGTGCGCCTCGACCGACTCGCGCGAGATGCCGTCGAGCTCGAGCAGCGCGGGCTTCAGCTGCCTCGGCGTGATCGCTTCCCGGTTGAACGCGAGGGTGGCCAAACGAGCTCCTTTCGAGACGACGACGGCTGAGCATAACGGCCCACAGGAGCCGGGAACCCGTTAGCCTCGCGGCAGCGAGGAAAGGAGCATCGATGGCCTTCGAGGTACCGCCTCTCCCCTATGACTACGCCGCGCTGGAGCCGCACATCGACGAGCAGACGATGCGTGTCCACCACGACAAGCACCACCAGGCGTACGTGGACAACGCGAACGCCGCGCTGGAGGGGACGCCGCTCGCCGACAAGCCTGTCGAGCACGTCCTGACGAACCTCGAGGTCCTTGCCGACGACAAGCAGACCGCCGTCCGCAACAACGCCGGCGGGCACGTCAACCACTCGCTCTTCTGGGAGATCATGGGTCCCGACGGCGGCGGCGAGCCGAGCGGCGCGCTCGCGGAGGCGATCGCCGACACCTTCGACAGCCTCGACGCGCTCAAGCAGCTCGTGAACGACACGGGCGTGAAGCGCTTCGGCTCGGGCTGGACGTGGCTCGTGCACGACGGCACCGGCCTCGCGGTCTACTCGACCCCGAACCAGGACTCGCCATTGCTGACCGACGACGTGCCGCTGCTCGGCATCGACGTCTGGGAGCACGCCTACTACCTCGCCTACCAGAACCGGCGCCCGGACTACCTGGCGGCGTGGTGGAACGTCGTCAACTGGGACGCGGTCGCCGGGCGGTACGAGCAGGCAATGAGCTAGGCGCGGATCGACTTGCTCGTCGCCGGCAGGTAGCAGGGGGCTGCCTGCGCCTTCGAGATCATCACGCGCACGCGCGTGCCCACGCGAAGCTTCGACTTGAACGAGACCGAGCTGACGACGGTCGGCTTCGTCCCCGGCACCGACGTCTTCAGCGCCAGCCGCTTCACCTGTACCCAGCGCTTCCTCAGCTTCTTGTAGCGCTGGAAGAGCACGAACTTGCCGGTGAGCGCCTGGCCGGCGGTCACGTTTGCGGTGAAGGAGCCGCGCGAGACGCGCTTGAGCTCGAGCAGCGGCTTGACGGAAATCACGACCGCCTGGCTCGTCCCGTTCTTGAAGTTCGCGCGGTAGGTCGTGCCGAGCGCAGGCGTGACAGAGACGGTGTAATTGCCGTTGGCGGTGGTCTTCACCGTCGCCGCCTTCGTCGCGCTCTTCGCGCCGCAGGCGGTGCCCTCGAGCACGACCTGCTGGTTCGCCTTCTTCGTCGACACCTGCCCGCTGAACGCGACCGGCTTGCCGTAGGCGACGGAGGTCGGGTTCGCCGTGAGGGTCAGCGTCACCGGCGGGGCTGCGACCGCCGCGGCCGCAACGGCCGCGGCGGCGATGCAAACTGCTACGAAGGTCTTCATGGCTACCGAAGACGATCCCACAGCCGAGCCCGCCTTGCGCTCTGCTCTCGTCACCGGCGGCACCGGCAAGCTGGGTACGGCGATCGCGGCGCGGCTGAAGCGGGACGGGTGGTCGGTGCTCGCCGCTGGGCGCGCCGACGGCGACGTCTCGCGGCCCGAGGACGCGCGTGCGCTCGTCGAGCGGGCCGCCGGCGAGCTGGGCGGTCTCGGCCTGCTTGTGAACGCGGCGTCCGAGGGCTTCGCGCCTAGGCCGGTCGCGGAGCTGGATGAGCGCGACTGGGACGCGGCCTTCGGCGCGACCGCCAAGGGGAGCTTCTTCGTCACCCAGGCCGCCGCGCCCCACCTGCGCGCCTCGAGCGGCTGCGTCGTGATGGTCGAGGACGTCGCCGGCTACCAGCCGTGGCCATCGTTCGCCGCGCACTCGGCGGCGAAGGCGGCGCAGGCGATGCTGACCCGTGTGCTCGCGCGCGCGCTGGCGCCCGAGGTGCGCGTCTGCGGCGTCGCGCCGGGCCCGGTCGCCGTCGAGCCGGGCCAGGAGGAACGGCGCGCCGGGGAGACGCTGCTCGGCCGCGTCGGCTCGCCGGACGACGTGGCGGCGGCCGTCGGGTTCCTCGCAGAGGCCGATTTTGTCACCGGCACGACGCTGTTCGTGGACGGCGGCCGGTCGCTGCAAACCGGCTTTGCTCCAGGGCCGTAGATGCTTGTGATGGAGCTCGCTCTGACCGTACCCAGCTTGCCCGCCCGGCCCGCAGCCGCCACGATCCGTGCCGTGGCCGCGAACGAGTGCACCGACGGTGAGCTCATCACCCGCTCTGCGGACGGCGACCGCGACGCGTTCGAGGTGCTCTACCGCCGCTACTCGCGGCCGGTCTTCGGGCTGGCGCTGAGGCGGCTGGGCGACCGCGGCCGCGCCGAGGACGCCGTCCAGGAGACCTTCGCGTCGATCTGGCGCGCGGCCAGGAGCTACAAGCCCGAGCGCGGCCCCGGCGCGCCGTGGCTCTACGCCGTCGCCCGCAACGCGATCACCGACCGCGGCCGTGCGCGTGCGGAGCCGCCGACGGAGGTGCCCGAGCAGGCGTCGTCGGAGCCCGGCCCGGCCGACCGCGTCGAGGCCAGCTGGACGGCGTGGCGCGTGCACCGAGCGCTCGAGGAGCTGTCCGCGAACGAGCGCACCGTGATCGAGCTCGCGTACTGGAGCGGGCTCTCGCAGTCCGAGATCGCGGAGTTCCTGAACATCCCGCTCGGGACGGTCAAGACCCGGACCCGCGCGGCGCTGCACCGCCTGTCCGGCGTGCTGGAGGAGGAGCTCGGATGAGCGACACGCCTGATTTCCGCGAGCTGGTGGGCGACGACCTCACGCCCGAGGAGGCGGCGCGGCTCCGGCGCGTGCACGACCTGCTCGTCGACGCAGGCCCGCCACCCGAGCTGCCGCCGCACCTCCACGAGCCGGTCGACCTCGAGAAGCGCGACAACGTCTCGTACCTGCCGCGCCGCCGCGTCGGCCTGCTGCTCGGCATCGCAGCGGCGATCGCGCTGACCGCGTTCCTCGGCGGGTTCATCTCGGGCCAACGCCACGCCGCGCCCTTCGACGAGGTGGCCTCGCTGCCGATGCACAGCACGATCGGCACGTCCAACGCCTCGGCTGTGATTCACGTCGGCAAGTTCGACTCGGCCGGGAACTGGCCGCTGAAGATCGACCTGAAGAATCTGCCGGCACTCCCGAAGGGCCAGTACTACGAGATGTTCCTGAGCCGCGGCTCGAACGCCAAGGCCGCCTCGTGCGGCACCTTCCGCGCCGCCGCGGGGAGCGACGAGGTGCGGCTGAACGCCCCGTACAACCTGCGCCGGTTCAACGGCTGGGTCGTCACGCGCGAGGGCCCGGGTAGCAAGCACCCGGTCGTCTTGGCAACGGCTTAGCTATGGCGCGGTGCGGTCGTTCGCGACGAAGGCCGCGTACGTGACCGGCATCTGCTCTTCGAGGAAGCGCTCGCAGGCTTCCGCGTAGCGGCGAATCTCGCGCTGCGCGGTCTCGGAGTTGCGCAGCGAGATGAAGTTCATCAGCGAGCGCGCGTTCACCGTCCAGTAGAACTCGGTGTAGGCGCCGACCGGCAGCGCGGCCCGCGCGACCTCGCGGGCGACCCCGAGCTCGACCAGCTCCTCGTAGGCCCGGTAGGCCGCCTCGTAGACGGCCTGCAGCTTCTCGCGCGTCTCCTCGGCGACCTCGTCCGAGACCTGCTCGAAGGTGTACGCGCCGGGCTTGCCGACCTGGGTGCGCACGTCCTCGGGCTCGGGAACATAGAACTCGTCGGAGGCCCGCGCGTAGCGCATCGAGAACTCGTTGAACGAGCCGACGCGGTGGCGGAACCACTCCCGCGCGACGAAGAGCGGCGCCCGGACGTGGAAACGGAAGGCGTTGTGCTCGAACGGCGTCCCGTGGCGATCCCGCATCAGGAACCGGATCAAGCCCTCGTCGGCCTCTTCCATCTCGGCCTTGTGGCGCGCAAAGCTGACCCTGGCGCCGTTCACCACCGAGAGGTCGCTCGCCATCGCGTCGTCGAGGCGCACGAAGCCATGGTCGAGAACCGGAATCGTGTTCTCGGTTATCACTTCGGCCATGGTCGCCACGCCGGCGAGTGTAGCCGGGGCGTATGTCGGCACCTCCGGCTTCTCGTACCCCTCCTGGCGGGGCGGGTTCTACCCGGAGCGGTCCAGGCCGGCGGAGTTCCTGGAGCGCTACTCCGAACGGTTCCCATCGGTAGAGCTGAACACGACCTTCTACCAGCTGCCCTCCGAGGATCAGATGCGACGATGGGCCGAGCAGACGCCGCCCGAGTTCCGGTTCGCCGTCAAGACCAACCGGCGGATCACGCA
>JBJMJY010000069.1:0-28721 GCA_045806105.1 Gaiellaceae bacterium | reverse complement strand
CCACACGCACCTGCCCGAGGTGACGCGCCACGGTTCGGCATGGATCCTCAACCCCGGCAGCCCCACCGAACGCCGCCGGGCGGCGGCCCGCACGATGATCGCGCTCGACGTGGAGGATGGCCGTCTCGAGCCGCGTCTCGTAGACCTGTCTTGACACGAACACGTGTTCGCTCTAGTATGGCGAACATATGTTCGTGAAGTTCCTTGGAGTACTGCTCGCCGCGCTTGTGATCTGGTCGATCGCGGCCCATGCGTCGAACAGCGCCGGCAAGGCCAGGATCTACACCGTCAAGCAGTACGACACGCTCTGGTCGATCGCGACGTCGCACTACGGCGGCGATCCGCGCGACGCTATCTACCGGCTCGAGCAGCGCAACGGGCTGGCCAGCGCGGTCGTGAGGCCAGGGCAGCGGCTCGTCTTGCCCTAGAGGCCGGAAACGTGAATGCGCTCACCGCCGAATAGACGCTGCTCCGCGTTCCACGGGAAGAAGATCACGACCGTGAACTCGAGGCGCTGCCCGTTCGGGGCGCGGCCGAGCCACTCGCGCTCGTGCGTGGCCGTTACGCGCGCCTCCTCGCAGACGCCCTGCGGGCCGATCACGATCTCCGTCAGCGCGAAGTGGATATCCGGAAAGGCGGTCAGCAGACCGGTGTAGAATTCCGTTGCTCCGGCGTGGCCTTCCCAGCGCTGGTTCCAGGCTGGGATCTCGTAGACGCAGTCGTCGGCGAGGGTCGCGATCAGTCCCGGCAGGTCGCGGTGTTCCTCCGCGATCGAATGGCGCTTCCACAGCTCGCGGATCTCTTCGTAAAGCTGCGGATCCACATCGCGGCGCAGCTGCTCGCGCGCCTGCTCGCTGGCGACTGCGGGAGGGATCTCCACAGGAGGCGAGCCTACACTTGCGCCCGTGGACCTCGACCTCGTGTTCTTCGGCACCTCCGGCTCGGTGCCCACCGCCCAGCGGGCGCCGACGGCCCTGCTCGCGCGCCGCGGCGGCGAGCGGCTGCGCTTCGACTGCGCCGAGGGGACGCAGCGGCAGATGCTGCGTTCGACCGTGGGGCTGGTCGAGCTTCGCGAGGTCTTCCTGACGCATTACCACGCCGACCACTACCTCGGCCTGCCGGGCATGCTCAAGACGTTCGCGCTCCGCGGGCGGGAGCTCGACCTGACCGTCTACGGGCCGCCCGGGCTGATCGAGCTGTTCGGCGCGCTTCGTCGAATCTTTGGAAAGCTCACGTACGAGCTACGGCTCCAGGAGCTGGAGGCGGGTGCAGTGATCGAGCGCGACGGCTACAACCTGACCACCTTCGCGCCGGCGCACGGTGTCTCGTCGATCGGCTACGCGCTCGTCGAGGAGCCGCGGCCGGGCCGCTTCGACGTCGAGGCCGCTGACGCTCTCGGCGTCGACCCGCGCCAGCGGGGCCTGCTCCAGCGCGGCGATTCGATCGAGCTGGACGAGGGGGTCGTCGTCACGCCCGACGAGGTGCTCGGCCCGCCGCGCCCCGGCCGAAAGCTCGTCATCGCGGGCGATACGGCTCCCTCGCCGATCGTCCTCGAGGCGGCCCGCGAGGCCGAAGTGCTCGTCCACGAGGCGACGTTCCTCGACGAGGAGCGCGATCGTGCTGCCGAGACGGCTCATGCGACCGCCCTCGAGGCCGCCGAGCTCGCCCGGGAGGCCGAGGTCGGCCTGCTTGCCCTGACGCATCTGTCGAACCGCTACTTCGGGCCCGAGGTCACGCGCGAGGCACGTACGATCTTCCCCGACACTGTGGTGCCCAAGGACTTCGACGTGATCGACGTGCCGTTCCCGGAGCGGGGCGGGCCGTCGCTGATCAAGGGTGGCGTCGGCCATCGGCGCGACGTGCCCGAGCCGCAGCCGGAGGTCGTTACATGAGCGCGCTCGTGCAGGTCGCCCTGGCCGAGAGCGTCGCCGAGGCGGAGGAGATCCAGGACATCCTGCGTTCCGCCGGGATCGACGCGGAGCTCGAGACGGCGGTCGAGCACCATCCGCGCGCCGTCGAGGACGCACCGCAGAAGGTGCTCGTCGCCGAGTCCGACCTCGACGCCGCCCGCGACGCGATCGAGTCGCTGACGGAGCCCGACGAGCTCGCCTGAGTCGCGGCGCTGCTGCCTGTGGAAGAAGCGTCACACTTTCGGCACGAAAGCGCGAGGCGTGCCGAGACCGTGACGAGTCGTCCCCAGGCCGCGAAGCCTGATTTCGGGCGGCTTGCGGAGTCCTACGACCGGATCCGGCCAGTCGACGAGCAGTGGTGGGAGGTCCTCGGCCATGTCGAGCGGGTCGCCGGCCTCGAGGGGCTGCGGGTGCTCGACGTGGGCTGTGGGACCGGCCGGCTGGAGGCCGCGCTTGCCGACCGCGCGCGCATGTGGGGCGTCGACGCCGAGCCGAAGATGCTCGAAGTCGCGAAGCGGAACGCGCCCGGCGCGACCTTCAAGCCCGCCCGCGCCGAAGAGCTCCCGTTCAAGGACGGCTGGTTCGAGCGCGTGGTGATGTGGCTCTCGTCGCACCTCGTCGACCGCCCGCGCGCATTCGCCGAGGCGCACCGCCTGCTCACGCCCGGCGGCCGCCTCGTCGTCGTGACCTTCGACCCGAGCTACTTCGACGCGTTCTGGCTGAACGAGCTCTTCCCGTCGATGGAGGCCGCCGACCGCGAGCGCTTCTCGACCGCGGAGGAGCTGGAGGCCGAGCTGCGCACCGCGAGCTTCTCCGAGGTCGAGCTGAGCCGCCTCTCGCAGCGCGGGTCGCTCTCGCGCGACGAGGCGCTCGAGCGCATCCGGGGCAGGCACATCTCGACCTTCGACCTGATCTCCGAGGGGGAGTACGAGGCCGGCCTCGAGCGGGCCGAGCGCGAGCTGCCCGAGCGGGTCGACTACCGCGTCGAGTGGCTCGTCGCGGTTGCCGTCCGCAGCGCCATGTAGGCTCCCGCACCGAGACGTACCCCTTTAACCCGGTCCCGTGAGGCCGGAAAGGAGTCGAAGGTGAGATCTGCCCTGAGCGGCCAAGGCGGCGCTCGCGACGCCGACCAGGAGAGGGCACGACGGCTTTGCCGGCGGGCCCGGTTGTCATAGCCGCGCAAGCCTCTGCAGCGACGACGCTCCTCGACGACGAGGCGATCGCCAAGGCGCTGACGCGGATCGCGCACGAGATCGTCGAGGGGAACGCCGACCTCTCGCGG
Organism: Gaiellaceae bacterium; assembly: GCA_045806105.1. Taxonomy (GTDB): domain Bacteria; phylum Actinomycetota; class Thermoleophilia; order Gaiellales; family Gaiellaceae; genus AC-32. The sequence goes on along the minus strand of JBJMJY010000069.1, from coordinate 25,529 downwards.
GTCGCGCTCGTCGGTATCCACACGCGCGGCGTGCCACTCGCGCAGCGGCTGCGCAAGCGGATCGAGGATCTGAGCAGCGCGCAGGTCGCGTTCGGCCAGCTCGACATCACCTTCCACCGCGACGACGTTCACGTGCGCGGCGGAGAGGCTCCGAGGCACCCGCAACCGCTCGTCCGCTCGACGACGCTCGACTTCCCGCTCGAGGGCATGACGTGCGTGCTCGTCGACGACGTCCTCTACACCGGCCGCACGATCCGCGCGGCGATCGATGCGCTCTTCGGCTACGGCCGGCCCGAGCGCGTCCAGCTTGCCGTGCTCGCCGACCGCGGGCACCGCGAGCTTCCGATCCGCCCGGACTACGTCGGCAAGAACCTGCCCACCGCCCGCGACGAGCGCATCCAGGTCGAGCTCGTCGAGGTGGACGAGATCGACCGCATCCTGCTCGTCCCATCACCAGAGGAGCCCAATGGGTGAGATCCACGTCATGCGGGAGGGCTTCCTTCCGCCCAGACAGCCGCCGCGGCGGCACCTGATCTCGATCGGCGACCTCGAGCGCGAGGACGTCGAGCGGCTGCTCGCGACCGCTGCGAGCTTCTCCCGCTCGCTCGAGCGCGAGGTCAAGAAGCTGCCGACGCTGCGCGGCCGCACGGTCGTGAACGTCTTCTACGAGTCGTCCACGCGCACCTCGTCGAGCTTCGAGCTCGCGGCGAAGCGGCTGAGCGCCGACACGATGTCGATCAAGGCCTCCGGCTCGTCCGTCGACAAGGGCGAATCGCTGAAGGACACGGCGCTGACGCTCGGCGCGTACGACCCGGACGTGATCGTCATCCGGCACCCGCAGATCGGTGCGCCGCAGCTCGTCTCGCGCTACACGGACGCGCATGTGGTGAACGCCGGCGACGGGAAGCACCAGCATCCGACCCAGGCGCTGCTCGACCTCTACACGATCCAGGCCGAGCTCGGCCGCATCGAGGGCGTCCACGTGGCGATCGTCGGCGACGTCTTGCACTCGAGAGTCGCCCGCTCGAACGTGCAGGCGCTCGCACTGATGGGTGCGAAAGTGACGCTGGTCGGGCCGCCGCCGCTCATCCCGCGCGGGATCGAGGCGCTCGGTTGCGAGGTTTCCCACGACATCGACGCCATCGCCGCCGCCGACGTGGTCTACCTCCTGCGCATGCAGCGTGAGCGGATGCAGGAGGGCGCGAACTACGTGCCCTCCCTGCGCGAATACACCGCGCGCTGGGGCGTCACGCCGGAGCGGATCCGGCCGGGCCAGAAGGTGATGCACCCGGGCCCGATGAATCGCGGCGTCGAGATCGACCCGCGGGTCGCCGACGCTCCCGAGGCGCTGATCGAAGCTCAGGTGCGCGCCGGGCTCGTCGTGCGAATGGCCGTGCTCTACGACCTGCTCACGACGGGCCCGGTCCCCGTCGAGGCTGCCGAGCCGCTGGAGGTGGCCTGATGCTCTTCGCCCGCAACGGCCGCAAGGAGGACCTGGTCGTCCGCGGCGCGCGCGTGCTCGACCCCTCGGAGGGCATTGACCGCGTCTGCGACGTCCGCGTCGACAGAGGCGTGGTCGCGCAGCTCGGCACGGCTCTCGACGCGAACGGCCACCGTGTGATCGAGGCCGAGGGGCTCGTGCTCGCGCCAGCCTTCGTCGACCCACACGTGCACCTGCGCGTTCCGGGTGGGGAGGACGAGGAGACGATCGCTTCCGGCACCGCGGCAGCCGCCGCCGGCGGCTACTGCGCGATCCTCGCGATGCCGAACACCGACCCGGTCGTCGACTCTTCCTCGGTGCTCGGCTCGCTGATCGAGGACGCGAAGTCCGAGGCGACGGTGCCGGTCGGGTTCCTCGCCGCGATCACGCGTGGCCAGGACGGATCCGAGCTGACGGAGATGGTGGAGCTCGCCGAGCAGGGCGCGGCCGGCTTCACCGACGACGGCCGGCCCGTCGTCGCACCAGGGCTGATGCGGCGCGCGCTGCAGTACCACGGGATCACGGGCCGGCGGCTCGCGCTGCACTGCGAGGAGCCGACGCTCTCCAAGGGCGGCCAGATGCACGAGGGCCCCGTCTCCGCAGAGCTGGGCTTCGCGGGCTACCCGTCGGTGGCCGAGAGCGTGATGGTCGAGCGCGACCTCTCGCTCGCGGCGTACGAGGAGGCCCCGCTGCACCTGCTCCACCTCTCTGCCCGCGAGTCGGTCGACGCACTGCGCGCGGCGCAGGCAAAGGGCGTCGCTGCGACCGCGGAGGTTACGCCGCACCACCTCTGCCTGACCGACGAGGCGGTGCGCTCGCTCGACTCGAATCTGAAGATGAACCCGCCGCTCCGCTCCGCCGACGACCGCGCGGCGCTGGTCGAGGCGCTGCGGGACGGCACCATCGCGGCGGTCGCGACCGACCACGCGCCCCATCTGCGGCACGAGAAGGAGGTGCCTTTCGAGGCCGCGCCCTTCGGCGTCACCGGTCTCGAGACCGCCTTCGCGGCGCTCTACACGCAGCTGGTGGAGCCCGGGCTGCTCCCACTCGGCACCCTGCTCGAGCGCATGTCCGCCGGCCCGGCGCGGGCCTACGGGCTTGCGCCGCCGCGCATCGCGCCCGGGGCGCCGGCGAACCTCGTCCTGCTCGACACCGAGCAGACGTGGCGCGTCCGGGAGGACGGCTTCCGGTCACGCTCGGCGAACTCGTGGCTGCTGGGGCAGACGCTCCGCGGGCGGGTGCGGGTGACCGTGGCTGCGGGACGGACGGCGTTCGCGGCGTGACAGTGGCCGAGGCGCAGCTCGAGATGTACGTCGCGGAGGCTGTCGACGCCATCGAGGCGTTCGGTGCGCCCGTCGCGGGCGCCTACGTCCTCGGCTCGGCGCTGCTGGGCGGCTTCGACCCGCGGACGAGCGACCTCGACGTGGTGGTCGTCGTTGCACGGCCGCTGGAGCCGCACGAGCGGGCGGCAGTCACGCGCGCGCTCGACGAGCTCGCCTCGCCGGTGCGGAAGCTCGAGCTCGTCGTGTACGCGGCCGGCGCCAAGCCGCCCGCCTACGAGCTGAACTACCCCGACGGCGACAGCGAGTCGCCCCACTGGTTCGTGCTCGACGCGGCGATCGCGCAAGAGCTGTCGCAGCCGTTCAGCGGCCGGCAGTGGCGCGAGCTGCTCGAGCCGGTCACGGAGGCCGAGACGAGGCGCGCCGCCGAGGAGTCGCTCGAGTGGTCGCTGCGGCAGCCGGCGGACGACGAGTTCGCGCGCGTGAACGCCGTGCGGGCGCGGCACTACCTCGAGCACGGCGACTGGATCACGAAGGAGGAGGCACGAGCATGACCGGGTTCCTGGCGCTCGAGGACGGCACCGTCTTCCGCGGCGAGTCCGTGGGCGCGGAGGGCTTCGCGTTCGGCGAGGCCGTCTTCACCACGTCGATGACCGGCTATCAGGAGGTCGTCACCGACCCGAGCTACGAGGAGCAGATCGTCTGCTTCACGGCGCCGATGATCGGCAACTACGGCGTCGAGCGCGACCGCTGCGAGTCGTCGCGGCCGCATGCGCGGGCGGTCGTGATGCGCGAGGCCCGCGGGCCGGCCTGGACGGACTGGCTTCACGAGCGCGGCCTCGTCGCGCTCTCCGGGATCGACACGCGCTCGCTGGTCGTCCACCTGCGCGAGGCGGGCGCGATGCGCGCGATCGCGGTTGCGGGCGACGCCTCGGTGGAGGAGGCGCTCGCCGCCGTCCGCGAGCATCCGGCGATGACCGGGCGCGCCCTTGCGGCCGCGGTCTCGACTCATGAGCCCTTCGTCTACTCCGACGCGGGAACCGCGCAGATCGCCGTCGTCGACTACGGCTGCAAGCGCTCGATCCTCGACCGGCTTGCGTGGGCGGGCGCCGCGGTGACCGTCTACCCGCATGACGCGGATGCGGCCGAGCTCACCCGCTACGACGGCGTCCTGCTCTCGAACGGCCCGGGAGACCCGGAGCCGCTGGCGGCGGAGGTCGAGACGGTGAAGGCGCTGCTCGGGAAGGTGCCGATCCTCGGCATCTGCCTCGGCCACCAGCTGCTCGCGCTCGCCACCGGGCACGAGACCTTCAAGCTCCGCTTCGGCCACCGCGGCGCGAACCACCCGGTGCTCGAGAAGCGTACGAACCGGGTGCTCGTCACGAGCCAGAACCACGGCTTCGCGGTGGCGCGTTCGGACGCGCCCGAGGTGACGCACGTCTCGCTCTACGACGGCACGGTCGAGGGTCTCGACCTTCCGGAGCTCCAGGCGCGCTCGGTTCAGTTCCACCCGGAGGCGCGCCCGGGCCCGCACGACGCGTGGCCGCTGCTGTCGCGCTGGGTCGAGGGGGTGGCGCTTGCCGAGGCGGCGTGATCTCCGGTCGATCTGCCTGATCGGCTCCGGGCCGATCGTGATCGGCCAGGCCTGCGAGTTCGACTACGCGGGCTGCCAGGCGCTCAAGGTGCTGCGCGAGGACGGCTTCCGCACGATCGTCGTCAACTCGAACCCGGCGACGATCATGACCGACCCCGGGTTCGCCGACCGCACCTACCTCGAGCCGCTCGACGTCGAGGCGGTCGCCGACGTGCTCGGCCGCGAGCGGCCGGACGCCCTGCTGCCGACGATGGGCGGCCAGACAGCTCTCAACATCGGCCTCGAGCTGGCCGAGCGGGGCGTGCTCGAGGCGCTCGGGATCGAGCTGATCGGCGCGCCGCCGGAGGTGATCCGCCGCGCGGAGGACCGGGAGCTCTTCCGCGAGACGGTGCGCGAGGCCGGGCTGAAGGTGCCGGAGTCGCTCGTCGTGACGTCGCCGGCGGACGTCCCTGCGGATCTCGCGTTTCCGCTCATCCTGCGGCCGGCGTTCACGCTCGGCGGCCACGGCGGCGGCACCGCCCACACGAGACGCGAGCTCGAGGCGCTCCTCGACCGCGCGCTCCGCGAGAGCCCGGTCAGCCAGGTGCTGCTCGAGGAGAACCTCACGGGCTGGGACGAGTTCGAGCTCGAGCTGATCCGCGACCGCAACGACAACGTGGTCGTCGTCTGCTCGATCGAGAACCTCGACCCGATGGGCGTGCACACCGGCGACTCGGTGACGGTCGCGCCGCAGATGACGCTCTCCGACGAGGCGTACCAGGAGCTGCGCGACGCGGCCGCGGCGGTGATTCGTGCGGTCGGGGTCGAGTGCGGCGGCTCGAACATCCAGTTCGCGCGGAACCGCGAGAGCGGCGACGTGCGCGTGATCGAGATGAACCCGCGCGTCTCGCGCTCCTCCGCGCTCGCGTCGAAGGCGACGGGCTATCCGATCGCGAAGGTCGCGGCGAAGCTCGCCGTCGGCTACACGCTCGACGAGATCCCGAACGACCTCACGGGCACGACGCCGGCGAGCTTCGAGCCGACGCTCGACTACGTCGTCGTCAAGGTGCCGCGCTTCGCCTTCGAGAAGTTCCCCGGCAGCGACACGACGCTGGGCACGCAGATGAAGTCGGTCGGCGAGGCGATGGGCATCGGCCGCACGTTCACGGAGGCGCTCTCGAAGGCCCTGCGCTCGCGCGAGCTCGACGGCGGCGCAGTGACGCCCTGGCCGTCGCTCGACGAGCTGCCGGACGGCCTGCACCCGTGGTTCCGCGCCGAGGTCGAGCGGCTGCGGCTCGCGCGCCTGAACCTCTCAGACCTCGTCGCCGATGACTGGCTGCGGCTGAAGCGCGCCGGGCACTCCGACGCGGCGGTCGCGTCGGCCTGCGGCGTGAGCGAGGAGCGGGCGCGCGCCGCGAGGCGGGCCTGGGGGGTGCGGCGGAGCTACCGGCGCGTCGACTCGTGCGCGGCCGAGGTCGAGGCGTCCTCGAACTACTTCTACTCCACGTGGGGCGAGGCCACCGAAGGCCAGACGGCCTCTGGTCACCACAACCGACGCGCAGTTGTGATCCTGGGTTCCGGCCCGAACCGGATCGGCCAGGGAATCGAGTTCGACTACTGCTGTGTCCACGCGGCGCAGAGCTTCCGCGCGCTCGGTTACGAGGCGGTGATGGTCAACTGCAACCCGGAGACGGTCTCGACCGACTACGACACCTCCGACCGCCTTTACTTCGAGCCGCTGCGGGTCGAGGAGGTGCTCGCGATCTGCGAGCGGGAGCAGCCGGCCGGGGTGGTGATCCAGTTCGGCGGACAGACGCCGCTCAAGCTGGCGCGGGCGATCGAGGCCGCCGGCTTCCGGGTCCTCGGCACGCCGTTCGAGGCGGTCGACCTCGCAGAGGACCGCGAGCGCTTCGCGGCGCTGTGCGACGGTCTCGGGATCAAGGTCCCGGCGTGGGGGATGGCCGCGGGCGTGGACGAGGCGGTCGAGGTGGCGGAGCGCGTCGGGTACCCGGTGCTCGTACGACCGAGCTACGTGCTCGGCGGGCGTAGCATGCGGGTCTGCTACGACGCGGAGGCCGTGCGCGACGCCGCGGCGCACCCGCTACGCGCAGCAGGATCACTGCTCGTCGACCGCTTCCTCGAGAACGCGATCGAGATCGACGTCGACGCCCTCTGCGACGGAAGCGAGACCTTCGTGGCGGCGGTGATGCAGCACGTCGAGGAGGCAGGCGTCCACTCCGGCGACTCGAGCTGCGTGCTGCCCGCGCCGTCGCTGACGCGCTCGGAGCGGCGCGCGGTCGCGCACGCCGTGCGGCGGCTCGGGCCGGCGCTCGGGGTCGTCGGCCTGCTCAACGTCCAGCTCGCACTGGCCGACGGCGAGCTCTACGTACTCGAGGCGAACCCCCGCGCGTCGCGCACGGTGCCGTTCGCGAGCAAGGCGACCGGCGTCCACCTCGTCCAGGCCGCCTGCCGCCTCGCGGCGGGCGAGTCGCTGTCGGACCTCGAGCTCGCGCCGCCCGACCTCGCCCAGGTCTCCGTCAAGGCGGCGGTGCTCCCGTTTGCACGCTTCCCCGGCGCCGACCCGGTGCTCGGGCCGGAGATGCGCTCGACGGGCGAGGTGATGGCGAGCGCATCGGACCTTCCGACCGCGTTCGCCAAGGCCGAGCGCGCCGCCGGCCGGCGGCTGCCCGCGAGCGGCACGGCCTTCCTGTCGGTGCGCGACGAAGACAAGGGCGTCGTCGTCCCGGTCGCGCAGGCATTGGCCGGGCTCGGCTTTCGTCTTCTCGCCACCGCCGGAACCGCGCGCACGCTCGCCGCGGCCGGCCTCGCGGTCGAGTATGTGCGCAAGGTGACCGAGGAGGGCGACGGGCCGAGCGTCGTCGATCTCGTCCGCCGCGGACGCTGCGACCTCGTGGTCAACACCCCGCAGGGCTCCGGGGCGCGCACGGACGGCTACCGGATCCGCGAGGCGGCCCTCGTGGCGCGGGTGCCGTGCATCACCACGCTCTCCGGGGCCGCCGCCGCGGTCGAGGCGATCGCACACGCGCGCGACGAGATTGCGCTGAGCCTGCAAGAGCGGATCGATGCCGAAGCGCGAAGCGCCTAGCATCGTCGCGACCGAGCAGGTCGGGCCGTACACGCTGCTCCGGGTCGAGCGCGGCGGCCTCGACCCGGGCGTGCCCGGCCAGTTCTTCATGCTCGAGGCGCCGGGGCGGCTGCTGCCGAGGCCGATGAGCGTCTGCCTCGCGCCGCCCGGCGAGCTCGGGTTCCTCATCGACGCGGTCGGCCCCGGCACGCGTGCGCTCTGCGCTCTCGAGCCGGGCGACCGCATCGGCATCGTCGGCCCGCTCGGCAACGGTTTCCGGCTCGACGTCGGACGCCCGCTGCTCGTCGGCGGCGGGATCGGCGTTGCGCCGTTCCCGTACCTCTCCGAGCGGCTCGGCGGGCCCCCGGCCATCCTCGGCTTCCGCAGCGCGTGGCACGCCGAGGCCGCCGCGCTCGTCCCGAACGCCGAGGTCGTGCTCGAGCCGACCTACGTCACGGAGGCGCTGCCGTCCGGCCACGACGTCCTCGCTTGCGGGCCCGAGCCGATGCTCGAGGCTGTCCGCCGCCTGACCCCGCACGCGCAGCTCGCCTGGGAGGCCCCGATGGCGTGCGGCTACGGCGCCTGCTACGGCTGCGCGGTCGAGATCGACGGCGAGCTGAAGCGCCTCTGCGTGGAAGGCCCGGTCCTTGCGGCTGCTTAACGCCAGCGGCTGCCTCGACGCTCTGGCTGCGCCCGAGGTCGCGTGCCAGCTCGACGTCTTCGTCACGAAGACCGTCACGCCGCTCCCGCGCGAGGGGAACGCCCCGGTACGCATCGCCGAGACCGACGTCGGGATGCTGAACGCGATCGGCCTCGCGAATCCGGGTGTCGCAGCCTTCGTGGCCGACCATCTGCCGCGGCTCGCGCATGTCGGCGTGCCATTCTGGGTCTCCGTCGGCGGCTTCTCGGCGGAGGACTACGTGCACGTTGCCGAGCGCCTCGGCGACCGGGACGAGATCGAGGCGCTCGAGCTGAACCTCTCGTGCCCCAACGTCGACGAGGTTCCCGAGAACGTAAGCGAGGTGGTCGCCGCGGTTCAGGAGGTGACGCCGAAGCCGCTCTACGCGAAGCTCTCCGCGGCGGTCGCGGACCTCGGCGCGACGGCTCGCGCCGCGGAGGCCGCGGGCGCCGACGGGCTGAGCCTCGTGAACACGGTCCGCGGGCTGGCGCTCGACGAGCGGACGCTGCGGCCGGTGCTCGCCCGCGCGACCGGAGGCCTCTCAGGCCCGGCGCTGCGACCCGTCGCCCTCGCGGCCGTCTACACGTGTTTCCGCGAGACGCGCCTGCCGATCGTCGGGATGGGTGGCGTCGCCACCGGGCGGCACGCGCTGGAGCTGCTCGCGGCGGGTGCGGCCGACGTCGCGGTCGGCACCGCGCTCTTCGCCGACCCCGGCGCGGCGGCGCGGATTCGTGCCGAGCTGGAGGCAGAGCTGGCCGCCTTCGGCTTCGTCAATGCTGACAACGCAATCGGCGCCGCCCACGTGCCCGGCAACGGCACCCTCGACCCGGGGTCGAGACTACCGGCGAAAAAATCCCTGCATATCGACCTAAACATGGCGGGTTGACCGACACTGCGAGGTTGTTAGTATCCCCCGCCGTGGCCGCGCTCAAGACTCAGGCCCAGGCGCCACTCCGCTCACTCGATCAACGGATGGAAGCGCTCAAGCGGGCGAACGACATCCGCGTGCGACGCGCGCAGCTCAAGAAAGACCTCAAGTCCGGGACCGCGCGCATCGAGGAGATCCTCACCAATCCGCCCGAGTACGTCTCGACCGCGAAGGTCTTCGACATGCTGATGGCGGTGCCGAAGTTCGGCCGGGTCAAGGCCGCCCGCTTCCTCAACCAGTGCAGGATCAGCCAGTCGAAGACCGTCGGCGGGTTGTCCGACCGGCAGCGGGCGGAGCTGATTGGCCTCTTCAACCGCTGATCGTCCCGTCTTCGTCCTCACCGGCACGTCCGGTGAGGGCAAGAGCACCCTCGCGACGCTGCTGGTCGAGCGCGTCCCGAAGCTCGAGCTGGCGATCTCCGCGACGACGCGGCCGATGCGCCCGGGGGAGCGGGACGGCCGCGACTACTGGTTCCTGACGGAAGACGAGTTCGATCGCCGGCTTGCCGCCGGCGACTTCCTCGAGTGGGTCGAGCTGCCGTGGGGCGAGTGGTACCGCTCGGGAACGCTTTGGTCGGAGCTCGAGCGCATCACGGGCGAAGGCCGCTCGCCGGTGCTCGAGATCGAGACGGGCGGCGCGCTCGCGGTCCGCGACCGGGTGCCCGCCGCCGTGACGATCTTCGTCACCGCACCGAGCAGGCAGGAGCGCGAGCGGCGGTTGCGCCTGCGGGCGACCGAGAGCGAGGGCGAGATCGACGAGCGGCTCGACATCGCCGAGCGGCAGCTGGCCCTCGCCTCCGAGTTCCACCACACCATCGTCAACGACGATCGCGAGCGGGCCGTCGCCGAGCTCGAGGAGATCGTCCGCCGGGCACTCGACGGCGCAGGTACCATGCGCGCCCATGATTCATCCCCGCGTTGACGAGCTGCTCGATAACGTCGATTCCCGCTATGCGCTGGTGATCGTCGCGGCGAAGCGCGCTCGCCAGATCAACAACTACCACCACCAGCTGGGCGAGGGAACGTTCGACCAGTTCCTGCCTCCGCTGGTCGAGTCGCGCTCGAAGAACTACTTGACGATGTCCCTCGAAGAGATCGCCGAGGGCAAGATCAAGTACGGCTACCCGAAGTAGCCCTTCGCGAAAGTTCCTGCTGAGGGCACAATGTGCCCGTGGCGAGGGTGCTTCTCGGGGTGACGGGCGGAATCGCCGCGTTCAAGGCGTGCGAGCTGACGCGGCTGCTCGTGCGTGCAGGGCACGAGGTGACGCCGATCCTCACGGCCGAGGCGGAGACGTTCGTCTCGGCGAAGACCTTCGAGGCGCTGGCGCGGCGGGAGTCGCCGCGGGAGCTCTACCCGCACCTCGTCGAGGCCGATCTGCTCGTGGTCGCGCCGCTCTCGGCCAACACACTCGCGAAGCTGGCGCACGGGCTCGCCGATAGCGTGCTCACGCAGACGGCGCTCGCGTTCGAGGCGCCGGTGCTCGCGGCGCCGGCGATGAACCCGCGCATGTGGCGCAACGAGATCACGCAGGCGAACGTGGCGGCGTTGCTGGCGCGAGGCGTCGACCTCGTCGGCCCCGAGGAGGGCGACACCGCCGAGGGCGAGGTCGGGGTGGGGCGGATGAGCGAGCCCGAGGAGATCTTCCAGCGCGCGTCGTCTCTCCTGGAGAAGCGCGACCAGCTTCGCGGCCGCCGCGTGCTGGTGACGGCCGGCGGGACGCGCGAGCCGCTCGACGCCGTGCGCTTCCTGGGGAACCGCTCGTCGGGGCGGATGGGGTCGGCGGTCGCGGCCGAGGCGCGCCGACGCGGTGCGGCCGTGACGCTCGTCGCGTCGAACCTCTCGGTGCCCGCGCCCGTAGGAGTGGACGTGGTGCAGGCGCCGACGGCCGACGACGTTGCGCGCGAGACGCTCGCCCGCGGCGACGCCGACGTGGTGGTGATGGCCGCCGCGGTCGCGGACTACCGGCCGGCGCAGGCCGACGAGGAGAAGCGCCCGAAGGACGACCGGCTGTGGACGGTCACCCTCGAGCCGACGACCGACGTGCTGCGCGAGCTCGGCGCGCGCCGCGACCCCGAGGCGCAGAGCGTGCTCGTCGGCTTCGCGGCGGACCGGGGCGAGCGCGGGCTCGAGCGCGCACGGGAGAAGCTCGGCAACAAGCGAGTCGACCTGATCGTCTTCAACGATGTGGGCCGCGACGACATCGGCTTCGACTCGGCCGACAACGAGGTCGTCCTCGTTTCGGAAGACGGCGAGCGGCGCATTCAGAAGGCAGCGAAGGAGCGGATCGCGGCGGCGATCGTCGACGAGGTAGCAGCGCGCCTGGAGGGAGTGAATGGACGAGGCGGTCGGTAGAGAGCGCGTCGACAGCGCGGTCGCCGAGTCGGTCCAGAAGATCGTCGACAACCTCGCGCAGGTCGTCCACGCGCCCGAGGACACGCTGCGGCTATCGGTGCTCTGCCTGGTCGCCGAGGGCCACCTGATCATCGAGGACTTCCCCGGGGTTGGGAAGACGATGCTGGCCAAGGCGCTCGCGCGCTCGATCGACTGCTCGTTCTCGCGGCTGCAGTTCACGCCGGACCTGCTGCCCTCGGACGTGACCGGCGTGAACGTCTTCAACCAGAAGACGAACGAGTTCGAGTTCCGACCGGGGCCCGTCTTCGCGAACCTGCTGCTCGTCGACGAGATCAACCGCGCGTCGCCGAAGACCCAGGCTGCGCTGCTCGAGTCGATGCAGGAGAACCAGGTCACCGTCGACGGCGTGAGCTACGAGCTCGCGGCCCCGTTCATGGTGGTCGCGACGCAGAACCCGATCGAGTACGAGGGGACCTATCCGCTCCCGGAGGCGCAACTCGACCGCTTCACGCTGCGAATCGAGATCGGGTACCCGCCGCTTCCCGACGAGGCGCGAATGCTCACCGAGCAGACCAGCGACCCGCCGCTCGAGTCGCTGCGCCCGGTTGCCACCGCGGCCGACGTCCGCTCGCTCGCGGCCGCGGCGACCGAGGTCTTCGTCGAGGAGAGCGTCAACCGCTACGTCGTCGCCCTGGTTCGGCACACCCGCAGCGACGCGCGCGTCTACCTCGGCGCGAGCCCGCGGGCGGGAATCGCGCTCCTGCGCATGGCCAAGGCGCGGGCGCTCGCCGACGGGCGCGGCTTCGTCTCGCCGGACGACGTGAAGGCGGTCGCCGAGCCGGTGCTCGGACACCGGCTGATCGTGGCTCCCGAGGCGCGCGCCGCGGGAATGGCGCCGGCGGACCTGGTGCGGGAGGCGCTCGAGCACACGCCGGTCCCGGTCTAGTGCTCCTCCCGGCAACATCCTCCAGGCAATGTCACCGGGAGGAGCAGTGACGCGGCGCGGCCGGCTCGCGCTCGTCCTCGGCGGCGCGACGTACTTCGGTGCGTGGGCGTTCGGCTCGAAGATCCTCTACCCGGTGGCGCTGGGCCTGCCGCTGGCGGTGCTGCTCGGCTGGCTCTGGATCGCGCTCGCGAACCGGCCGCTGCAGCTGCGCCGGTCGCTGCCGGGCGGCGAGCGGCTCGAGGGCGACGACGTCAAGGTTGCGCTCGAGCTCGTCTCCGAGCAGCACCTGGTGCCGGCGCGGTGGACGCTGCGCGAGCGCGTCGGGCGGCTCGGCGAGCTCGAGATGACCGTCGGGCCAAGCGGTCGCGCGCGCTACATGCTCCGCAACGTCCCGCGCGGCCGCTACGCGTTCGAGGAGACGATCGCGGTGATCGAGGACCCGTTCGGCCTCGAGCGCGTCGAGCAGCGGCTCGACGCGCCGGGCGCGCTGCTCGTCTACCCGCGGCTCGTCGAGCTCGAACGGCTCTTCTCCGACGCCGGCGCCCGCGCACACGACGGCCGGCGGCTGCTGCTGCGGCGGCCGTCCGGATTCGACCTGCACAGTGTGCGCGAGTACGAGCACGGCGACTCGCTCCGCAAGGTGCACTGGCGCTCGACGGCCCGACGCGCGCAGCTGATGGTGAAGGAGCTGGAGGACGCGCCGCGGGACGAGGTCGCGATTGTGCTCGACGCTGACCCGCAGTCGGTCGTGGGGGAGAGCTTCGACGTGCAGGTGCGGGCCGCCGGCTCCCTGCTGTTTGCGCACGTGCGGCGCGGGCGCCGCGCACGGCTCGTGATCAACGGCCTGCAGCGCGAGCACCAGGGCGTGCGCTCCGCGGAGGGAGACTGGCGCGCAGCGCGAGACCTGCTGGCGGCCGCCGAGCCGCAGGCGGGGCCGCCGCTTGCGGCGCTGCTCGCCGACGAGGGCAGCGTGGTCGGGAGGGCGCTCGAGCTCTGCATCGTGACCGCCTCGCTGTCTCCGCGCCTGGTCGAGCGGCTCGTCCACCGCGCGCTCGGCAGTGGTCACGTCTCGCTCGTGTTCGTGGATCCCGCCAGCTTCGCCGGCGCCGAGCCGCGGCCGTCGCCCGAGCTCCTTCGGCTGCAGGCGGCGGGCGTCGCCCTCGCGCTCGTGCGCGCGGGGGACGATCTCGCGGAGCGGCTGGGCGAGGGTCGAGTCGCGGAGGCCGCACATGCGTAGGGCGCTCCCCGCCGTCGCGCTCGCGGCGCCGCTGCTCGCCTGGAGCTGGCTCCGCCTGGAGGACGGTCGCGATGCAGGCCCGGCGACGCTCGTCGTGTTGCTCGCCCTGCTGCCGCTGCTCGCGCCCGGGCGACGGCTCCGGGCGGCGGCCGCGCTCCTCGCGCTGTTCGTCGCCGGCGCGCTCGCGTTCGACCTCGGCCCGAGCTGGGCCCTGCCCGGGCAGGTGCCGGGGCGGTTCGGCGACGGCTTTCTCGAGTTCTACGACGTCCAGATCCCGTTCGACCCCGCGACGCACCCGCGCATGCACGGGGTGCTGCTGCTCGCGCTGTTCGCGTTCACCCTCACCGTCGCCCTCGCCGCGGCCGCGTGCCGCCCCGGGGTCGTCGCGCTCGCGCTCATCGTCGGCGTCGGCTGGCCCGGCACGCTGCTGCCCGGCCACGACCTGTTGCGCGGCGGAATGCTCCTCCTGGCGGTCCTCGCGACGACCGCGCTGCTGCGGCGCGGCCCGGTGCGCGGCGTCGGTGTCACCGCCGCCGCGGCCGCGGTGATCGTCGCCGTCGCGCTCTTCGCCGCCAGCTCGCCGGCCCTGGCGAAGCGCGCGTTCCTCGACTGGCAGCACTGGGACCCATACACGAAACCCGCGAAGCCGATCGACGTCTCCTACGTCTGGGACTCGAGCTACCGCACCCTCAGATTCCACGGCAAGCCGACCACCGTCTTCCGCGTGAAGGCAGGGCCGCAACCGCATTACTGGCGGTCGTCGGTCCTGAACGCCGTCACGGACGGAAGGTGGTCCGAGGAGCTCTCTCCGGAGTACGGCGACCCCGAGCCGATCGGCGAGCCGGGGCTGATCCCGCCCCGAGAGACGCAGTCCGACCGGTGGGAGCACCAGGTCGTGACGATCGAGGCTCTGCGCGACCATCGGCTGCCGGGCGGCAGTGTCCCGGTGAGCTACCACTCCGGCGGGAGCGTCGGCACGGTGCAGTACGACCCGAGTGGCGTGGCATATGCGGGCGACGCCCTCTCTCGCGGCGAGACTTACCAGGTCTGGAGCTACTCGCCCACGCCGACGCCACGCCAGCTCGCGCGCTCGAAGCCGGTCTACTCGGGGCCGATCGTCGAGACGCGGAAGTACCGCGAGGTGCAGCCGGGCGTGTACCCGCAACTCTTCGGCCGGCCGCGGAGGGTCGAGGACCTCAACTACCTGTTCACCGGCTTCGCGCGCGCCGACCAGCTGCGCCCGTTCCAGACGCTCTACCGCCGTGCGCTGCAGGTCGCGGGCGGCGCCCGCAGCCCCTATGCGGCGGCCGTCGCGCTCGAGCAGTGGTTCCGCTTCGGCGGCGGCTTCGTCTACGACCAGCACCCGCCGACACCGCCGCCCGGGGTGCCCGCGCTCGAGGACTTCGTCGCGCGGACGAAGCGCGGCTACTGCCAGCACTTCGCGGGCGCGATGGCGTTGATGCTCCGCTACCTCGGCATCCCCTCGCGCGTCGCCGTCGGCTTCGCGAGCGGCCGCTATGACGGCAAGCGCCGCGAGTGGGTCGTCTCCGACCGCGACGCCCACATGTGGGTCGAGGTCTGGTTCCGCGGCTGGGGCTGGCTGCCGTTCGACCCGACGCCCGGCCGCGGAGGCCTCGCCGGCCGCTACTCGGCCTCGTCGCCGAGCTTCGACATCAGCGCGACCGCGGCGGTCCTTGCCGGCAGCGAAGGGCTGCCGAAGTTCCGCACGATCGCGGCGGCGCTCGGCTTCGGAGACAAACCGCGGACGTCGCCCGACGTGCCGGAGCTCGGCGCGACGCAGTCCGTCGGACTCAACGCGCCGCACCACAGGCGCGACTGGGGGATCCTGCGGCTGCTCCTCTTCGGCATCGCAGGCGCCGTCGTCGCCCTGACCGCGGTCAAGCTGCTGTTGCGGGCGCTCCGCTTCGTCACGCGCGATCCGCGCCGCCTCGCGACTGCCTGCCGCAAGGAGCTGCGCGACTTCCTGCTCGACCAGGGCCTCGAGATCCCCCAGAGCGCGACCCTGCGCGAGCTGGCCGCACTCGTCGAGGACGAGTTCCGCGTCGAGGCGCGGGCGTTCGGCCTGCACGCGACCGCCGCGCGCTTCGGCCCCCGCCGCAGCGCCGGCGAGGCGGCCCGCGCGATGCGTCGCGACCTCCGCGGCGTCCGCCGCGGCCTCCGGCGCGAGCTGACCCGGGGCGAGCGCCTGCGCGGGCTGCTCTCGTTGCGCTCGCTGGGGTTGGCATAGCCGGTGGTGAGAGCGGGGAGATTCGCTTCACTTAGACGAGAGCGATGAGCGAGACCTTCGACCTCTTCCAGCAGGGCCGGGCGCACCTCCAGAAGGGCCGCGCCGCCCAGGCGACGGTCGCGCTCGAGAAGGCAAAGCGGCGTGAGCCCGAGAAGGCATCGATCCGCGAGGCCCTCGGGATCGCCTACTTCCGGATCCACCGCTACGACGAGGCGGCGTCGGAGTTCCGCAAGATGCTGGAGCTCGCGCCCGTGGACGACTACGCGCACTACGCGCTCGGCCGCTGCCTCGAGAAGCAAGGTCGTCAGGCCGAGGCGAACGGTCATTACAAGCTCGCTAGCTCGCTCAGGCCCGGCCAGGCCGACTACGAGTCGCGCATCCGCGATCTCGACTAGCAGGAGGATTGGCGGAGCTCCGCTCGTCGCCGGGGCGAGCAGCGCGTTCCGGCGGCACAGCCGGTGTTACGTCAAGCCCTCCTAAGTCATCCGGTCGCCGGTGACGCGGCGGATCTCGTCCAGCGAGGAGACGCCCTCGAGGCAGAGCCGCACGCCGTCCTGGCGCAGCGTCGTCATCCCGCCGAGCACGGCCGCGGCGAAGATCTCGTCCGTCGAGGCTCCCACGAGCCCGCGGATCTCTCCGGTCACAGGCAGCACCTCGTAGAGCGCCACGCGGCCGCTGTAGCCGGTGCCGCCGCAGCGCCCGCAACCCTTGGAGCGGTGGAGGTAGACCTGCCCCTTCTGCTCCGTCAGGCCGATCAGCTCGAGCTCCTCGTCGGTCGGCCAGTACGCCTCGCGGCAGTCCGTGCAGAGGCGCCGCGCGAGTCGCTGGGCGACGATGCAGTTGACCGCGCTCGCAAGCAGGCCGGGCTCGACGTCCATGTCCTTCAGCCGCTCGATCGCACTGGCGGCGTTGTGGGCGTGGACGGTCGTGAGGACGAGGTGGCCGGTCATGCCCGCCTGCATCGCGATCCGCGCCGTCTCCTCGTCGCGGATCTCGCCCACCAGCAGCACGTCGGGATCCGAGCGCAGGATCGTGCGCAACCCGCGCGCGAAGGTGAGCCCGCTCTTCGGCGAGATCTCGATCTGGTTGATGCCGCGGATCTGGTACTCGACCGGGTCCTCGATGGTCATGATCACGTGGCCCGGGTCGTTGAGCAGGTGCAGCGCCGTGTAGAGCGTCGTCGTCTTCCCGCTGCCGGTCGGCCCGCAGACGACGACGGCGCCGTAGGGCTGGCGGATCGCCATCTCGAAGTGCTCGCGCGCCGCTGCGGTCATGCCGAGCTCGGCGAGGTCGGGCTTCGAGACGGCACGGTGCATGATCCGGAGCACGACCTGCTCGCCGTGCGTCGTCGGCATGACGGCGATGCGCAGGTCGAGCGGATTGCCGTGGAAGCGGATCGAGATGCGCCCGTCCTGCGGCGCGCGGCGCTCGGCGATGTCGAGGTTGCCCATGATCTTGAGGCGGCTGATCACGCCGAGCTGCATCTGCTTCGGGATCTGCGCGACCGGCCGCGTGACGCCGTCGATTCGGGCGCGCACGATCATGTCCTCCTCCTGCGGCTCGAAGTGGATGTCGGAAGCGCCGTCCTCGATCGCCTGGGCGAGCGTGGCGTGCACGAGCTTCACCGCAGGCGTGTCGTCGGTCGCCTCCGTGATGTCCTCGCGCTGGGCGATCGGGTCGAAGGTCAGCTCGGTATCCGAACCGGAGTCGGCCTGGACGACCTCGATCTGCGTCCTGTAGAGCTTCTTGATCGTCCGCTCGAGATCGTCGGGCTCCGCGACCGCGAGGCGGACGTTGTGGCCGAGCGCGAGCCGCAGGTCGTCCGCGCGGCCGACGTCGGTGGGGTCGGCGACGGCGACGAGGAGCAGGTCGTCGGCGAGGAAGCGCACCGGGACGGCCTCGTACCGCGACGCGAGGTCGCGCGGTAGCAGCATCGCGACCTGGAGGTCGAGGTCGGTTTCCGCGAGGTCGACGTAGTCGAGCCCGTTCTGGTCGGCGAGGGCGCGGGCGAGGTCCTGCGCCGTGATCCAGCCGTGCCCGACGACGATCTCGCCGAGACGCTTGCCGGTCAGCTGCTGCTCCTCGAAGGCGCGCTTCACCTGCTCGACGCTGAGCAGGCCGCGGCTGATCAGCAGGGAGCCGAGGTGCTGCCAGGGGAGGTGGGCCGCTTCCACCTCGCTTGTATCGTCATTCGCGAGCCAGACATGAAGGCCGTGCTGCAACGGGTGTCCCGCGCGTCGGTGAGCGCGGACGGCGAGGTCGTCGGCGAGATCGGGCCCGGCCTCTGCGTCCTGCTCGGGATCGGACGCGCCGACGCGCGCGCGGAGGCCTCGCGTCTGGCGGCGAAGGCCGCGCGGCTGCGGGTCTTCGAGGACGAAGGCGGCCGCTTCGACCGCTCGCTGCTCGACATGGGCGGCGAGGCGCTCGTCGTCTCCCAGTTCACGCTCCTCGGGGATAGCTCGAAGGGCAATCGGCCCAGCTTCACCGAGGCCGCGCCGCCCGAGGATGCGGAGCCGCTCTACGAGGCGTTCTGCACGGCGCTGCGGGAGCTGGGCATCGGCGTCGAGACCGGCCGATTCGGCGCGCGGATGGCCGTCGAGCTCGTGAACGACGGGCCGGTCACGGTCGTTCTCGAGCTCTAGCCGTGTAATCGCCACAAAGGGATTGCCGCGCCACGCGCGAAGGGCGGCGTATGCCGGGGCGGTGGTTTCCGAGAGCCGCAGTGGCTTCCTCCTCCATCGTCCCGGCTCCTCGACCACCTCAGGGCAAGAAATCGCAGCCGGCGGGATCAACTCGATGGGGGGCCGAAACGGCCGCAGCCCCCGGAAGGTACGGCGGCCTGTGCCGACCAGGGGCGAGGAGGAGGCGTTCGGCTCCCCGCTCTCGACCGCTGGCCGCCCGCGTCGCGCCGAGGTAGGCTCGGCCTCGTGCCCGAGCTCAACGCGATCGGGATCGTCGCGTCGGACCCGGCGAAGTCGATTCGCTTCTACCGGCTGCTGGGAGTCGACATGCCGGACACGCCGGGCGAGGGCCACGTGGAGGGGAGCTTTCCGAGCGGCCTGCGGCTGATGCTCGACTCCGAGGAGGTCATCCGGAGCTTCCAGCCGGAGTGGTCTCGCGAGACCGGCAACCAGCTCTCGCTCGCGTTCGAGTGCTCGAGCCCGGCCGAGGTGGACGAGGTCTACTCGCGGATGACTAGCGCCGGCTTCGCGGGCGAGAAGGAGCCGTGGGACGCCTTCTGGGGCCAGCGCTATGCGCTCCTCCAGGACCCCGACGGCGTCGAGGTCAACCTCTACGCTGCGCTAGAGACCGGTTAGCCACTCGACGAGCGTCCGCTCGTACTCCGGCGCGAAGCGGCCGTCGGGGAGGGTCAGGTCGTGCTCGGCACCGGGGACGACGACGATCTCGACCTCCGGGCCGCGTGCCGCGCGCCACGCTTCGACGCTGGCCTCCACCGGCGACCACGAGTCCTCGGCGCCGTAGAAGAGCAACGTCGGCACCCGCACCTGGGCAAACCCGGGCCGCGGGTCGAAGTCCATCTCCTCGATCCAGAGACGCACGCCCTCCTCGTCGAGCAGCGTGGGCGGGAGCCAGACCTGGCCCCACCACTCCTCGTCGAGGCCTGCCCAGAGGTCGGCCGCGAGCTCCTCGTCCGGCTCGGGCGCTCGGGTGTGCACCCACTCCTCGAACCGGCGCCGCAGCTCCAGCACGCGCTCGACGACGTCGTCGCCGTACCCCGCGAGGCGGAGCTGGCGCTCGACCGCGTACATCATCTGCGCGGCGGGCGTGACCCCGGTCGAGGCGAGCAGGACGAGGAACGCGACCTCCTCGGATGCGGCGGCCGCGAGCGGGCCGATCCAGCCGCCCTGGCTGATCCCCCAGAGCCCCACCCGCTCGGCCTCGGCGGCTCTCAGCACGGCGAGCGCATCCTCGACCTGGAGCTGGAAGCGGCCTCGGGTCGCGTCGCCGGTCGACTCGCCCTCGCCGCGGCGGTCGAAGGTCACGACGCCGATGCCGTGCTGCGGCAGCAGCTCGTGCAGATGGCGGAGCGACGGCGACTCACGCGTGCCCTCGCCGGCCCCGTGCAGCGCCACGAGCGCCGTCGAGCCGGCCGGGGAGTAGCTCGCCGCCAGCGAGAAGCCGTCGCGCTCGATCCGCAGCTCGTCCACCCTCAGAGCCCCAGCTCCGACGGCAGCGGCTTCGCGTGGACGAGCACGAGCGTCGTCGTCGGCCGCGTCAGCGCCACGTAGAGCTCGCGCAGGCCCTGGCCCTCGACCGCCTCCTCGACGATCTGCGTTGGCTCGACGACGATCACGTGGTCGAACTCCATGCCCTTCGCCTCGCGCGGCGTGAGGACCGCGATTCGCGTCTCGTCGAAGAGCCCGGCCTCGCGCTCTCCGCGCAGGGACGCGGGAGCGATCACCGCGAGCAGGCCCTCCTCGCCCGCCAGGCGCGCAGCTTCCTCGAACGCCGCGGCCAGCGGCTCCTCGGCTTGCACGACGCGTGGCGGCTCCGCGCCGGTGCGATAGGCGAGCGGCGGCTCGACGTCCGGAGCGATCCGCTCGAGCAGCGGGAGCGCGAGCGACATGATCTCGCGCGGGACACGGTAGGCGTGGCGCAGATCCTCGACCTGCGCGCCGTCGCCGCCGGGGAGGTGGGGGAGGAGCTCGTCCCAGCGGCCGTAGCCGACGGGCCCGGTCGCCTGCGCGATGTCGCCGAGGACGGTGAAGGCACCGCCGGCGCGCCTCGCCACGATCCGCAGCTGCATCGGCGTCAGGTCCTGCGCCTCGTCCACGATCACGTGCCCGTAGCGCAGCGGCGCTCCGTGCAGGATCGCGCGTGCCTCGTCGAGCAGCGGCAGGTCGGCGTCGCTCCAGCCGCTGCGCGCGCGTCGGAGCAGCGCCTGCTCGTCCGCGTCGAGGATCGCGTCGGCGGACGCAGCGAGCGACTCGCGCGAGGAGAGCAGCCGCCGAACGACCTGGTCCGGCTTCGGCGCAGGCCACGACGCGTCGAGGAAGCGCGTCAACCGGCCGTCGCGGCGCAGCGCCCGCTCGACCTCCTCGAAGGAGCGGAAGGCCTGGCCGCCGAGCCGTACGCCGTAGTCCTCGTAGAAGCGCCGCAGGACGTTCATCCGGAAACGCTCGCGCGCCGCGGCCGACAGGCCGAGCTCGGCCCGCGCCTCCTCGAGCAGCTCCGCCGCCTCGTCGGCCTCGACGCCGACGAACCGTCCGTCGAGCCGCACCACGAGCTCCTGCGGCTCGCCCCCCGACGCGAGCTCCGCAGCGCGCCCCACGACCTCGGCCAGCCGTGTGTCCGCCTTCAGCCGCTGCACGTCGAGCGGATCCGTGCGGCTGATCTCGGCGCC
Organism: Gaiellaceae bacterium; assembly: GCA_045806105.1. Lineage (GTDB taxonomy): Bacteria > Actinomycetota > Thermoleophilia > Gaiellales > Gaiellaceae > AC-32. Next base: position 4,356 of record JBJMJY010000069.1, on the reverse strand, counting down.
CTCGACCAGCTCCCCAACTGCACGCTGGTCGACGCTGTCCTCGCCGAGCGCGGGCAGGACGTGCGAGACGTACTCCATGAAGGCGGGGTTCGGCCCGACGACGAGAATTCGCCGCAGCTCCTGGCGGTGCGCGTAGAGCAGGTACGAGGCGCGGTGCAGTCCGACGGCCGTCTTGCCCGTACCCGGGCCGCCCTGGATCACGAGCGGCGGGTCCGGGTCGCGCGCGATCAGCCGGTACTGATCGGCCTGGATCGTCGCGACGATGTCGCGCATGCGTGTGTCGCGGGCGCGCTCGAGCTCCTCGAGCAGGAAGTCGTCCACCGCGGACGCGTCGGCGAGCGAGCCGTGGAGCGCCTCGTCGCTGATGTCCAGCAACTCGCGGCCGCGCGTGCGGAAGCGGCGGCGCAGCGTCACGCCGTGCGGAGCCACGGGCGTGGCCGTGTAGAACGGCCGCGCTGCCGGCGCCTGCCAGTTCACCACGAGCGCGCGCCGCGCGTCGTCATGCACCCAGCGGCGGCCGACGTAGAGCGCGTCGGCCGTTCCTTCGGCGTCGATCCGGCCGAAGCAGAGGCCGCGCTCGGCGTCCTCGAACGTGCGCAGGCGGCCGGTCGCCCAGTCCTCGATCGCCTGCTGCGCCTCCTCGGTCGCCCCTGCCCCCGCGGTGCGGAGAAGCATCTCCCGCATGCGGTCGAGGCAGTCGTACGCCGTGTCCAGGTAGACCTGCTCGGCGGGGACGTCCGGGTGCGCCACGCCGAGAATCTAGCCTGCGTCACCGGCGCCTACGCGACCACTGCGTTCAACATATGTGATTTACCTATACTGGCCGGCATGACCCGCGGACATCACGCGCGTTCGCGCAGCCGCCGCCTCGTGAGGCCCGGCCACTGGCACGTCCACGCGCGGGTCGAGCGCTTCGTCGAGCCCTCGCTCCTGCTGCTCCTGCGCGAGCGGCGGCTGCACGGCTACGAGCTGCTCGAGCGGCTCCCGGAGCTGGGGCTCGAGGGCCGAGTGGACATCGGCAACCTCTACCGCCTCCTGCGCGCGCTCGAGGACGAGAGTCTCGTCGCCTCCGAGTGGAGCGACGAGCTGCCCGGCCCGGCGAAGCGGACCTACGAGCTCACCGCGGAGGGCCGCCGCGTGCTCGACACATGGGCAGAGGCGCTGCGCCGCGCGCAGGGGACGATCGGAACGTTTCTCGACCGTTACGAGGAAGGGAGGTGAACATGTGCGGGCACAGACATCACCGTCGCGGCGGCGGACGCCGCGGGCACCGCTTTCCCAATCGGGAGGAGTGGATCCGCAGCCTCGAGGAGCGACAGCGCGACCTCGAGCAGGAAGTCGCCGATCTCGCCGACGTGATCAAGCATCTGAAGGCCGGCGGGACCCCGGAGGGGACCACCGCGCTGTAGGGCGTTCGGGCCCCGCCTCGGGCGGGGCCTTTCCGCCCGTTTTCAGTTGCTATCCTGACTTCACCACATTTCACCGGCTTGGCGAAATGGGCGCGCGGCGCCCATTTTTCATAAGTGCCGTGCCTGACTGCAGTCTGGCTCGGCCGAACAATTCGGAGGACGCGTTGGCAAGCGTGCACGACAGGGAGCGGACACTCGAGCGGGACATCACGGGCAAGGTCGAAGAGGCCTTGCCGGGCGTCGAGGTGCTCGCGGTCGAGCTCACCGGCCCAGAGCGCTTCACCGTCTACGTCGACCGTCCCGAGGGCGTCGACCTGGCGCTCTGCGAGCGGGTCACGCGAGTGCTCTCCGAATACCTGCGCGAATACGGCGTCGACGTCTCCTCGCCGGGGCCCGAGCGGCCGCTCCGGAAGCCCGAGCACTTCCAGCGAGCGCTCGGCCGGCAGGTCAAGCTGAAGACGGAAGGACGCAAGCTCCGCGGCGAGGTCACGCGCGCAGACGACGATGCGGTGACCGTGGCCGCCGACGGCGGCGAGGTCGACATCCCGTACGGCGAGATCGTGCGAGGCAACCTGATAAAAGAGAAGGAAGGGCGATGAGCAGGGAGATCATCGAGCTCGTCCACGAGCTCGAGCGCGACAGAGGCATCGAAGGCGACACGCTGATCATGGCGCTGGAGGACGCGCTGCTCGCGGCGTACAAGAAGACGCCGGGCGCATCGCGGCACGCCGTGGTCGAGCTGGACCGCGACGAGGGCGATTTCCGCGTGTTCTCGATCGAGCTCCCGCCCGACATCGAGGAGCGGCTGCTCGAGGAGGCGCGCGAGCGCGTGCTCACCGAGCTCGAGCTGGCCGAGGCCGAGAACGGCGAGCGCTCGCACGTGCTCGTCACCGACGAGGACCTCGACATCGACTGGTCCGACGTGCCCGACGAGCAGGTCAAGCGCGCGGACGTCACGCCGGAGAACTTCGGCCGCATCGCCGCGCAGACCGCGAAGCAGGTAATCACGCAGCGCATCCGCGAGGCCGAGCGCCAGATCATGTACGACGAGTACGTCGACCGCGTGACCGAGGTCGTGACCGGCATCGTTCAGCAGGCGGGCGACCGCAACAACGTTCTCGTCGACCTCGGCAAGGTCGAGGCACTGCTGCCGCGCTCGGAGCAGGTCGACGGCGAGCGCTACGAGCAGGGATCGCGGATCAAGGCGGTGATCACGGAGGTTCGCAGCGGCACGAAGGGGCCGCAGGTGATCCTCTCGCGCCGCGACTCGGAGCTGATTCGGACGCTGTTCGAGCTCGAGGTCCCGGAGATCGCCGACAGCCTGGTCGAGATCCGCGCCGTCGCGCGTGAGCCGGGGTACCGCTCGAAGATCGCCGTAGAGTCGCACGCCCAGGGCGTCGACCCCGTCGGTGCCTGCGTCGGCCCGCGCGGCTCGCGCGTGCGCATGGTCGTATCGGAGTTGCGCGGCGAGAAGATCGACATCATCCCGTGGAACTCGGAGCCGGCGCGCTTCGTCGCGAAGGCTCTGTCCCCGGCGCGCGTGCGCGAAGTTTTCGTCGACGACGAGACGAAGGAGGCGACGGTGATCGTCCCCGACGACCAGCTCGCGCTCGCGATCGGCAAGGAGGGCTTGAACGCACGGCTGGCCGCACGGCTGACCGGATGGAAGGTCGACATCCAGTCGGACACCGAATTCGCGCAGGCCGAGGCGGCCGCCGCATACGGCGGCGGCGAGGGCGAGGAGTTCACCGGCCGCTGCGCAGCCGTGCTCTCGAACGGCAAGCGCTGTCCGAACGAAGCGCTGCCGGGCTCGCGCTACTGCGGCCTGGCTGCGCACCAGGAGCTCGCGCTGCACGACACCGAAGACACCGACCCGATCGAGGCAGAAGCCGAGCCCCAGCTCGAGGCGCAAGCCGACGCCGCTCCGCCCGAGGCGGAGAGCATCGGGCCTGAGAGCCTTCCCGACGACTCCGCGCCGGTGCTCGAGTCGGAGGCGCCCGCCGACGTTGCGGCGACGCATGGCCCCGACGCGACCGAGATCGCCGCGACGGAGGGCGAGGTCGATCTCGATGTCGCGCACGCGACTGCCGCGCCGGAACACGAGGTTCCGGCCGGTATCCCCGTCGAGCACGAGAGCGGCGGCGACGCGCCTGCTGCTTGACGGAGGCGACACGGAGCTGCGTGGGCTGCGGCCGAAAGGCCCCACAGGGCGAGCTGCTGCGGTTCGTCGCTCCGGATGGCGTTCTCGTGCCGGGCGCCAAGGAGCCGGGCCGCGGCGCGTACACGTGCCGGCGCCTCTCCTGCTTCGAGCGGGCGGTCTCGCGCCGCGCCTTCAACCGGACACTGAGGCGGAACGTGCGCGTCGAGCCGGAACTGGCATCTCTCTACACTTGAGGACGTAATGGCGAACGAATCCGGACCAAACAGGCCGAACCGGCCGATGCGGCCCCGTCAGGGCGGCCCCGGCGCGCGCAGCAAGCGCCGCGTCATCATCGACAACGCCGCCGCCCGGCCGCGCGACTCACGGCAGCAGCGCGACCGCGAGCCGCCGCGCCCAAAGCAACAGCGCGAGGTCGCGCCGGTCACCGGACCGGTCTCTGTTCAGTCCGGGGTCACGGTGCGCGATCTCTCCCAGGCCCTCGGCGTGCCTGCCCCCAAGATCATCATGTTCATGATGGGCCTGGGCAAGGTCGTCACCATCACCCAGTCCGTGGGTGATGACGAGGTCGAGCTGATCGCCGCGGAGTTCGCGCCGGAACGCGAGGTGACCGTTCGCCACGCGGCCGACGAGGAGGACGAGCCCGAGGTCTACGAGGACGAGGAGTCGCAGCTCGTCTTGCGACCGCCGGTCGTCACGATCATGGGCCACGACGACCACGGCAAGACGAGCCTGCTCGACGCGATTCGGCAGACCGCGGTGGTCGCGACCGAGGCCGGCGGGATCACG
>JBJMJY010000068.1:0-20349 GCA_045806105.1 Gaiellaceae bacterium | reverse complement strand
CCACCCGCCTCGTACTCGCGGCCGACCATGAAGCCCGTGATGTTCTGGAGGAACAGCAGGGGGATCCTTCGCTGCGCGCAGAGCTCGACGAAATGCGCACCCTTCAGGGCCGACTGGCTGAAGAGGATGCCGTCGTTGGCGACGATGCCGATCGGCCAGCCCATCAGGTGTGCGAACCCCGTCACGAGCGTCTCGCCGTAGTCGGGCTTGAACTCGTGGAAGCGGCTGCCGTCGATCAGGCGGGCGATGATCTCGCGGACCGGTACCGCTCGGCGCGGATCCGCTGACACGCAGGCGTACATCGAGGCGGTGCGTGCGTCGCCCTCTGCGCACACGGCCGGTGGCTCCGGTGCGGCTCGCTCCCACGGTGGTGCCGGCGCCGGCCGGGCGAGGTGGCGGACGATCTCGCGCCCGAGCGCCGGGTGTGAACCTCGGAGCCGCCGAGATCGTCGGCACTGACGTCCTCGCCGGTCGCAGCCTTCACGAGCGGCGGGCCGCCGAGGAAGATGGTCCCGGTTCCCCGAACGATGACGGTCTCGTCGCTCATCGCCGGAACGTAGGCGCCGCCGGCCGTCGAGCTGCCGAGGACGAGCGCGACCTGCGGGATGCCGAGCGCCGACATCCTGGCCTGGTTGTAGAAGATCCGGCCGAAGTGGTCGCGATCGGGAAAGACATCGGCCTGGAGCGGCAGGTAGGCGCCGCCGGAATCGACGAGGTAGACGCACGGGAGCCGGTTCTCGAGCGCGATCTCCTGCGCCCGGAGGTGCTTCTTCACGGTCTCGGGGAAGTACGTGCCGCCCTTCACCGTCGCGTCGTTGGCGACGAGCACGCACTCGCGTCCCTCGATCGTCCCGATCCCGGTGACGATCCCCGCGCTCGGCGCCTGCCCCTCGTAGACGTCCCACGCGGCGAGCCCCGACAGCTCGAGGAACGCCGTGTCCGGGTCCAGCAGCCGGTCGACCCGCTCGCGCGCGGTCAGCTTGCCGCGCGAGCGGTGCTTCTCGAGCGCCCGCTCGCCGCCGCCCCGCGCGACCTGGCCCGTGCGCTCGCGCAGCTCCGCGACGAGCTCATCCATGCGCGCGCGGCGTTCGTCGGACTCCTCCGACGGGCCGGCCTGCGACGTGAGCACCGTCACGCCGCTGAACTCTAAAGCTGCGGTCGTACCCCGGGCTCGGACTCGAGGCGCTCGAGCTGCGCCTCGAAGCCGCCGAACGCGGCCGCGGCCTGGCCGCGGCGGAAGAGCGGCAGCAGCTCGCGCTGCTTCGCGTCCTCGAGCGCGAGCGCGGCGCCGCCGTACATCGCCAGGGCCGCCAGGCCGATCGCGCAGCCGCCGGCGATCTGGAAGAGCGTCTTGCCGCCGCCGACCTCGTACGCGCCCGCAAGCACCATCCGCGCGGCCGCGATGCTCAGCAGCACCGAGAAGAACGGCTTGCCGGCCGTCGAGAGGAGGGCCAGCAGCAGCACCGCCGCCGCGAAGCCGAAGAGGTAGATGCCGAGCGTCACGCTCGTCGAGCCGGGCGGCGAGTTGAGCTGCGACAGCCCGAGCGCCAGCCAGGAGGTGGTAAACAGCCCGAGCGTCGTCGCGCCGAGGGTGTCGCGGGCGAGGAAGGCGAAGAGCGTCGCGACGAGCTCGAGCGGGAACACGAACGCCGCCAGCAGCAGGCCGACGTCGCGCTGCTCGCCGACGGGAATCCAGCCGATCTCCTGGCAGCCGAGCAGCAGCATCCCGATTCCGAAGGAGAAGAAGCCGAGCGGCAGCCCGCTGCCGACCGGCCGGAGCATGATCCGCGTCTGCTCGTGGTGGCGGCGGCCGTCGGTGCTCATCCCGGGCCGTCTTCCCGCTCGGGGTGTCTCGAATCCCGCTAGCGGCCGGCGCCGTCGTGCGACGGTTCGAGGATGAATGTCTCGACGGCGAGGTCGGGATCGACGTGCACCTGCGAAAGGAAGCCGACTACCTTGCGGCCGGCGATCCGCTCGACCTCGGCGACGAACTTTTCCCGCATGGTGTACTGCCACGCCGTTCGCGTCTCCTGGACCGCCGCGAAGCGGCCCGCGTCGATCAGCGTACGCTCGACCGGTGTGTAGATGTCCTCCAGGAAGCAGATGATGTAGTCGTCGCCCATCACCGTCCGCGCCCGGCCGGCGCCGCGCCCGAAGTGCTCCCGGTGGATGCCGGCGACCGCCTTCGAGACCGCAGCAGCGGCTTTCCCACGTTCACGCCCCGCGGTGGGAGCCTCTTCCATCGTGGGTCCTCTCTTCCGCTCCTCGGAGTGAGCGCCCAAGAGGCATGAGAAGCGGATGGAGCGACCCGGCAGGCGTCGTGCGTGCAACCCCCATGGTAGCGCTTGCTGTGCGGCGTGTTTGGAAATGCCCAAACTGCAGCTATAATTCGGAGCACGGCGCCGGGGCGCCTGAGTGTAGCCTTGGAGCCGCCCGCGCGAAGGCTGCGTGAGCGATTTCGACCCCGCCGGTCGGAATCGCCCCACGGTCGAAGGGTCAAATGACCGAGGGAGTTGCCCGTGGTTTTTCGCGTGGATCTCTTCGCCGCTGAGTTCGCCAGCGAGTTGCTCGCGTGAGCAGCCCGCCGAACGAGTCGATCCTCGACCCGCGTGCCGTCCTACAGCTGGCGGGCCCCGCCCCCCCGGCCGCCGCCGCGGAGGTCGACGGCGCGGCCGGCCTGCTTCTCCGGCGGATCCCGATCGGCGTCGTCAGCGTGACCGAGGGGCTTCGGGTCGAGTACGCCAACCCGGCCGCGGTCGCCTACCTCGGAGCAGGGGTGGGCGAGCTCTTGCCGGAGCCGTGGCCGCTCGTCTCGCTGCGCAAGTTCGCCGTCAGCCTCTTCACGGATTCTCCTCCGGCGCGCCGCATCATCGAGACCCGGGGCGGGCGGCTGCTCGAGCTCGACGGCGTTCCGGCGCAGGCGAGTACCACCGCGCTGCTGTTGATCGCCGACGTCACCGCGCGTGAGCGGCGCGACCGCGCCGAGCGCGAGTTCGTCTCGAACGCTGCGCACGAGCTGCGGACGCCGATCGCAGCCATCGCGAGCGCCGTCGAGGTCCTGCAGGGCGGGGCGAAGGACGAGCCGTCGGAGCGCGACCTCTTCCTCGGCCACGTCTCGCGCCAGAGCGAGCGCCTGAGCAGGTTGTCCGAGGCGCTACTACTGCTTGCGCGGATCCAGACCGGTGACGGCGTGACCACCCTGCGCCTCGTGGAAGTCAGGCCGTTGCTGGACGAGATCAAGGCCGAGCTCGACCTTGGCGACGGCGTCGACCTGCGGATCTCGTGCGAGGACGGCCTCTGCGTCTTCGCGGACCGCGACCTGCTTCGCCAGGCGATCCTGAACATCGCTGTCAACGCCCGGCGCTACACGGCCGCGGGCGAGATCGTGCTCACCGGCCGCGACCTCGGGCGGCTCTGCGAAATCGAGGTGCGGGACACCGGGCCCGGCATGAGCGAGCTCGACCAGAAGCGCGTGTTCGAGCGCTTCTTCCGCGTCGACGGCAGCGCGCCCGGCGGCTTCGGCCTCGGGCTCCCGATCGCGCGGGAGATCGTGCGTGCGCTCGGCGGCACGGTGGAGCTCGATTCGATCCCCGGCAACGGCACACGAGTCCGGCTGCGTTTGCCTGCGGCGCGGGTGGTGCAAAAGTGAGCCCCGGGATCCTGGTCGTCGAGGACGAGCCGGCGCTCTCGGACGCCCTGTCGTATGCGCTGCGCGGCGACGGCCACGAGGTTGAGGCAGTCGACCGGGGCGAGCACGCGCTCGACGCAGCCCGCAAGCACCGATTCGACGTGCTGGTGCTGGACATCGGGCTGCCGGGCGTCTCCGGCATCGAGGTCTGCCGTCAGCTCCGGAGCGAGAGCGCCGTCCCGATCCTCATCCTGACGGCGCGGGACGCCGAGGTCGATCGCGTGCTCGGTCTCGAGGCCGGCGCGGACGACTACCTCACGAAGCCCTTCTCGATGAGCGAGCTGCTCGCGCGCGTGCGGGCGATCCTCCGCCGCCGCACGCTCGACGCCCACGAGGCGCACCCCATGCGCGACGTCGGCGGGCTCCACCTCGACCTCGAGCGCTACGAGGCGACGGTCGACGGCGAGCCGGTGCAACTGACGCAGTCGGAGCTGAAGCTGCTCGCGCTGCTCTCCCGCGACCCCGGCCGCGTCTACTCGCGGCGCGAGATCATGCAGCACCTCTGGGAGAGCGACTACATCGGCGACGCGCGGGCCGCCGATCTTCACGTCTCGAACATCCGCCGCAAGATCGAGCGCGACCCTGAGAACCCCGCGCGGCTGCTGACCGTTCGCGGCGCGGGCTACAAGCTCGTCGACGTGTAGGCGGACCCTGACCGAAATCGGATGCGGCCCTCAAACCGCCGTTCGTAGGCTGCTCGCGTGGCGTCGATCCCGCCGTTCCGTGCAACCGTGGCCGAGGTCGGCGGGCGGATCGCTCTCGTCTCCGTGAGCGGCGAGCTCGACGTCTACGTCGAGGACCAGCTACGCGACGCGCTCGCGGCCGCCGCCTCCCTGCACTCGCACACCGTCGTCGTGGACGTGAGCGGCGTGAGCTTCATGGACTCGACGGCGTGCGGGATCCTCATCGCGGAGGCGAAGCGCCTCCGGCGCAACGGCTCCGAGCTGGTCGTGGTCACGAACGGCAGCAGGGGCACCCGGGTGCTCGAGGTCGCCGGCATCGACGCTGTCGTGCCGCTGTATCCGACGCTCCATGCGGCGTTCCAGGGACTGCTGCTGGAACCGGTCAGGTGAGCGCCACCGCCGCTCAGGCGCGCGCCCCGCGCGCGCCCGCGGAGCGCCCGCGCCTCGTCTTCTTCTTCTCGCGCAACTCCGGCCGCTCCCGCCGCGTGGAGGGCTACCTCTCGCAGGTCCTGCAGCGGCGCCGGAACCACGAGTCGTTCCGGCTCCTCCGCGTCGAGGTCGAGGAGAACGCCGAGCTCGCCGAGCGCTTCCGGATCGAGCACGTGCCGACGATCGTGGTGGTCGAAGGCAAACGCGTCAGCGGCCGCTTGACGAGCCCGCGCGGCTGCCGCGACATCGAGCAGCTGCTCGCGCCCTGGCTGCGCTAGGTCTTCGAGACCTCTTCGGCGCCGGACAGCTCGACCTCGTCGATCGAATCAGGCTCGTCGGGCTCGCGCGTGTCGCGCGTGGCCGCTGCATCCGCTACTTCCAGGAGCGTCGTTCCTCGCACGCGAATGTCCTCGAGCAGCTCGCGGCGCTCCCCGCGGACGCGGTCGGTGTCGACCTGGAGCTCGCGCATCCGCGCCTCGGCCTGCGCGCGCAGCGACTCCAGCTCTTCGTCCAGCTTCCGGCGGCGCTCCTCGGCCTCGGCCTGAGAGGCGGCGCGGGTGTTCTCCGCCTCGAGCCGTGAACGCGCGAGGATGTCTTCGCCCTCCTTGCGCGCGTCGGCGAGAACCTGCTCGGCCTGCACCTTGATGCCGTCGGCCTCGGTGCTCACGTTGACGTGCAGGTCCGCCGCCTCCGCCTTGGCCTTGCCGATGATCTCCTCCGCCTCCTGCCGTGCGCTCGCTGTGATCTCCTCACCGGTCTCGCGCGCCCGCTGCAGCAGGCCGCTCACCTGCTGCTCGGTCCGCTCGAGCGCGTGCGTCACAGCCGCGCGCGGGGAGGAGCTGACCTTCAGCTCGGCGATCACGCGATTGACGCGCTTCACGTACGACTCGACGGCTGCGCGGTCGTAGCCGCGGACGGCGACGGGGAAAGAGACGTTCAGGAGCTCGGGCGGAACGTAGTGCCGCAGCTCGCCGAACCCGGGCTGCTGCTCGGGTGGCGAAGCCGAGTCTTCGGTGGTGTGTCCCCCGCTGCGCGAGGACGGCTCGTCGCGCATGGCGCAAGTATGACGCACACGCTCGGTTTTCACGAGAAGTACCGCCGGCGGCACCGGAAGACGGCGGCTCGCCGCATTCCTCCAGGCACGTCCGGCTGCGATTTCGGCTTGACGCCAAGACGCGGGAAAGGCGCTGCACCAACGGTCAAATCGAAGCTCACCACCGCCATAGCGCAAGAGCCAAACATCGTTGGGATCGATAGAGATGCCGGGCGACCGGAAGAGGGCCTACCGGGATCGGTGGCGGCCGTCCCAGCAGGTTGTGAAGTCGCCCGGCTGATCTTCTTTGCGCCTAAAGGATGCTTCGCACACCTGGCGGGCGGTCGAGTCTGGCGGCCCACGAGGGCGACGCGCCTGAGCAGCGCCACGTTTCCGTAGCTGCGCTGAGTGGGGATCACGTAACGGAACGCTTCCGCGAACGGGGAGAGAGGAGTGCTCATGAATCCTCGCCGATTGATCATCCTTCTGGTCGCCGCCCTCACCCTCCTGGTGGCGCCGCCGACTGCAGCCGCGGCGCAGACCTACAGCGACACGATCAGCGGCTACGAGTACGCGTTCACATCGACGGACGGCAGGTTCGCCGGGACGGCCTCGGGCGCCCTGCCCGGTTCCTGGAACGCGGACGTGCAGCACACGCCGCTCTGCCTTTCCTGCACCCCAACCGCGACGATCACCGGCGGCAGCTTCTCCTTGGCGACGACGCACAACGGGTTCCCTGCGCTCGTCAGGGGTACGTTCGTTGGAGGCACGGTGCAGGTCACGAACGTCGGCTCCAGCTGCTCGAACCAGACGTTCGCGGTCAACGGAATCCTGGGCAACGTCGGCTGGTGGTCGAGCGGCAGCGGCAGCGGGACCTTCAGAGCGACGCTTACGCACTACCGCCATTCGGTGTTCGGGCGTTGCGTGACCTACGGTGCTTCTGTGAGGGGAACGCTCTCGCTCACGCTGTGATGAGGAGGGGCCGGGTGCTGCGCGAGCGGCGCGACGTTTCCCTTGCGCCACCGAGTGGGGATGATGTCCCTGCGGCAGGGGTTGACTGCGGCGCCTGGCGACGCGCTCCCTGCGGCGAGCGCGTTACCAAAGTCCCCCTGCCGTGTCGCGGCAGAGTTTGTGGGCGCCGGGGTACTTCTCGATAGGTGGGGTCGATGCACGACCGCGAGACGCCGCAGCTCGAGGTCGGCTGGCGCGAGCCAGCAGATCGACCCCACCAAGCGGGTAACGAGGGGACGTCGTTCTGACTGCTGACGCCGTCCGGCCCCGGGAGGAGGAGCGTCGATCCCGCAGGGCCGCTCGTACGGGATCTTCCAGAATCCGCCGCTCGCCGCGAACGCGAACGGTAGTAGGGTGGGCGACTGACCGCTACTCGTCCCGAGGGGAATCCGACATGCCGAAGGTCGTCATCACTCACGCCGTCCAGGACATCGACCGCTGGCGTCAAGGCAAGGCAGAACGCGCGGCCGCCATCGAGTCCGGAACCGGTAGCAAGGTCACCGACCACGTCGCGCAGGACGGAAGCAACAACATCGCCATCACGGCCGACGTTGCCGACGTCGACGCGATGAAGGCGATGCTGACCGCGCCGCCCGCTGAGGTCGTAGCCGCCATGGAAGCGCACGGTGTCGTCCAACCCCTGACGCTGTACATCGAATCGTAGAACTGTCCGTTCGGCGTTCCTCTGCCGCGGACTGACGCGCCCGGTTCGCTCGACATGCGCGGTGAGGATCGAGCGCAGCGTCTCGGGGATCGGTTGTAAGGAGACCGTAAGAAGGCCAATGCACGCCGTTGGTTCTGGCTGCAAACGGCGACTTCTTTACCGAGAACGCAACCAAAAAGGGGTGAATCGAGCATGAGACGGTATGGAGCTCTGTTCGTCGTCGCGCTGGTCGCGCTGGCGGGCTACAGCGCCCAGGCTGCGACGTCGGCGCACAAGACGGTCATCTGTCACGCGACCTCGAGCGCGAAGAAGCCGTACAAGCGCATCGTGACGGCGAACCGCGCGATCATCCGGGCGCACACGCTCGGGCACCACGGCGACATCGTCAACCCGGCCGGCAGCGTCTGCCCGTCGCAGCCGCTCAGCTTCTCGCGGGGCGGCCGGCCGATCAGCGCGACATTGACGCCGGTCGCGCCCAACACGCTCGGCAGCGGCACCTTCGTCGCCCGGTCGAACGTCGGTCAGGGTCGCATCTGCTGGAGCCTGACAGTCACCGGGCTCGCCGGCGTGACCGCGTCGCACATCCACTACGGCACCGGCCCGAACGCGACGCAGATCGCCGTACCGCTGGCGCTGCCCACGCCGTTCACCGGCACGGCCAGGGGCTGCTCAGACGCGCCGAGGGCGCTTGTGAAGCAGATCCTGACGAAGCCCAGTGGCTTCTACGTGAACGTGCACACGACGACGTATCCGGCCGGGGCGATCAAGGGCACCCTGAAGAAGGGCGCGAAGCACTAGCTAGCTCGTCGGAACGAAACGCAGCGAGGCCCGGCTCCGGCCGGGCCTCGCCGTCTGTGCGTTCAGGGTCTGGTCAGTTCTGCGAGACGCCGTCAAGCAGCGCCCAGTTCGCTGCGAGCGCCGACTCGGCCAGACGGATGAGACCCTCGTCCTCGGCGCCGTTGATCGCCGCCCGAGCCTCGGCGGCGTGTTCGTGAGCGGCCCCTTGCGCTGTGGCGGTTTTCGGTTGCTGCTGGCGTCGCCGCCCGGCCCTCGCGGTCTTCGTGCCTGTTCTAAAAAGCGGCAGGTGCCCGAGCCGCGCCTGTTCCCCCAAAGGATTGCGCGGCTCTACGTACCGGCCAGGTAAGGCCCCTGCCGCTTCTGAGATATACCCAAGGCCGCGGGTGCCGGAACCCTGACACGGCCCTCAGCGTGAGGATGACGGTCAACCCAGACCGTGCGTGGCCCGCTCGCTCCTCCTCTGCGCCCCCACTATGCTTGGCCGCCGTCCGGCCCCACCGAAACGGAGGGATGTTGGATGGCTTTTGTATTTCGGCTCGAGATGGAGGACGGCTAGCCGGCCGATCCGCCGACACTTGCTGCCGCGGTCCCAGACTGGCGCGCCGGCCACGAGATCCCCTTCGGGAAAGGACGTTGCGCGTGGTCGGGAAGCGGGACGACGACGCGGACCAACCGCCGGTGCTGATCGTCGAGGAGGCGTGACGGTCGCACAAAGGGGCCAGGCGCCTCTGGGCGGGGGACAGCACGGTCCGACCCAGGACGCCCGGCCTCCGTTTCTCTTAGACGAGCGCGACACCCGTTCCGAACTGACCCGACTGGGTCAACCGGGCGAGGCCGGAGGCGGCGGGGTGAGAGCACCTCTCGTCTCCCGGGCGTCTGTCTTGAGAAGCACCCCCGGACGCGATCGCGATCGGCGAGTAGGTAACGGCAAAGGCGGTCACTGGTTACTAACCGGTGGCGGCTACTAGGAGTTCCACGCCGTCTCGGCCCCAACGAGGAGGGGGCGTCGACTTCGCAGGGCCGGTCCTACGGCATCGACCGTGGCCGGCGGAATCACTCGATCCGCCTGTCCCGCACCCAGTGGGCCCGTTCTTGCGGCCGCTCATGCCGCAACCTGACCTGCGCCCGCAGCTCTTCGAGGAAGCGGGCGCAGTCAGTCCGCAGCTCCTCCGAGACAAACTGGCCTGGTGGCTCGGGCGGGGGCGGCGACCCGCCCTCGCGGTTCGGGCCAGAATTCATCCCCCACCTCGTTGTGGAAACTGGGGAAAACTCTGTTGTGGAACCGCAGGCGCACCTTGGGTGCGCGAGTCGGCGACTTTACGACACGTGGTTCGACCTGCCAATCACTCAAACGGGAGGGCGGGGGAGAAATCCTCGGAAAGAGCGCGAACTTCTACTTGCGGGTCGTCCTGGCCAATCTGACTCGACCCCTGCCAGCTCGCCTCCAACGGGACCGACCGACCCTAGCCCAACCTCTGCGTGTCGCGGTAGGCGATTGATGTACGTTCACCCACACCGGGAGGGAGGCGGGAGCACATGTCACCCGAGCGCTGCTGGATCAGGCAACGATCCCGCGGCTACGCCGCCGGCGGACGGTATTGGACCTGTTCGGCCTTTCTTAACGCTTCGATCGTCTCTTCAACGCTGAGGAGAACCGTCGTCTCGATCGAGCTGAGGGCGCCGCCCCCGCTAATGGCGAGCGCGACCGCAGCCATTGACACGTTGTCGGGGGCTTCCCAGAGGTTGTAGCCGTCGTGTGCCCCGAACGCGTACCAGAAGCCGTGCAGCTTTCCTCCGACCGATTCGATGTAAGAGCGCGCAGCCTCCCGACGATCCTCGGGACTCTGAATCAGCCTCGCCCATGTCTCCGGCGTATAGCTGAACCTCGACAGATACAGCGACACCGTCTCGACCTCCCTTTCCGGGGCTCCGCCGGGATCGTCGCCTGCCGCTGTCGCTCCGTCAAGGCGTGCCCGAAGGTGGTGAAAGGTCGTGCCGGAGCGCGCCCCGATGCGCGGATGAACGGAGGCGTCGCCTGGGCGAGGATGCTCTCACTCGACAACGCTTGCCCGACCCGTGAGTCGGTCCGCATGGCGTCATCCGCTCAGAGGCGTCTGGCCCTTACGCCGCTTGCGTCCGGCCACCCGGCCCGAGCACGGATGAGGGAGTCAGGATGGCGTTTTCTGCTCAGGCTGGACACCAGGGATGGCACGCCCGCCACCCGCGACGCTCCATGCGGCGGTGCCGGACTGGAGGCCGCGTCACGAGATCTTCCTGAGCACCAAGACGCTGCGCGTGGTCGGCCCGTGAGACGATGACTCCGACCAACCGCCGGTCCTCGTGGTCGAGGAAGCCCGACCGAGGACGGCGTGCTCGAACGTCGAAAGACAGACAAGCCGGGCGACTTCCCCCCCTGCTGGGGACGGATCGTCCGCCGGTCCCCGGTAAGGGTGGTCCGCCAGTCGCCCGGCCTGTGTCTTGGTAGATACCCCGCATGTACGGCTCTTGCGGTGCCGGCGTCTTGGTCCGAATCCGGACATCGCCAAATGAGCCACTGGCGCTAGCCTGCGCGCTTGCCTCGCTTGCAGCAGGGGGCCGGGTCGCGTTGCAGCGTCCTAGCTAGGCGTTCGGCTCGCCGCCCGGCCTGATCCCTGTGGACAGGCGGCGAGGGTTTCAACGATGCTCCGGTGCGGTGGGTTTCCTCGATCGCATTCTCGGGCGAACGCCGGCACCCGGCAGCGCGCGCAAGCTCAACGCCGCGACCGTACACGCCGGCGGCCTGCTCGGCATCGTCGGCGAGTCCCACCGCCAGGACGCCCTCCGCGCGCTCTCCGGGCAGACGACCGACGCTAGCCCTTACCGCGATGAGCTCGTCGACTTTGCGGCCGAGGTCGCCGACGACGAGCCTGAGCGTCGCTGGTTCCGGGCCGTCCTCTTGCGCGAGCCCGACAACCCGCACGACCCGGAGGCGATCGCCGTGCACGCGCAGGGCGGCGGTCTGCTCGGCTACCTAAAGCGCGAGGACGCGCGCCGCTACGCGCAGGTGTTTCAGTCGCTCGATAAGCGCGGCTTCACGGCCGCCGCCTGCCCGGCGATGCTGATGGGCGATGGCGGTGCCAAGAGCTACGGCGTCGTGCTGGCTATCTCGGCGCCCGAATACGTCCTAAGCGACCTGACGGCCGACGACTAGCCGCCGGCGACGCCGGCCCGGCCACGGCTCTCGGGCGTGCGACGTCGGGCACGAGCTCTACGTCGTCGGCTCTCGCGCCGCGCAGCTCTACGGCTTCGGCTGCTCCTGGCCGAGCGGGCCAGCGGCGCGCTCGCAGGGCCATACACGCGAACCGCGATCCGAGCCTCCCGAGACTCGTTTTTGGCGCACTTTGCAGGGAAATCAGGCTTCCGCAAAGAGCGGGAAACCGGCGTTTCGCGGCCCCGCCCGCCGCTAGGCTTGGGGTCGTACCGTTACCCGACTTAGGGGGTTTCTAATGGCGGCAACGGTCACACCGTCTCTCGTCCAGCAGTTCGCTTCGATGAAGCCGACTGACTTTGGACGCACGATCGAGCCGAAATGGCAGGTCGCCCAGCGGCTCAACAAGGAGATTCAGGCCGCCGTCGAGAAGGAGCATCTGACTCCCCTCGACGGGGCGCGCCTCATTTCTTCGATCGCGGCGACGCTGTTCGGCTACGACGAGTTCATCCTCCGCGAGATCTCGCCGGAGATGCTGCTAGCGACAGCGCCGAGCAAGCGCTAGCTCCAGGCCAGACTGGGCATGGGCAGAGGAGGGAGGGGCGAAAGTCCCTCTCTCCCTCACCGGCTCTTTGGGAAGGGTGGGGTGCGCAAGCTCGATGTCGTGCGCACTCCAGCTTCGTGTCAGCACCTCGTGTAGAGCCTCTCGGCGAAGGCGACAGGAAGGCGCCCTCTACCTCGTGACCCCGCGCGGTCAACCATGGCCGAAAGAGCGGTTAACCGGCGACGATCTCGCCGCCCGGCCGACGAGTAGACGCGAGCAGTCGAAATTTCAGTCGCTCAGGCAAAGCCGCAAAGAGTGCTGGCCCCGCAACTAGAACTCTGTTCGCCTAGGCTCATCGCCTCGCGCGACAACGCGCGTTGGTGGCCTTCGGGCTTTCGGCCAGTGCTCTCTGGCCGCAGGGCCAGTCCAACCAGTCTACTCCTCTCAACCTCCTCCCCGTGCACAAGGACATTGGCCTCATGGCCGGCCCTCGTGGCGTGGTTCGGGGTCGGCAAGAAGTCCTAACCCACAGCAGGACTAGAGGCGAGGGGAGCCCTCGCGCAAGCTCGGAGTCACGGCGGCGCTTGGGAAGTGTCCTAGGCGCTCGGCTCGCCGGGCGCCTCCCAATAGAAAAGCTCGTGTGCTATCAAAGGCGATCCCTCTAGGAGCGGCCCCCATACCGCGAACGCGGCCGAGGCAGTGCGGTCATTGAGGAGATCCAGCAGCTCCTGCTCCAGGTTCGGGCCCTCGAATACGAAGACGACCTCCGAGCCGCCCAGGTAGACACCGTGTCGAATGAGCCCGATCTCTCCAGGGTCATAGGGCGGTCCCGAGCGCACGATGTCAGCGGCGGCGTCCTCGCTGCCGGGCTTTAGTCGCGCCGTCACGACAACTCGCTCCACCCCTTCGATCCTAAGGGATCGGGCGGACCCGAACTCTCGCGCGCTGCACTCCGGGGAGTAGACGACCTCCGCCGGCTCGTCGAGGTCAGGGAGTTCGGCGCACCGATCGGAACTCCTTAGGTCGCACCCCGGTGCATTTGAGCCACATGGCCCATTGACCGACGACGTCGCCGCGCCGATCCTCTGCAGCATCACCAAGAGAGCAAGGACATGTTCAGGACAGTTGTAATCACGGGTGTCGTAGTGGCTCTAGGTGTTCTGGCCGCCTTCGGGACCAGTGCTCGTTCGGCTTCGGCTGCCAGGGCCGCCTGGTGGACGAACTGCACGAGCGTCCACAAGACGTATCCCCATGGCGTTGGCAAGCTCCGTGCTCACGACCACACGCGCAGCGGCACGAATCCCGTCACGAACTTCAGGCGCAGCACTCGGCTCTACAACTTCGGGACATCGCACAACGGGCGACTCGATGCCGATCACGACGGTGTCGCCTGCGAGAAGCATTGAGCCTCCGCAGCTCGCTGTACCGGTCGGCTCGTGTCTTGGGCGATGTTCAGGCCGTGGCATCCGGTAGCCCGAAGCGGATCACCCGGCGGGCCAAGAACAAGGTCCTTGGCCGAGCGCTAGGACGCTCCGGCTTCTGGCGCTTTCTTTGGCGCTAGGCGTTCGGCTCGCCGCCCCGCCCCAGCACTACCTTCGCAGGCATGTGCGAACTAGAGCCACGGGTCGAGGCTCGAGAACTTCCACCCGACATCACAGAGCTGCGCGAGGAAGTTGCCGCCGCGCACGCCCGGCTGGACGCGCTCCGTCAACCACTCATCGACGCGCACGTCGCGGCGCTTGCGGCGGAGGTCGATCGCGTCATCGAAGTGCACCGCCGGACGCCGATCTTGAACTCCGCGCTGAAACGCGCTGGTCAGCGATCTGGGAGCTGAGCGGCCGCTGCCTCGCAATCTGCCGCGTCGTCCTTCATGAACTCCGCGGCGGGCTTTACCTCAAAAGCCGTCGCGAGCCTTCGGTCTCTTTGGGAGGCGTCGATCCTCCTTGGAGCCGTGGCCTATCACGCGAAGGACGATCTCCTGCGCCGATGGCTCGCAGGCGAGTGGGTTACTCACTGGATACAGGGGCGGCAGGACTCGAACCTGCAACCCCCGGTTTTGGAGACCGGTGCTCTGCCAGTTGAGCTACGCCCCTAGGGTTGCGAGGGCGATTGTAACCGTGGCGCCTCTACAGTCCGTCCATGGCTCCGCCGCCCCCGCGGCCCTCGCTCGGCGCGCTCTTCTTCGTCCTCGCGGTCGTGTTCGCGGGGATCGCGGCCGCGGCCGCGGAGGCCATCGACGACGAGCCGATGCTGGTCGTGGTGGTCCTCGCAGCTGGTGCGATCGGGCTCTGGTTGCTCACCCTCAGCATCCGCAACCTGAGGAAACGGCGGTCCTGAGCCGTATTCTCTACGCGTGGCGCAGGACGACACCCAGCCTCTCTGGCGCGAGTACAGGAAAACCAAGGACCAGGGGATCCGCGACCGGCTCATCCTCACCTACGCGCCGCTGGTCAAGTACGTCGCCGGCCGCCTTGGCAGCGGACTGCCAGCGCACGTGGACGAGAACGACCTCGTGTCCTACGGCCTGCTCGGCCTGATCGGCGCGATCGAGCGCTTCGACCCCGACCGCGACATCAAGTTCGAGACCTACGCGATTGCTCGCATCAAGGGCTCGATCATCGACGAGCTGCGAGCACTGGACTGGGTGCCGCGCTCGGTTCGCTCGCGGGCGCGCGACATCGAGCGCGCCATCGGCGAGCTCGAGCGCAAGCTCCACCGTGCCCCCACCGACGAGGAGATCTCCGAGAAGCTCGGCATCAGCACCGACGATCTCGACGACAGCCTCTCCGAGATCGGCCGCTCCTCGATCGCCGCGCTCGACGAGCTCTGGACGATCTCCTCGACGGGCGGCGACCAGGTCGCCCTGATCGACACGATCGAGGACACCCAGGGCCCGGAGCCGCAGGCAGAGCTCGCGCAGACCGAGTTGAAGGAGGCGCTCGGCGAGGCGATCGCGCGGCTGCCCGAGCGGGAGAAGCTCGTCGTGACGCTCTACTACTACGAGGAATTGACGCTGCGCGAGATCGGCGAGGTGCTCGGCGTGACGGAGTCGCGGGTCTCGCAGCTGCACACGAAGGCGATCCTCCGTCTCAAGGCCCGCCTCGCCGGCTCGCCGGCGCGCGAGCCGCTCGGCCGCTAGCGCCGCGGTTCCCAGAACGGTAGTTTTGCTGCTTGACTCCCATATCGGGGAGGTTCAACGTTGACGGCGCAAGCCGTCCGGGCAAGGGGTCTACAGAAAGGACGTGGGAGAGTGAAGCACCGCAGATTGCTAGTCCTCGCGGGGGTGATCGGCGCAATCGCGCTTGTCGCCTCCTTGAGTGTCGCCGCCGCGAGCAGCAACAAACCGGCGCGCGTGCACAAGGCGGCCGCCATTGCCGCCCCGAAGGTTCCGAACGCCGCCGCGATCAAGAAGAAGTACGGCGGCCAGAAGATCACCTTCGTGGGCGACTCGGTCGGTGACGGCCACAAGCGTGACCTCGCACTCGCGAAGCGGTTCACGAAGGACACTGGCATCAAGGTGAACGTGGTGCCGCATCCGGCCGCCTCGGACCAATCGTACTCGCAGCTCGTGAGGGCCTTCTCGCAGAAGTCGTCCTCGATCGACGTCGCGATGATCGACGTCGTTTGGCCGGGCGCCTTCGCGCCGTACCTGGTCAATCTCAAGCCGAAGCTCGGCAAGCAGTCCAAGCTTCACATCAAGAGCATCGTCCAGAACGACACCATCGGTGGAAAGCTGGTCGCGATGCCGTGGTTCGGTGACTACGGGATCCTCTACTACCGCACCGACCTGCTGAAGAAGTACGGCTACAAGGCTCCGCCGACGACCTGGGCCCAGCTCTTCACGATGGCGAAGAAGATCCAGGCCGGCGAGCAGAAGACGAACAAGAACTTCTACGGCTTCGTCTTCCAGGGCAACGCCTACGAGGGCCTGACCTGCAACGCGCTCGAGTGGATCGCGTCTGCGGGCGGCGGCACGATCATCTCGGGCGGCAAGGCCACCATCAACAACGCAAAGGCGCGGACGATCCTGGACGCGATGCGCACGCAGATCGGCAAGACCACGCCTCGCGGCGTGACCTCGTACCAGGAGGACCAGACCGAGCACGCCTTTGACGACGGCAACGCCGCGTTCGCGCGGAACTGGCCGTACCAGTACGGGATCGGCGCGACCGCCGGTTCGAAGGTGAAGGGCAAGTTCAGCGTGACCGTGCTGCCGCACGGCACCAAGGGCAAGTCCGTCGGCACCGTCGGCGGGTGGCAGCTCGCGGTTTCCAAGTACTCGAAGCACAAGGACGCCGCGATCGAGTTCGTCCGCTACATGACGAGCCCGGCCGTCGAGAAGTTCGACGCTCTCACGAACTCGAACGTCCCGACGATTATCTCCGTGGCGAAGAACAAGCAGGTCCGGGCGAAGAACCCGTACCTGAAGCCGTCGATCGCGAGCGTTCCGCGCGTCACGCGGCCGGCGAAGTTCCTCAAGACCCACTACAACGAGGCCTCCAAGGTCGTCTACCAGGGCATCAACCAGATCCTTAACGGCACGCCTGCGAAGAACGTGCTGCCGGGGGTCCAGTCGAAGCTCAACCAGATCATCAAGTAGAAGCGACCTAGGTCTAGCCGAGGGAGGATGGCACCTGTCATCCTCCCTCGCTCATTCGCGTGAGCACGGTAGCCACCCCAGCCCCCGCTCCTCACCGCCGGCGGCGCCGGACGAAGCTCCAGCGTCGCCAGACGCGCATCGGTTGGATCCTGCTCCTGCCCTCGCTCGCGGTTGTCGCGTTCGTCGCGCTCTATCCGCTCGGCAAGACCGTCTACCAGAGCTTCACGAACCAGGAGTTCCTGGCCGGGCTCGAGCCAACGAAGCGGGTCGGCCTCGAGAACTACCGCACCCTCTGGCACGACACGTTCTTCCGCGACGCCGCCTGGCTGACGCTCAAGTTCACCCTGATCACCGTGTCCTTCGAGTTCGTGCTGGGGCTGATCATCGCGCTCGTCGTCAACTCCAGCTTCAAGGGGCGCGGCGTGATGCGTGCCGTGATGCTCGTGCCCTGGGCAATCCCGACCGTGGTTGCCGCACGGATGTGGCAGTGGATGCTCGACGACGTCTTCGGCGTCATCAACGACATCCTGCTGAAGCTCCACATCATCTCGCACCCTCACGCCTGGATCTCCGACCCGGCGACCTCACTTGCGTCCGTCTGCGCCGTCGATATCTGGAAGACGACGCCGTTCGTCGCGCTGCTGCTGCTGGCCGGCCTGCAAGTGATTCCGCGCGACCTCTACGAGGCGGCCAACGTCGACGGGGCGAGTCAGCTGCAGCAGTTCTGGCGGATCACGTTGCCGCTGCTGCGTCCGGCGATCCTCGTCACGCTGATCTTCCGCACGCTAGACGCGCTGCGCGTGTTCGACGTCTTCAACGTCTTCTTCGGCAACCGCCAGGACACGCAGACGATGGCGACCTACGCGCAGAGCACGATCGTTGGTGACGGCCACGTTGGCTACGGGGCGGCGATCAGCGTCGCGATCTTCCTGATCATCTCGCTGTTCGTCGTCGTCTACATGGTCTTCATGCGGGTGACCGAGGAATGAGCACTGCGGCGGAGACCGAGGCCGCACGCGCACCAGCACGGCCGGTCAGCCGGTCGCGCGCGTTCCGGCGCTCGCCGGTCGGCCGCGCGCTGGTCAAGATCCCGTTCTGGATCCTGATCGCAGCGATCTTCATCTACGCGCTGTTCCCGTTCTACTGGGCGGTGCGGTCCGCCTTCATGCCGGCCTCGGACCTATTCACCACGCCGATCAAGTACTGGCCGACCGACCCGACCTGGGAGAACTTCAGCCAGGTCCTGAACTCGAGCTTCTTCCGGCACGCGCTGCTGAACTCGACGATCGTGGCCGGCTCGGTGACGTTGATCTCGCTCGCGATCGGCTCGCTCGCTGCCTACGCGCTCGGCCGCTTTCGCTTCCACGGCCGCACCTTCGTGCTCTACCTGATGCTCTCGATGACGATCTTCCCGCAGATCGCCATCCTGGGCGCGCTCTACACGATGATCAGCAACTTCCATCTTTACGACAAGCTCGGCTCACTGGTCCTGACCTACCTGATCTTCACGCTGCCGTTCACGGTGTGGGTGCTGACGAGCTTCATGCGCGCGCTCCCGGGCGAGCTGGAAGAGGCGGCGTACGTGGACGGAGCGACGCCGTTGCAGGTCTTCTACAAGGTTCTCCTACCGCTCATCGCGCCCGGCCTCGTGACGACCGGCCTGCTCGCGTTCATCGCCGCTTGGAACGAGTACCTATACGCGGTCTCGTTCATCCAGACGCCTTCGCACTACACCGTGCCGGTCGCCATCGTCTCGTTTACGCCGCCGGGCGGCAACGCCTTCCAGGTGCCATGGGGCCAGATCATGGCCGCGACGGTGATCGTGACGTTGCCGCTGATCCTCGCGACGCTCATCCTGCAGAAGCGCATCCTCGCCGGCTTGACCGCCGGCGCGGTCAAGGGCTAGCAGGCTGCTTCAGATCGCGTCGCGCGTCTCGCGGTCGAAGAAGTAGAGGCGGCTCGTGTCGGCCGCGAGCTCGATCTCCTGTCCGACGGCGATCCGTGTACGCGGGCTGACGCGTGCGACGAGGTGCGCGGTCGGCTCGCTCTCGTCGCCTCCGCCGAGCGAGACCTCGGCATCCTCGCCGGCGTCCGCTGTGACCGCGCTCGAGACGACCTTCGTCGCCTCGGTGGCGAAGTACACGAGCACTTCCGATCCGAGTGGCTCGGTGAGGTCGGCCGTGACCTTGATGCGCCGGTCCGGCGGCGCATCGGACTCGAGGGCGGCGTCCTCGAAGTCCTCCGGGCGGATGCCCAGCATCACGGTGCGGCCGACGTAATCCTTCAACCCGGAGCGGTTGCGGACAGCCTGCTCGTCGACCGCCAGGCAGTGGCCGCCGAACTCGACCACGAGGTTGCCGTTCGCGCTCTCGAGCTCCGCCTCGACGAGGTTGATCGACGGCGAGCCGATGAAACCGGCGACGAATTCGTTGACCGGGCTGTCGTACAGCACCTGCGGCGTGTCGACCTGCTGCAGGCGGCCGGCGTTCATGACCGAGACGCGGTCGCCCATCGTCATCGCCTCGACCTGGTCGTGCGTGACGTAGATCGTCGTCACGCCGAGCCGGCGCTGAAGCTGATGGATCTCGGCGCGCATCTGGACGCGTAGCTTCGCGTCGAGGTTCGAGAGCGGCTCATCCATGAGGTACGCCTGAGGCTCGCGAACGATCGCCCGTCCCATCGCGACCCGCTGACGCTGGCCGCCGGAAAGGGCCCGCGGCTTGCGCTTCAGGAACTCCTCGATCTGCAAGATCCTCGCCGCGCGCTGAACTCGCTCCTGCACCTCCTTCTTCGGCAGCTTCCGCAGCTTGAGGCCGAACGCCAGGTTCTGCTCGACCGTCATGTGCGGGTACAGCGCGTAGCTCTGGAAGACCATCGCGAGGTCGCGCCGCTCGGGCGGCACCTCGGTCACATCCTGCCCGTCGATCAGCACGCGGCCGTGCGTGGGCCGCTCGAGCCCGGCGATGATCCGCAACACGGTACTCTTGCCGCTGCCCGACGGCCCGACGAGCGCGAGGCGCTCGCCGTCGGCGATATCCAGATCGATTCGTTGCAGGACCGGGTGTCCTGCCCCGAACTCTTTTTCGATACCTTCGAGACGGATGGCAGCCATCCAGGCTCAACCCTTCACGGCGCCCGCCGTCAAGCCGCTCACGATCCGGCGCTGAAACGCCAGGACGATAACCGCCACCGGCAGCGAGGCCACGACAGCAGCGGCGAGCACCTGTCCCCACGGCACCTGATACTGACCACGGAAGAGCGCGATGGCGACGGGGACCGTCTGGCGATCGGGTCCCAGCGTGAACGAGAGTGCGAACAGAAACTCGTTCCAGGCGTACAGGAACACCAGGATGGCGCTGGTGGCGATGCCCGGAGCCGCCAGCGGCAACATGATCTCGAGCGCGGCCCGTGCCCGGGTGGCGCCGTCCATCATCGCCGCTTCCTCGAGATCGCGTGGCAGCTGCCGGAAGAACGCCGCCATCAGCCAGATGGCGAGCGGCATCGAAAAGGTCATGTACGGAAGCACGAGGCCTGGATAGGTGTCGATGAGGCGCGCCGCACGGAGAAGCAGGAAGAGCGGCGAGAGGATGGCAATCTGCGGAAAGACGGAGATCGACAGAATCGCGGCAGCCATCACCTGCCGCCCTCGGAAGCGAAGCCGGGCAAGGGCATATGCCGCGGGGGCGCCGATCACCACCGCCAGCATCGTCGT
>JBJMJY010000067.1:0-54521 GCA_045806105.1 Gaiellaceae bacterium | reverse complement strand
TGGGCTTCGTCTCCGGCTCCGCGAGCCGCACCTCGCTCACGGACGGCCACACGGACGGCAACCGCCGCGGGTACTTCTACCGCGTGGTGCCGAACGACGCGGCGCAGGGCCCGGTGGTCGCGAACTGGATGACCAAGAAGCTGAAGTGGAAGCGCGTCTACATCATCGATGACCAGGAGGCGTACTCGCAGGGCCTGGCCACCGGCGTGGGCAAGATCCTCAGCAGCCGTGGTGTCAAGGTCACCCACGACTCGATCAGCCAGAGCGACTCGGACTTCTCGTCGAAGATCGCGAAGATCCCGAGCAACACCCAGGGGATCTACATCCCGTGGCAGCTCGCACCGCAGGCCCAGGCCTTCGGACAGCAGCTCAAGGCCGCGGGCAAGAGCAAGATCAAGCTCTTCGGCTCCGACGGCCTGTTCGCTCCGGGCGTGTGGAAGATCGCGGGCTCGTACGACTCGGCGTTCCCGTACAACCCCAATGATGCAGGCGTGAAGAAGTACGTCAGCACCCATAAGGGCAACGGCGAGTTCTTCGGACTCCCGTCCTACGTGGCGGCCCAGGTGGTCGTGGGCGCTGTCACAAAGGCGTGCGCGAATGGCACCGCCACTCGTGCCGAGGTGCGCAAGCTGATCGCGAAGACGAAGCTGAAGACCTCGATCCTCGGCTTCCCGGTCTCGTTCGCGTCGACCGGCGAGATGCACGCTCCTGCTACCTACGGCGTGTACCAGATCCAGAGCAACGGCTCGTTCAAGCGCATCGGCTAACGAGCAACCCGACCGAACGACGAGAGGGCGGCCCATGCGAATGGGCCGCCCTCTTGTTCTGAGAGGCTACGCAGCGGCGTGAACCAGGGTCTTCGACAGCGGCTCGGCAATCTCGGCGGCCTTGCGCTGGCCCTCGCCGTGTGGACGGTTTACGCGGTCTACTTCTCGCCGGCCCAGGGCTGGACGTTCTTCTTCCAGCTGAGCGTGAACGGGATCATCCTCGGCAGCGTCTACGCGCTGATCGCGCTCGGCTACTCGATGGTCTACGGGATCCTGAAGCTGCTCAACTTCGCCCACGGCGACGTCTACATGATCGGCGCGTTCATCGGCTTCGGCGTGCTGACGCTGCTGGGCGGCCCGCTCAACCCGGCCATCCCCGTCGCGCTACTCGTGCTCTGCATGTTCGTCGTGGCGATGCTCGGCTCGGGCTTCCTGGGCCTCGCGATCGAGCGCTTCGCCTACCGGCCGCTGCGGGACGCGCCCCGGATCGCGCCGCTGATCTCGGCGCTCGGCGTCGCGTTCTTCCTCGAGAACTCGGCGCTCCTGCTGTTCGGCGCGCAGTTCCGCAACTACGACGGCTTCGACCTGATCAGCTACAACGGCATCCATCTCGGCGGCGACAACGGGGTCTTCATCCAGTACCTGGGCGTGATCGTGATCGTCGGGGCGTTCCTCCTGATGCTGGCGCTGTTGGCGCTCGTCCACTGGACGCGCCTCGGCAAGGCGATGCGCGCAGTCTCGTTCGACCGCGAGGCGGCCGCGATGATGGGGATCGAGCCCGACCGCGTGATCGCGGCGACGTTCTTCATCGGCTCCGCGCTCGCGGGCGCGGCCGGCGTGATGTTCGGCCTCCTCTTCAGCCAGATCTACCACCTGATGGGCTTCCTCGCGGGCCTGAAGGGCTTCACGGCCGCGGTCGTCGGCGGCATCGGCAGCATTCCCGGGGCGATGCTCGGCGGCCTGCTTGTCGGCCTCGTCGAGTCCTGGGCGCGCGGCTACCTGAACGGCAACGTCTCCGACCTGGTCGTCTTCGGAATCCTGATCGGCGTCATGCTCCTGCGGCCGAGCGGTCTCCTCGGGACGCCCGCCCTGCAGAAGGTGTAACCGTGAGCGACAGCACACCCGGCGTCCCCGAGAGCCCCACCCAGATCGGCATCGACCAGTGGGTCGAGCACGCCGACGAGCGCATCGAGCGGCCCGGCGGTCTCCGTGGCCGGATCGCCCACGTCTGGGAGCTGCTGCCGGCCGCCGGCAAGCTCGCGTTCCTGACGCCGGCGATCCTCGTCCCGTTCCTCCCGTTCATCAGCGAGGGGAACCTCTTCAACTACGGGCTCTTCATCCTCATCTACGCCCTGCTCGCGCTCGGCCTGAACGTCGTGGTCGGCTTCGCCGGGCTGCTCGATCTCGGCTACGTCGCCTTCTTCGGGTTCGGCGCCTACACCTACGCGTTCCTCTCGGGCACTCACTCGAACAAGGGTCACGTCTACACGCACCACTGGGACGCGCAGTGGTCGATTCTCGCGGCCGTGCTCGTCTGCGCCCTGCTCGGGCTCTTCCTGGGCTCGTCCTCCCGCCGCCTGCTCGGCGACTACCTCGCGATCGTGACCCTCTTCTTCGGGCAGGCCTTCGTCGTCTTCACGAACGCAGCCGACCCCTACGGGATCACCAACGGCTCGAACGGCCTGGCGAACGTCGACCCACTGACCTTCTTCGGCTTCACGATCGACACGACGCGCGGCTACTACTGGTTCCTGCTCGGCTGCGTCGTCGTGGTGCTGGTGGTGCTGTACTGCATCAGCGAGTCGAGGACCGGGCGCGCCTGGAAGGCCTCGCGGGAGGATCCGCTCGCGGCGGAGCTGATGGGCATGCCCGTGAACCGGCTGAAGATCATGGCCTTCAGCCTCGGAGCCGCGATCGCGGGCCTCGCGGGAAGCGTCTTCGCGGCAGCCCAGACGGGCGCGTTCCCCCAGAACTTCAGCACCCAGGTGCTGATCCTGATCTATGCCGTCGTGATTCTCGGCGGTACGGGGAGCCTCACCGGGATGATCGTCGGCGCGATCGCGATCATCGCCTCGAATCAGGTCCTCGACTCGACCTCTCCGCCGAACGTCGCCCGCGTGCTGTTCTACGGGGCGCTGATCGCGGCGGTGTTCTTCACGATGCGCAGGTCCTGGACACGGCTCGTCGCGGCCTTCGCCGCAACCGCGATGTTCGGACTCGTCGTGCACGCGATCGTGGATGCGGTCTGGTCGCGCGGGACGGCCGGGCACGTGACCTCCGGCGGCTTCCTCACCGGCGTGATCCGCAACTGGATACTCCTGCCGAGCAACCCCGGGCGCCTCGCCGTCTACGGGTACCTGCTGATGATCGTGTGCGTGATCGCGGTGGTCCAGCTGAAGGGCTGGTGGCGACTCGCCGTGCTCGTCCCGACGCTCTACCTGACCGCCTTCGTCTGGGAGAACCTGCTCATCCAGAGTCCCGCCGTGACGCGCTACGTGCTCTTCGGCGCGCTCCTGATCGCGGTGATGACGATCCGGCCACAGGGGCTGTTCGGCACCGCGAAGGTGGAGATCGGCTGATGGCGCGGATGCTCGAGCTGCAGGGGGTCTCGAAGGCGTTCGGCGGCCTGCAGGTGATCTCCGACCTGAACCTGCACGTCGACGAGAACGAGATCGTCAGCGTGATCGGGCCCAACGGGGCGGGCAAGACGACGCTGTTCAACCTCGTGACGGGGATCTACGCCCCCGAAGAGGGCGAGATCCTGTTCGAAGGCGAGTCGCTCGTCGGCCTGGCCCCGAACCGGATCACCCGCCGTGGCCTCGCGCGCACGTTCCAGACCCTCCGTCTCTTCCTGAACATGACCGTGAAGGAGAACGTGATGGCGGCGGCCTACGGGCACACCCGTGCAGGCATCGCGCGGTCGGTGCTGCGAACGCCGGGGATGCGCCGCGAGGAGCGCGCGATCGCGGCACTCGCCGAGGAGAAGCTCTCGTTCTTCGGGCAGCGGCTCGTCGGCTACCGCTGGAACCAGCCGGCGTACTCGCTCTCCTACGCCAACCGCCGGAGGCTCGAGATCGCGCGCGCGATGGCGACGAACGCGCGGCTGCTCCTGCTCGACGAGCCCGCGGCCGGGATGAACCCGGTCGAGACGCAGGAGATCACGGAGCTGATCGGCAAGCTCCGAGACGAGCTCGGCTACACGATCTTCGTGATCGAGCACGACATGCACCTCGTGGAGGGGATCTCCGACCGCGTCGTCGCCCTGGACCACGGCGTCAAGATCGCCGAGGGCTCGTTCGACGAGGTGGCGACCAACCCGAGGGTCGTCGAGGCCTACCTGGGCCTGCGCGCCGAGGAGGCGTCGTGACCGAGATCCCCGCGAAGCCGCTGCTCGAGTTCGAGCGCGTCCACACCTACTACGGCCAGATCCACATCCTGAACGACGTCTCGCTGCAGGTCGGCGCCGGGGAGCTCGTGTGCCTACTCGGCGGGAACGCGTCCGGCAAGTCGACCACGCTGAAGACGACGCTCGGGATCGTCCGGCCGCGGGCGGGCCGCGTGCTGTTCGACGGCGCCGACGTGACGGGCGAGAAGACGAGCCACCGGATCGGGCGCGGCATGGCGATCGTCCCCGAGAACCGACGCCTGTTCGCGCCGATGACCGTGCGCGAGAACCTCGAGATGGGCGCCTACCTCCACGGCGGCGGACAGCAGGAGGACTTCGACCGCGTCTACTCGCTCTTCCCGCTCCTGCACGAGCGGCGCAGACAGCTGGCCGGCACCCTCTCGGGCGGCGAGCAGCAGATGGTCGCGATGGGACGAGCGCTGATGTCCCGGCCGAAGCTGCTCTTGATGGACGAGCCGTCGATGGGGCTCGCCCCGATCCTCGTCGAGCGCAACTTCGAGATCATCCAGCAGGTGCACGAGTCCGGAGTCGCGATCCTCGTGGTCGAGCAGAACGCGAACGTGTCGCTGTCCATCGCCGACCGTGGTTACGTTCTCCAGACCGGCCGCATCGTGCTGTCCGGAGCGGCGGGCGAGCTGCTCGAGCACGAGGACCTCAGAAAGGCCTACCTTGGCCGTTGACGTCGCGTCGCTGCCGGCGCGCATCCGGCACCGCTTCCCGGTCTTCGAGCAGCGCATCTACATCAACAGCTGCTCCCAGGGAGCGCTCTCCGACTCGGTGCGCGCTGCCTACGCGAGCTACCTCGACGACTGGGACGAGCACGGCGCGCCCTGGGATTACTGGGTTGGGCGGCTCGAGGCCGTGCGCGCGAGCATCGCCTCGCTCGTGAACGCCGACGAGGACGAGGTCGCGGTCACGACCTCCGTCTCGGCGGGCGTCAGCGCGCTCCTGAGCGGGCTTCGCTTCGACCAGGGTCGCGACACGATCGTCGTCAGCGACTTCGAGTTCCCGACGATCGGCCAGATCTCCCACGCGCAGGAGCGGCGCGGCATCCGCGTCGTCCACGTCCCGTCCGAAGCCGACGGGACGATCCCCCTCGAGCGCTTCGCCGAGGCGATCGACGAGCGCACGGCGTTTGTGGCGACGACGCACGTCTGCTTTCGCAACGGCGGGCGGCTCGACGTCGAGGGCATCGCGCGGCTCGCGCACGAGCGGGGGGCACTGGCGCTCGTCGACGCGTACCAGACCATCGGGTCGCTCCCGATCGACGTGCGCGCGCTCGATTGCGACTTCCTCGCCGCCGGGGTGCTGAAGTACCTGCTCGGCTCGGCCGGCCTCGGGTTCCTCTACTGCCGCCGCGGCTTGGTCGAGGGGATCGAGCCGACCGCGACCGGGTGGTTCGCCGACCGCGACATCTTCGAGATGGACATCCACGACTACTCGCCCGCTCCGACCGCGCGGCGGTTCGAGGCGGGCACTCCGCCGGTGCCGTCGACCTATGCCGCCATCGCCGGGATCGAGCTGATGCAGGAGATCGGTATCGCGGAGACGGAGGCGCACGTCCGCGAGCTGAACGCGCTGCTGCGGGACGGCGTCGACGAGCTCGGCGGCAGCGTCGTCACCCCGCGCGAGCCGGAACGATCAGGTGCGCTCGTCTGCATCGCGTCCACGGACGTGAACGCACTGGTCGCGGTGCTCGCCGACGAGGGCCTCGTCACCTCCTCGCGGGACGACAATCTGCGCGTCTCGGCCCATTCCTACAACACCGCCGAGGACGTGCGAGCGCTCCTGAACGTGCTCGCCGCCAACCGGCAGCTGCTCGCCTAGAAGATCTTCGAAGGCAGGCCGGAGAGCGGGATGCCGCCGTCGGGGCCGACGAGCCACGTCTCCTGCATGTAGAGGCAGTCATGCCCGTTCTCCGCGATCGCGTGGGGGTGCATCGAGAAGACCATGTTCTCCTGCAACTCCGTCTCGACGCCCTCACCGATCTTCGGGAACTCGATCATCGTCATGCCGATCGAGTGGCCCGTGACGTGGCCGAGCTTGTAGCCGCGGTCGGTAAAGCCCTTCGAGACGGCCCGATGCGCGTCGTGCGCGGTCTTGCCCGGCCGCAGCGCGTCCTTCGCCGCCTCGAAGTACTCGTCGTAGGCCTCGTTCATGCGCAGCACCTCGCCGTTCGGCGTGCCGAGCGCCCGCGAGACTTCGACCCAGTGTCCGTGCGGTCCGGCGATCTCGAGCGACGGGATGCAGAACGCGTCGAGCGTCGTCTCCGCGCGCGCGATCGCGAACTCGGCGCCGACCAGGACCATGTTCATCGTCAGCCGCCCGCACCCGCGCGCGACGAAGAGCTCCTCCGCGGGCGCGAGCACCTCGGCCGCGCTCCGGCCCGGGGCGTACGCCGCGCGGAAGGCGTGGAAGCCGTCGGTGTTGATGCCGACGCTCTCGCGCACCGACTCCAGCTCCTCCCCGCTCTTGACCGCGCGGGCGTGGTCGAATGCCACGTCCCAGCCCACGAGGTCGCACGCGCCCGCCAGCGACGCGTAGTCGCGGGGCGCCATCACGTAGTCGAGCCCGTAGACGCCGACGCGCTGGCCACGCAGGCGGTCTGCGAGCCATTCGCCCGGCCGCTCCGCGAAGACCTGCACCTCGATCCAGCTCGTGCCGTGCTCGCCGACGTACCGGGCCTCGCTCGGGAAGACGATCGCCGGCTCGCCCTCTCGGGGCAGCAGCACGTATGCGTAGCGGTGGACGATCTGGAAGCCGGAGAGGTACGTGACCGCGCCCTCGAAGCCCGTGTATTCGCTTCCGCACACAAGCGCCGCGCCGAGCTCGTCCCGCTCGAGCGCTGCGCGGACGTTCGCATAGCGCCGCTCGATCTCGCCGGCGCTCACGCCCACGATCGCTCCAGACCCTTCACCAGCGCGAGTATCGCCTCGTTGAGCGGCGTCGGCACACCGTGCTCGCGGCCGAAGCGCACGATGCCGCCGTTGAGGTAGTCGATCTCCGTCTCGCGGCGCGCCTCGACGTCCTGGAGCATGCTCGCCTTGTGGTCGTAGGCGACGTCAGGCCGGGCGGCGTGGTCGATCAGCTCCTCGGGGTCGGCGTCGAGGACGATGCCTTGCGCGGCCGCGACCGCCCTGCCCTCGTCGACGAGGCCCGAGACCAGCACGCGCAGCGCCGCGTCCTCGCAGACGCGCCCGTGGGTGAGGCCGGTCAGCGCGCCGACCGGGTTTGTGGCGGCATTGAAGATCACCTTGCGCCACTGCGGGCCGCGCGCGTCTGCGACCGCACTCGTCGGCAGTCCCGCGCGCGTGCACGCATCGGCGAGCCGCTCGACTTCCTCGAGCGGCGCCGGGCTCGGCTCGAAGGGGCCGATCGTCGTGTCGCCTTTCACGTCCCACTGCACGTGGCCCGGCTCGAGGACACGGCCGGCCGGGAAGGTCGTGCCGCGGATGACGCGCTCGACGTGCTCTGCCAAGGCCTCCTCGTTGCCGACGCCGTTCTGCACGGTGCAGACCGAGCCGCCCGCGAACGCGTGCGCCGTCGCAGCGATCGCGGCGGCGGTGTGCATCGCCTTCGTGGCGACGATGCCGAAGTCGCACGGCGGCAGCTCGCCGGCATCCGAGGTCGCCCGCAGCCGGCCGACCACCTCGCCGGCGCCCGATAGGCGCAGCCCGTGAGCGTTGATCGCGTCGACGTGCTCGCGAGAGAGGTCGTACGCCCACACCTCGACGTCCTCCAGCTGCGCGAGGTTCGCCGCGAACAGCGAGCCGACCGCGCCGGAGCCGACGATGCAGACCCTCACGGCGTCCCCTCGGCCGCCCGCGTCCGGCGTGGCCGCCACCGCGGCAGGCGCGCCTCGTGTCCGCCGGTGATCCCGGACGGGCGGAGCACGAGGATCAGCGCCATAAGCCCGCCGAGCACGACCAGGCTCGACCCGGTGGGGACGTCGACCGTGAGACCGAGCACGTGCACGCCGCTCTCGGCATTGACGAGAAAGGAGTCGAGCCCGCTCACGAGCAGCGCTCCCACGACGGCGCCGAGCAGGCTGTTGGTGCCGCCGACGACGAGCATCGCGAGCGTCAGGAACGTGAGCTCGAGGTAGACCGTCTCGGCGGTGATCGTGCCGAGCCGGTGCACGAGCAGCCCGCCGCCGAAGCCGCAGATCGCGCCGCTGAGACCGAACGCCCACAGCCGCTGCCGGTGGACGCTCACGCCGACGGCCTGGGCCACGGCGGCGTCCTCGCGCGTCGCCCGCAGCAACCGGCCCTGTCGGCTGAGCTGGTACAGCCACGCGACCAGGATCGCGACCAGCGCGCCCGACATCGCCTGCACGAGCCCCGTCGTCTCGGGGATCGAGGTCATCGTCCCGGCGCCGGGGCCGATCTTCGTGTAGTAGAGCAGCACGTTGTGCGTGATCCCGAGGACGGCGAAGGTCGCGATTCCGGCGGCCAGTCCCGAGAGACGCATCAGCGGGAGCCCGACGAGTAGCGCGAAGGCAGCCCCCAGCCCGGCGGCGAGCAACAGCGAGACGAGGTTTCCGGTCGAGTGCCGCTCGAGGAACGGGAACAGGTCGGGCAGGATGTTCCGCTTCACGCCCGGCGGAATCGTCAGCAGCCCCGCGCCGAAGGCGCCGACGGCGACGAAGCTGATGTGGCCGAACGACAGCACGCCGGAGTTGCCGACGAAGACGGAGAGCCCGACCACGATCACCACGTCGACGAGCGCCGTCAGGAAGTAGATCTTGTTCGAGCTCGAGGCCAGGCTCCCCAGCCCGGTCACGGCGAGCACCAGTAGCAACGGCACCGCGAGCGCGACGAGGCGGTTGGCGAGGCTCATGCCCGCTCCACGGGGCGCGCGCTTGCCGGCGCGAAGAGTCCGTTCGGGCGAAGCAGGAGCACGGCGATCACGAGCGCGAACACCAACGAGTCGACGTAGACGGTGGCGTTCGTCGGGAGCTTGTCGGTGAAGATCGAGGTCGCGACGCCGATCGAGAACCCGCCGAGCGTCGCGGTCCAGAGGCGATCCATCCCGCCGACGACGACGCCGACGAGCACGATGATCGTGTCGCGGAGGGCGAAGGACGGCACCACGAGCGGCGTCTGCACCACCAGGATCACGCTGACGGCGGCCGCGAGCACGCCCGAGAGCACGACGGCGAGCGTGATCACGCGGTTCGCGTTGACGCCGAGCAGCCGCGCGGTCTGGAAGTCCGCCGCGGCCGCGCGCATGTGCAGACCGATGCTGGTGCGCTCCAGCAGCAGGGTGAGGCCGCCGAGCGCAACGACGCCGCAGACGATCGCGACGATCGTGATCCAGCGGACGGTCGCGAAGCGGCCACTGCTTGCCACCGGGTCGAAGAGCCCCGGGTAGATCGTCGCGATTTTGCCGAGCGAACCGAACTTGAGCAGCGCCACGGCCTGGAGCAGGAAGGCGACCGCGAAGGTCGCCACGAGCATCGTCGCGGGCGAGGAGCCCCGCAGCGGGCGGAAGACAGCGACGTCCATGAGCAGCGAGAGCGCCACCACGACGGCGAGGCAGGTGAGGAGACTCGCCCAGTCGGGCCAGCCGCGCTCGCTGGTCACTGCGAGCGAGAAGGCGCCGGCCATGATCAGCTGTCCGTAGGCGAAGTTGACAAGGCGGAGCACGCCGAAGACGAGGCCGATCCCGACGGCCATAAGGGCATAGACGGCGCCGAGCGCGAGTGCGTTCAGGAGGGTCTGCAGCATCCGCTACCCGCCGAAGTAGGCCGCAATGAGCCGGGAGGTGTCGCCGGCGTCGGCAGGCGTCAGCTCCACCTGCACCTCGCCGTTGGAGAGCACGTACGTTCGGTCCGCGAACGCGACCGTGCGCTGGCCGCGCTGCTCCACGAGCAGGCTCGGCACGCCGCGCTCCCGGATGCGGGCGAGCGCCTCGAAAACCGCGTCGACCACGGTCGGCGCGAGGCCGAGCGAGGGCTCATCCAGGAGGATGAGCTCCGGCTCTGCAGCGAGCGAGCGCGCGATCGCAAGCTGCTGCTGCTCACCGCCGGAGAGCACGCCGCCCATGCGCCTGCGATAGCGCCCCAGGACCGGGAAGAGCTCGCGGAGCTCGTCGAGAACCTTCGTTCGCGAGCCGCGCCGGCGCGAGGCGGCGAAGCCGAGCCTGAGGTTCTCGTCGACGGTGAGGTGCGGGTAGATGCGGCGGCCCTCGGGCACGAGCGCGACGCCGGCGCGGGCGACCCGCTCCGGTGCGCGGCCCCGGATCGACCGGCCCGAGAGGCGGATGTCGCCCCCGGCTGCCCGCACCAGCCCCATCACGGCGTGGAGTGTGGTGCTCTTCCCTGCGCCGTTGGGGCCGATCAGGCCCACGATCTCGCCACGGCCCACCGAGAGGCTGAGACCGCGGACGGCCGGGACGCCGTCGTAGGCGACCTCGAGGCCGTCGAGCTCGAGAACCGGCTCAGGCATCCGCCTCGACCGCGGTGTCGCCCAGGTAGGCGGCGGCGACGTCGAGGTTGCCGCGGATCTCGTCGGGCGTGCCCGAGGCGAGCATCCGGCCCTCGTCGAGGACGTGGATCCGGTCGCAGACCGCCATCACGAGCGCCATGTTGTGGTCGATCAGGAGCACACCGGCCTCGTAGTCGTCGCGGACCCGCCGGAGCACCTCCGTGAAGCCGGGCACGTCCGCTTCCGTCAGGCCGGCCGCCGGCTCGTCGAGGAGCACGTACTTCGGCTCGGTGGCGAGGGCGCGGGCGACGCCGAGCTTGCGCTCGTCGCCGTGCGGGAGCGCGGTCGCGGGCACGCCCGCCTGGTCGTGGAGCTCGAGCAGGTCGAGCAGGCTGTCGGCCCGCTGCCGGGCGGTCCTCGCGCGAGCGCCGACACCGAGCGCCGCAACCTCGACGTTTTCGCGGACGGAGAGGCCGCGGAAGGAGCGGTTGTGCTGGAACGTCCGCGCCAGTCCCGCCCGCCCGCGCCTTGCCGGCGTCCAGCGCGTGACGTCCTGCTCGTCGAGCTCGACCCTCCCCTCGCTCGGGGCGTCGAACCCGCTCATGACGTTCACGAGCGTCGTCTTGCCGGCGCCGTTGGGGCCGATCAGCCCGACGACCTCGTGCCGCCGAAGCTCGAGCGTAACGTCGTCGAGCGCCTGGATCCCGGTGAACGCGCGCGAGACGGCAGTGGCCCGGAGTGCGCCTCCGGGCCACTGCTGCTTCGGAGCTGCTTCCGGCACCTAGCCGATGTTCGCCGGCTTGCCGGCCGCGATGCTCCCGACGTAGTGCCCCTTGTTGCTCTCGACCTCGATCACCCGGTACGAGCGGCCGAAGACCGTGTGGAACCTCCGCGAGAAGCTGATCTTCCCGGAGATCGTCGGCAGCCCCCGGAACTGCTCGAACTTCTTCGCCAGGACGAGCCCCTTGGTCGACCCCTTCGACCGCTTGATCGCCGTGGCCAGTGCGTCGATCGCCGTCGCCCCGGTCACGAAGCTCCCGGTCGCGGGCACGCCCTGCCTCGACTTGATCTGGCTGAAGAGCTTGCGCACCGCCGGGTTCGGGTCGTCGCCGAAGATGGACGCGAAGGTGACGTACCAGTACTTCGTGACCTTCGGGTTCTTCGGGTACCAGTTCGTGCCGTCACCGGCCCACGAGTTCATCAGCGGCGTCTTGACGCGGAGGCTCCGCAGGCCCGACACGAGCGCAGGCCAGTCCCCGAACGTCGTGGACGTCACGATCACCTGGCCGCCCTTGGTGCCGCGGATGCGGTTGACGAGGGCCGGGATCTGGTTCTGCCCCTGGACGAAGCTGTCGTCGCGCACGACCTTGCCGCCGAGGGCCTTGAAGCGATTCTTGAAGGCCGCGGTGACGTCCCTGAAGTAGACGAGGGCCTTGTCGGTGACGACGATCGCCTTCTTCCAGTGCTTCTTCTTGACCGCGTACTCCGCCATGGCCGCCCCCTCGTCCTGGGCGACGTTGCCGAAGCTGAAGGCCAGCCTGCCCTTTGGCCCGAAGCGCTTCGGGCCCTGCTCGTCCGTCCCGATGCAGGAGCCGAGCGCCAGCTTCCCGTGGTTGATCGCCTCCTGGGTCGCCGGCGCGGCGAACTCAACGTCGCAGGTCACGAGGAGCGCGACCGCGCCCTTCGCGAGCAGCTTCTGCGCGCACGCCTTCGCCTGAGAATTCGGCGGGTTGACGATCTTCGTGTCGCACTGGATGAACTTCAGCTTGCGTCCGTTGATGCCGCCCCTCGCGTTGATCTGGGCCGCCCGGAGCTTGGCTGCCAGCAGTGCAGCACTGTCGAACGGCTTCATGATCCCGGACAGGTCGACAGCCGCGCCGATGATGATCGGCTTCTTTGCCGCAGGTGCGGCCTTCCCCCCGGTGGTCCCGGCCACAGCCGCAATTGCCGCGCCGGCTACCAGAAGCGCTACGAGAGCGCCCCACTTCGTCGCTCGACTCACCGCAATCCTCCTTCTAGAGACCCCGTATCAGCAGAGATATTAAGTCCCTACGGGCGCCGCGGGTCAATCGGGTGCCCACGACGCCTCGCGCGCCTTCACGAGGCGGTAGAGCGCCGCGTGAAGCGGAACCGGCACGCCCACCCGCTCCGCCTCGCTGACGAGCGCGCCGGTGATCTGGTCGATCTCCGTCGCCCGGTGGCCCTCCACGTCTTCCAGCATCGAGGGGTAGTGCCGGCTGCCGCGCTGCGTGGCGAGGACGTTCATCTCCCACGGATCCTCGTGCAGCTCGACGCCGGCCGCCTCGGCGACGCGCTTTCCCTCCTCGACGAGGTCGAAGACGAGGTGACCGAGGTCGCCCGGATGCTCGCGGGCGGCGAAGTGCGGGTCGTGCGGGAGCCCGGTGAGGGCAGCGACCGCGTTGACGGTCGCGTTGAAGATCAGCTTCGACCATTGCGCAGGGCGCAGGTCGGCGAAGGCGCGCGCCTTCAGGCCGGAGGCGACGATCGTGGCGGCGACCTCCTGCGCGAGCTCGTACGGCGTCTCGCCGTACGGGCCCAGCCAGGTCTCGGTGTCGAGGATGTACTCCACGTGCGTGTCCGAATGCCGAGTCCCGCTCATGAACGTGACCGCCGAGAGCACGCGGCGTCCCGCGAAGGCCTCCTCGGCGCCGAGCCCGTTCTGGACGGTCATGACGGCCGCGCCGGGCCAGCGGCCCTCGAGCCGTGCGGCCGCCGCCTCGAGCTCCGTCGTCTTCGTGGCGACGATCGCGAGCTCGGGCTCCGGCAGCTCGGCGGGGTCGGTCGCGGCGAGCACGCCGGCGAGGAAGTCGTTGCGACCCGAGACGCGGAGACCGTGCTCGTTCAGCGCCAGCGCATGCTCGCCGCGGCGACAGAGCACGGAGACCTCGCACACGCGCGCGAGGTGCCCGGCGAAGAGGCTGCCGATCACCCCGGCGCCGACTATGCAGACGCGTTCGACAGCGTCCTCCGCAACGCCTCGATGCCGCGCCGGGCTACGGCCTTCGGCTCCTCCTGCCACAGCGATCCGGGCAGCTCCGCGTCCGAGAAGATCTCGAGGTCGTGGAAGCCGTCCCACCGGAGGGCCTCGAGGATCGGCCCGAACTCGATCACGCCGTCCCCGGGCAGCACGCGGTCGTTCGTGTTCCGGGTCGGCTCGCGCCAGTCGGCGAGGTGCACGCCTCGGATCCGGTCGCGGTGGCGCTCGATCTCCTGGACGGGCTCACGCCAGAGATGCCATGAGTCGTACATGAGGCCGACGTCTGCGCCGGCGTCGTCCACGAGCGCCGCCGCCGCGGCGAGAGAGCCGACGATCGACCAGAGATCCATGAAGTCGGGCTGGATCGGCTCGAGCGCGACGCGGACGCCTTGTGCGCGGCCCTCGTCGCCGATCGCGCGGATGCCCTCGATGATCGCGGCGCGGTCGTCGCCCGGACCGGTCAGGAAGAGCACGCACTCCGGCTCGAACGGCGCGAGGCGGCGGATCCCCGCGCGGATCGCCTCGACCCGCTCGACCGGTTCCTCGGGGCCTTCCATCAGCGGGAGCGGCAGGATCGAGGGCACCGAGGGCACGGCGGCCGCGGCGCCCAGGCCGCTGGCCCGAAAGCGCTCGAGCGAGTCGTCCGCAAGCTTCATCTCCCAGATCCCGACCCCGTCGGCACCTGCCGCCGCGTACGCATCAAGGTCGTCGGCGAACGACTGCGTCACGGTCGTGATCTGCGAGATCGAGAGCCTCAGCGCCACCACCGCCTGCGCAGGAGTTGCTTGGCGACGAGCGTTCCGGAGCCCGCGCCGAGACCCGGCCCGGGATGGGTGCTCGCCCCGATGTGCCAGAGCCGCTTGACCGGGGTCGAGTGGCCCGGGCTCGACGGCAGCGGTCGCCAGAGCAGGTTCTGGTCGAGCGCGAGGGAGCCGGAGTACGGGTCGCCGTGCTGCAGGTTGACGTTCGCCGCCTGGAGGTCGGCCGGGGAGAGCGTCACCCGTTTCCTGATCGACGACTCGAGGTTCGGCACGTGTCCCGCGATGCGCGCCTGGATCCGGTCGGCGTAGCGCTCGCGCAGCTCCTCGGTCCAGGTCCCGTCGCCGGGATCGAGCTCTCCCGCCGCGTCGCCCCTCACGCGCCACGGCAGCTCCTGCAGCTGGATCCAAAGCATCCCCGCTCCCTCGGGCGCTCGGCTCGGGTCGAGCGCGAGCGGTTGGCCGACCACGACGGTCGCCTCCGCCGGCAGGAGCCCGCGCTCGGCCTCGTTCACGGCGCGCGAGACGCCGTCGAGGCCCGGAGTGAGGTGAACGATCGCCGTCGTCGCGAGGCGCTCGTCACCGTCCCAGCGCGGCGGTTCCGAGAGCGCGAAGTGGATCTGCATGTCCGAGTGCCCGTAGCGGAAACGACTTCCGAGCTCTTCGTGGCCGTCCACGAGCCTGCCGTAGAGCTGGGTCGGCGTGACGTTCGCGATCACCGCCCGAGCGGCCGTGATCTCCTCGCCGTCCGCGAGGCGCACGCCCGTCGCCTGGCCGTCGCGGACGAGCACCCGATCGACGTCGCGGCCGGTCTCGCAGGAGCCGCCGTGGTCGACGATCAGACGCACGAGCGCGTCGACGAGCCGGGCCCCGCCGCCCCGCGGGATCGGCATCCCGCCCTCCTGCACCGCGACGCCGATCACCTGCGTCATGAAGCCCGAACCGGCGGCGTCGGGGCCGAGCCCGGTGTGCAAGACCCACGGTGCGAGCACGCCGTGCGCACGCTCGGACGCGAACGTCTGCGTCAGCCAGTCGCGGCTCGAGGCGAGAATGTCGCCGACGAACTCGACCGCGCCGCGGCGGCCGAGGCGCCGGTACGTTCGCAGGCCGAGGCGCATGCCCTCGCGCGACCACAGCTCCGTGCCGAGGACGCCGAAGGCCAGGTCCGCACTCGGGAGGAAGGACTCGACCGCACCGCGCCACTCCTCCCCCAGCTCGGCGGCGTTCGCCTCGGTCGATCGCAGCAGGAACGCTGCCTCGCCGTCGGGGAAGAGCGTTGCCGTCGGGTGGTCGGTGTTCACGTACTCGAGCCCCCGGATCGCGAGCTCCTCGCCCAGCTCGGCGTGCGCGGCTCCGCCCACCCAGAGCGGGTGCCAGGCGCTGAAGACGTCGTGCAGGTAGCCGGGTGCCGTGAGCTCGGCGGTCCGAATCGCGCCTCCCAGCTCGCCTTCCCGCTCCAGCACCCGCACGCTCCAACCGCCACGCGCGAGCAGGGCCGCGCAGGCGAGCGAGTTGATCCCGCTGCCGATGACGACCGCGTCAGCCATCGAGCAGGTCGCGGAACTCCTCGTCGCTGACGAGGCCGCGCTTCCGGGTGCCGAGCTCCTTGACGCGCGCGAGTACGTCCGCACGCAGTTCCTCGGGGAGGTCGAGCCCCAGCTCCTCGGCCTTGATCCGGATCGAGTCGAGCCCGCTCTTCTTGCCGAGCACGATTCCGCGCTCGGCGCCGACGAGCTGCGAGGAATAGGGCTCGATCGCCGGCGGGTCGTGGAACTGGCTCGCGACCGCGCCGCTTTCGCGACGGAAGAGCGTCTCGCCGGTGACGGGCTTCCACGGCTCGAGCGCATAGCCCGAGAGCCGACGCACACGCTCGGAGACCTCGCGTACGCGGTCGAGCCGCAGGTTCGACTCGACGCCGTAGAGGGCCCGCAGCGCGAGCGCGACCTCGCCCAGGTTCGCGTTGCCGGCGCGCTCGCCCATGCCGTTGACCGTCCCCTGCACCCAGCTCGCCCCGGCGCGCACGGCAGCGACGGCCGCGGCCGTCGCAAGCCCGAAGTCGTTGTGGCCGTGGAAGTGCACGGGGACATCGGGGCCGACCCATTCGACGGTGCATCCGACGAGGTCGGCGACCGCCTCCGGTGCGGCGATGCCGAGCGTGTCCACGACCGCGACCTCCTTCGCGCCGGCCTCGACGGCGCCGCGGTACACCTGCTCGTAGTACGTGGGGTCGGCACGGGTCGAGTCGACTCCGAAGAAGGCTGCGTGGATCCCGTGCTCGGCGGCGAAGCGCATCGCGTCGGTGATCCGCCCGAGCATCTTCTCGCGCGAGACGCCGATCGCGGCGAGCTTGAGGTCCGAGATCGGCGACTCGATCACGGACGCACCGACGCCGAGCTCGACCAGAGCCTCGAGGTCCGCGGGGACGGCACGCGAGAAGCCCCAGATCTCCGCCCGCAGGCCGGCGGCCGAGATCGACCGCACCGCCTCCCAGTCGTCCTGCGAGACGCGCGGGAATCCGGCCTCGATCCGGTCGATCCCGAGCTGGTCCAGCAGCCGCGCGATCTCGAGCTTCTGCTCCGGGTCGAGAACGACGCCGACGGTCTGCTCGCCGTCACGCAGCGTCGTGTCGTAGAGCCCGACAGAGCCACCGAGGCGGTACGAGTCGTTCACCTCGCCCGTCCAGATCATCCGCAGACCACGCCGTCGGGGAACGGCGAGAGCTTCTCGACGCCGTCCGCGGTGACGAGGAAGTTGTCCTCGACGCGTAGGCCGCCGCCGCCCTCCCAGTAGATCCCGGGCTCGATCGCGAGCACCATCCCCTCCTCGATCGTCCCGCCGCCGGCCTGGTGCGCGTAGGGCGGCTCGTGCGCCCGGGCGCCGACGCCGTGGGCGACCGGGTGACTCGGCTGCCCGGCGTAGCCGGCCGCGGAGATGCCCTCGCGGATCAGCCGGTCGAGCTCGGCGAGGCTCGCGCCCGCGCGACAGTGCTCGAGCGCTGGCTCGTACACCGCGAGCAGCTGCCGCTCGAGCTCCGCATACTCGCCGCGTAGCTCGCCCGGGCAGAGGTTCTTCGTGTGGTCGCACCAGTAGCCGTCGGCGCAGACCCATATCTCGAACAGCGTCGGTTCGTCGTCTTTCACCGGCAGGTCGCCCGTGGCGGTGAACGTCTTGATGC
Organism: Gaiellaceae bacterium; assembly: GCA_045806105.1. Classification (GTDB taxonomy): domain Bacteria; phylum Actinomycetota; class Thermoleophilia; order Gaiellales; family Gaiellaceae; genus AC-32. The sequence goes on along the minus strand of JBJMJY010000067.1, from coordinate 36,989 downwards.
CCGGCCCTGCCCACACGAGAGAGAACCCGAGCGCAAGCTCGACCTGCCCGTTCCAGCCGGTGCCTGCGCCGTGGACGAACCCGTTCCACATCGCGCCGGCCTCGGACTCCTTCATGCCCGGCCGCAGGTGCTCCCGGCAATAGTCCATCCCGGCGGCCGCGATCTCGTTGGCGAGACGCATCCGCTCGAGCTCCTGCTCGGTCTTGACGGCGCGCGCGCGGGCGAGCAGCGACGTGGCGTCGGCGACTTGCGTGCCGAACGAGTGGAACCAGTCGTGGGTGAAGGTCGTCGGCTCGCCGACCATTCGGTCGGACGCCTGCGTGCCCAGTGAGAGCTCGAGGCCGACCGAGGCGTAGTCGCGCGCGGCCTCCTGCGCCAGCTCAATCGTGCGCGCGAGCGGCGGGCGCGGGTCGTCCTCGGTGTAGCCGCGCAAGTAGCGGACATCCTGCGTCCAGGCCGTGCGCTCCGCGTCCTCGGCAGAGGCCTCCAGGCAGACCAGTACCGGCTCGCCCTCCCGCGGGAACACGGTCGCCTCGTAGCCCTTCATGCCCCAGAAGTTGGTCAGGTAGAGCACGTTGTCGGGCGCGCGCGCGACGATCGCGTCGAGCCCCTCCTCCGCCATCAGCGCACGCACGCGCTCAAGCTTGGCGTCGTCGCGCGGCCAGCTCACCGGGAGATCGTCACGCTTCCGGCGCACCTCCGGCACAGACACGTGCGCATTGCTCCGGTACCGTCGATCGCGAGGGAGGCGGGCAGTCAGCCCCACCCTGGGTGGGGGTGTGGGTTCTCGCGCGCGTCACCAGCGAATGCGCTCCGGAGGTGGCTCCCCGTGCGCGTCCTGCCACGAAACGACGGGGTTGCGGAGAATGCCGATGCGCTCGATCTTGGCCTCCATCACGTCGCCGGGCTTCAGGTAAAGCGACGCGGGATCGTCGCTGAAGCCCGCGACGCCGCTGACCGTGCCGGTCGAGACGACGTCTCCGGCGGAATACCCGAGCGCGGAGTAGTGGCTCAGGATCTCCGGGATCGTCACGGACATGTTCCGCGAGTGCGAGGTTTGCCGCGGCTCGCCGTTCACCCGGAGCTCCATCGCCAGGTCGTGAGGGTCGGGGATCTCGTCGGCCGTCACGATCCACGGCCCCAGCGGGCAGAACGTGTCGATCCCCTTGCAGAACGAGAACACGCCCGAACGCATCTCGCGCCGCTGGATGTCGCGCGCCGTGATGTCGTTGAAGATCACGTAGCCCCCGATGTAGTCGGCGGCCTCCTTAGGTGAGAACCACTTGCCGGCCTTGCGGATCACGACCGCGAGCTCGAGCTCGTAGTCGAGCTCCTCGGTCAGGTGCTCCGGATACACGACCGGGTATTCGGGCCCGACGATCGCGTCGACGTTCTGGAAGAAGACGATCCAGGGCGCGATCTCGTGCGACCAGGCGACGTTCTTCGACTCCTCCTCGTGCTCGCGAAAGTTGCCCGCGGTGTGGAGGAACTTCTTCGGGACGATCGGCGCCCGCAGCCGCACCTCCTCGAGCTCGTGCTCGGCACCGGTTGCGCGGGCGACCGCGCCGCCCTCGAAGTACGCCCGCATCGTCGGCACATCGAGCTCGACCACGCGCTCGTCGCGGATCTCGCCGACGAGGCCGTCGTCGAAGGTGACGAGCCTCATGCGACCCCGCAGACGCGCTTCGCGGCGAGCGCGTAGACGTGCGCCATCTTGACCAGGCCGTCGATCTCCAGGTTCTCGCCGTACTCGGTGTCGAGCAAGCCCGTGGACGTGCCGTAGTTGACGGTCGGGACGCCGTAGCGGGTCAGGGCCGAAGCGTCCGAGAACCAGCGCGTCACGTCGCGCTCGGGCGCCGAGCCGAAGACCTCCGCATGGCTCTCGTCGATCGCTGCGACGAGCGGGTGATCCTCCGCGATCTCTGCGCCCGGCGCGGTCACGTAGACCTCGCCCTCCACGCCGTAGTCCGGGAAGCGCTCGGCGAGGCCGCGAACCATCTCCAGCACTTCGCGCCGCGCCACCGGCATCGGCTTCGTCGGCGGCACGCGGACGTCGAGGAAGAGGTCGGTCCGGTGCGGGGTTCGCGAGACGCGCCAGCCGAAGCCACCCTGCAGTGCTCCGACGTTCACGATCGCCTTCGCGCCGCGATACGCGTTCGCCTCGTCCTCCTCCCAGGAGGGGATCCAGTCGAGCACGGCGTCGAGCACCTCGCGCATCCGCAGGATCGAGTTCTGGTCGCGCTTGCCCTCGCTGAAAGCCGTGTGGATGAAGTTGCCGCGCGTCGAGATCCGCACCCACAGCGACCCGAAGTGGCCGAGCACCACCTTCGCCTCGGTCGGCTCCCCGAGGATGCACATGTCGGCCAGGCCGCCGTGCGTCACGAGGTGACGCGTCCCCGCGGCGTAGCCGCGGTACTCCGCGCCCTGGGCGTCGCCGTACTGGGTCTTCTCGATCTCGCCGCAGACCGCCGCCACGAGCACATCGCCGCACAGGCGTACTCCGGCGTCGAGCAGCGCACGCAGTGCCTCGACGTAGCAGGCGAGCGCGCCCTTCATGTTCGAGATGCCGAGGCCGTACAGGCGTCCCTCGCGGACGAACGGCTCGGGCTGGAACCCCGGCACGTGCGCGAGCCACGGCTCGCGGCCGGAGTACGAGGTGTCGAGGTGGCCGTTGAACATCAGCGACGGGCCGCCGCCCGCGCCCGCGAAAGTCCCGAGCACGTTCGCGCGGCCCTCCTCGACCTGCTGCCGCTGCACCTGCAGGCCGAGCTCCTCGAAGGTCGCCGCGACGAAGCCCGCGAGCTCCTCCTCGCTCCCGGTGAAGCTCGGGATCGCGATCGCCTTGCTCGCCCAGTCGACGAGCCGGTCCCGGTCGATCGTGACCGTCATCCGCGAACGGCAGGCAGGACGCGCTCGCCGAAGAGCCGAATCTGCTCGTGCCGCCGGTCGCCCCAGAGCTCGAGCATCACGTGGGTGCAGCCCGCCTCGCGGTACTCCTCGATCGCTGCGATGCAGTCCTCGGGCGTGCCGGCGATCGGCTTGCACTTGTCGAGCAGCGCGTCCGTCACCTCCGCCTTCGCCGCGAGCCGCCCGCCGCGCTCCATCGCCTCGGCGACCGGCCGGATCTCGTCCTGCTCGATCTCGGCGAGGTCGAGCAGCGTGTCCGCCGCGCCCTGGATGTTCTGCACCTTGTTCGCGAGGTACATGCCGGCGATCTCGCGCGCGCCGTCACGGCCTGCGTCGCGGTCGGACTCGTGGATGGAGGCGACGATCGTGCAGCCGATGTCGATGTCGCTGTCGACGTTCTCCCGCGTGTAGCGGACGAACGCGGGTGTAGTGATCGACGGCGTCAGGCAGCCGTCGCCGATCTCGCCGGCCAGCGCCTGCATCTTCGGCGCCGTCGCGGCGACGTAGACCGGCGGCACCTCCCGTGGCGAGTCGGCGCCGCTCTCGAGCGCCGGCACGGAGGCGCTCCAGGTGGAGCCCGAGTACTCGAAGGCCTTGCCGCCGAGCACGCCGCGCGTGATCTCGACGGCGTCGCGCATCGGCCCGAGCGTCTTCGTCGTCTGCATCCGCGAGTTGTTGAGGAAGATCTTCGACGTCCCGAAGCCGAGGATGAAGCGGCCGGCCCCGGCCGCCTCCTGCACCACGCGCGCGTCCATCGCGGCCTGCACCGGGTGGCGCGTGAAGGGAGAGATGATCCCCCACCCGATCGTCAGCCGTTCCGTCTCGCGCGCCAACACGGCCGACGTGACCGTCGAGGAGCGCGCCTCCATGCCGTGCTTGCGCCACCAGGGGTACGCCTCGGCCAGCCAGATCGTGTCCATGCCGGCCTCGTCCATCGCCCGCGCCGAGGCGACCATCTCCTCGAGCGGCTCCATGGTCAGCTGCATCACCCCGATCCGGAACGGCGGGGGCAGGGCGAGTCCCTACTCCTCGGTCGAGGTGGTGGGGCCCTCGGGCTCCGCCTCGTACGTCTCCGGCGCGAGCGGGCTGACGCCTTCGTCGGCGCCGCTCGTTCCCGTCTCCGGCTCGGGCTCGGGGCTGCTCTCGGCGGGCTCCCCGTAGTCGTCGAGGTCGCCTGCCTCGGTCGCCGGAGCCTCGGTGGTCGGCTTTCCGATGCCCGCAGCGCCACCGCCGCCACTCGCGCCCTCGCCGGGCTCGGCCGAGGCACCGGCGGCCGCCTTCTGCACCTGCTCGTCCAGCGCCGAGAGGACGTGCTGCACCTGCTGGTTCACGATCGGCTGTAGGACGCGCTGGCCCATCGAGCCGACGGGCCCGGCGATCCGGACGTCGGCCTCCCAGTCCATCTTCGTCCCGCCCTCCTCGTCGCTGAGGTTGAACGCCGTCGTCATGCTCAGGATCGCGCCGACGCCGTTGCCCTTGATCGCAAGCCGCGCGAACTCCGGCTCGTTCTCCTCCGTCTTCTCCATGTCCATCGTCATGCCGAGGGTCCCGAGGCCGAGCGGGATCTTCACGTTCGCCCGCCAACGCCGCTCGTCGTGGACGTCGAAGCTCTCGACCCCGGGCATCGTCGCCGCCATCGACGCGGGATCGTTGAGGACGTGCCAGACCGCAGCCCGGGGCGCCGCGAACACGCGCTCGCCAGCGACTCTCATCGGGCCTCCACCGCGACCCGCTGCCGGCTCTCGTCGGGATTCGAAAGCAGCTCCCAGACACGGTGGTAGGGATTGCAACTGTCGTAGACGATCGGGTTGCCGCGCTCGCGGAGAGCATCCTGGAGGGCCGCGCAGACCGCGTGGATGCCGGCGCCGCCGCCCTCGCCCATGCCCTTCGTGCCCATCGAGGTGAACGGCGAGGCGCTCTCGACGTAACCGGTCTTGAGCGGCGGCATGTCCAGCGCATGCGGCACGTGGTAGTCGTAGAAGTTGGGCGTCAGCAGGTTGCCGTCCTCGTCGTAGGTGTAGGTCTCGTGCGTGGCGGCGCCGAGCGCCTGCGCGGTCGCGCCCATCACCTGCCCCTCGACGACCTGCGGGTTGATGCGGACGCCGCAGTCGTCGACGGCCGCATAGTCGACGATCTCGTAGACCCCGGTCTCGGGGTCGACCTCGACCACCGCGACGTGCACCTGCGCCGCATAGGTCAACGTCAGGTTGCCGTACTTCCGCTCGACGTCCGGCGGGTCGAAGGGCGGCCGGTAGACGTAACGGCAGTTGAGCGTGACGCCGAGGTCCTCCGGCAGGCCCGCGTTGTTCGCGTTAATGATCGCGCCCAGCGCCATGAAGGGCAGCGCCGCCTCCGGGTTCGCCTTCATGCGCGCCTGGCCCTCGGCCAGTTCGATGTCGTCGGGCGAGCACCCGAGCACGACCGAGGCGAGCTTCTTCATCTCCTCCGCGAGCATCTCCGTCGCGCCCTTCACCGCGCCGAGGCCCGTGACCGCGAACTGGCTCGCATACGTGCCGGAGAAGCCGGCGTGCGAGTTCCAGTAGGAGTCGTGGCCGGCGCGCACGTTGACGTCGTCGACGGAGCAGCCGAGGATGTCCGCCACGACCTGCGACGCCGTCGTCTCGTGGCTCTGCCCCTGCGGCGTTGTGCCGAGCGTCACGACGATCTCCCCGAAGATGTCGAGCTTCACCGTCGCGACCTCGTTGTTCCCGGAGAACTGCAGCTCCGGGTTGATCAGGCGCGACTGGCCGAAGTTGTTCGTCCCCGAGTCGAGCGTCGAGCCGATCCCGAAGCCGAGCAGCTTCCCGCGCGACTCGGCGTCCGCCCGCTTCGACTCGAGCTCGGCGTAGCCGATCAGGTCGAGCGCCGTGTCGAGCATCTTCGCGTAGTCACCGGAGTCGTAGATGCAGCCGTTCGGCGTCTCGTAGGGCATCTCGTCGGCCTTGATGTAGTTGTGCTTGCGCACCTCGACCGGATCGAGGCCGAGCTCGTGCGCGACGATGTCGATGATCCGCTCGGTGAACCAGAGGTGCTGCATGCGGGAGTAGCCGCGGTTCGGCGAGACGGGCGCCTTGTTCGTCACCACCTGCTTGAAGTCGAGCCGGATGTGGCGCCAGCGGTACATGCCGGGCGTCACCTGCGCCCAGATCACGCCGCCGAGCGGCTCGTAGCGCAGCCACGCGCCCGCGTCGTCGACGGCCGTCGTGCGGAAGCCGAGCAGCGTGCCGTCGTCCTTGACCGCGACCTCGGTGTCCTGGAACCAGCGCTCGTTCCCGTGCGACATCGAGAGGTGGAAGTCGGTGCGCCACTCGGTCCACTGCACCGGCCGCTTGAGCTTGCGGGCGAGCAGGCAGCAGGCGACGAGCTGCGGGTGCGAGGTGATCTTGTTGCCGAAGCCGCCGCCGATGTCCTGCGTGACGAAGCGGAGCTTGTCCAGCCCGACCCGCATCGCCGGGCCCATCATGATCGCCGCGAAGCCGGGGAACTGGTTGTTGGTGATGATCGTCCACTGGCCCGTGCCGCGGTTGAACTCGACGAGCGCCCCGTTGCACTCCAGCGGCGTCGAGTTGAAGCGGTCGAAGTGGAGCTCGGAGATCGTGATCACCCGGTCTGCCTCTGCAAACGCCGCGTCGAGGTCGCCCCACTCGTAGACCCCTTCCCAGGTCAGGTTCGTGCCGGCGTCGTCGTGGAGGACCGGCGCGGTGTCGGCGAGCGCCTGCCGCGCGTCGGTGAGGGCGGGCAGCGGCTCGTAGTCGACCTCGACCAGCTCCGAGGCGTCGCGCGCGGTCTCGCGCGTCGTCGCGACGACCGCGGCGACGGGCTCGCCGACGAAGCGGGCCTTGCCGACCGCAAGGCAGAAGTCCTTCAGGTGCGCGCCGGGAGGCGAGGAGATCTGGAAGAACGGATCCGTGAGGAGCGCGACCTCGTCGCCGGTCAGCGTCCCCAGCACTCCGGGATGGTCGAGAGCTTTCGAGACGTCGACCGAGCGGATCTTCGCGTGGGCGTACGGCGAGCGGACGAAGTGGACGTACCCCATGTTGTGCCGCTTGACGTCGTCGAAGAAGACGCCCTCGCCCTGGACGAGCCGCTTGTCCTCTTTGCGCGGGATGTTCTGGCCCGCGTAGCCGGGCCTGGTCTCGGTCTTCTCGACGACGACGGGCTCGGCGACGGTGGTCTCGCTCACTCCGCCACCTCCTGACCGGAGGCGGCCTTGACCGCCTTGAAGATGTTCCAGTAGCCGGTGCAGCGGCAGATGTTTCCCTGCAGCGCCTTCGCGATCTCGTCGTCGCCCGGACGCGGGTTCTCCCGCAGGAGCGCGGTCGCGCTCATCAGCATCCCGGGAGTGCAGTAGCCGCACTGCAGGGCGTGGTGGTCCGAGAACGCCTGCTGCAGCGAGGCCAGCTCGTCCTCCTCGGCCAGGCCCTCGACCGTCTCGATCGACGCGCCGTTGACCTGGACGGCGAGCACCATGCAGCTCTTCACGAGCGTGCCGTCGAGCAGCACGCTGCAGGCGCCGCAGTTGCCGGTATCGCAGCCCACGTGCGAGCCGGTCAGGTCGAGATCGTCGCGCAGGAAGTGGATCAGCAGCCGCCGCGCCTCGACCTCGCGCTCGTAGGTGGTGCCGTTGACCTCGACGCTGACCGTGTTCGAGGTGACGACGGAGCCCTCCATCAGGCGGCCTTCCCCGCCTGCGCGACCGCCCGCGCAGCGACGACCTCGGCGAGGTGCCGCCGATACTCCGCCGAGGCGTGCACGTCCGAGGGTGGCTCGAGCGCGGCCTCGCGAACCGCGCCCCGAACGGCCTCTGGCTCCGGCGACTGTGGCTCGACGACCACGGGGGTCGCGCCGACGCAGCCGAGCGCCACGCGCACGCCGCCGTTCAGCGAGGCGGCGGCGTTCACGATGCAGGTCCCGTCGACTCCGATCGGCACGGAGGCGAAGCCGTCGCTGCGGCCGGCCGGCACCGTAATCGTCGTCAGCAGCTCGCCCGGGCCCGCCGCGGTCATGTAGACGCCGAGGAAGAAGTCCTCCGCCGGCACCTCGCGCTGACCATCCTGCCCGGCCACCGTGAAGGTGGCGCCGAGCGCGACGAGCAGCGGCGGGAGGTGATTCGTGGGATCGCTCGAGCACACATTGCCGCCGATCGTGCCGCGGTTGCGGACCTGGACGTCCGCGATCTGCGCGCAGACCTCGCCCAGGATCGGGCGGGCGCGGGCCTCCGCCGACGCGATCAGCTCCGTGCACGTCGTCATCGCGCCGAGCTCGAGCGTCCCGTCGGCGCCGAGCCCAATCCCCTTCAGCTCCGAGATCCCGCTCAAGTCGACGAGCACGTCGGGCGCGGCCGCGCGGGCCTTCATCACGTTGACCAGCGTCTGGCCGCCGGCAAGGGCGCGAGCGCCGGGGTACTCGGCCAGGACCCCCAGTGCCTGCTCGAGCGTCGCCGGCCGCGCGTACCCCACCTCGCTCAGCAGCATGGCGGCAATCGTATGCCGAGGCCCGTGCCCCTGCAACGAGTTCGATCAGGCGCTCAGTCCGGCTGCTCGGCGTTGGCCCGAGACGCAGCTTCTGGACGGGCGAGTAGGACTGCGCCGGCGATCACGGCGACGAACGCGAGCACGCGCAGGACGCCGAACGCGCCCGCCGGGACCGGCTCGTCGAGCACGATCGTTCCGGCCGCGATCGGGACGGCGTTCGTCAGCAGCGTCGCGAGGCCCGCCACCGTGAGGGCGCCGCCCGCCTGGTAGCCCAGCTGGAGGAACGCTGTGCCGGCCGTGTAGCCGAGAATCAGCAGCAGCACGAAGCCGGCGCGAGCTCCGCCTTCCGTCGCGACTTTCGTCGCGACGTCACCCATCGCGAAGAACAACCCGCCCGCGACGCCGTACGCCACCGCGATCCCGATCAATCGGCGCCCGAGCAGGACCACGCCCGCGGCGCCGGCCGTCGCGCCGAGCCAGAGCAGGATCGGACCGGTCGAGCCCGCGCTCCCTTCCCCGCTGCCGCCCACCAGCGACACCGCGAGCAAGACGAGACCGAAGACCGAGACGAGGACGCCGGTGAGCTCGCGCCCGCCGAGCCGCCGGCCGGCGAGCCGTGCGGAGACGTAGGCGAGCACGCCGATCCCACCGGCCGCGATGCTCTGGACGAGCGCAAGCGAGGCAAGCGCCAGGGCAAGGGCGTAGAGCAGGAAGCCCACCGTCTCCATGCCGAAGCCGAGCATCCAGCTTCGGTCTCTCAACAGGAGCAACGCCGACTGCAGCGGGCGGCGCATGGAGAGCACGGGAAGCGCCGCGGCCGCGTCGTGCTCGCGCAGGTAGGCGATGTTGGTCAGGGTCGTCGAAACCAGCGCGAGGACGAGTGCAACAGCCGTAGAGGCGCCCAAGCCGGGTCAGTCAAGCGCAAACGAACCGGTGACGAGCTCGCCTGCCGGCTCGTACGTGCCAATCACGACTCCGGTGGTGGAGACCTTGTTGTCGACGAGCTTCAGCCCGGCCGGGACGGTGCCGTCCGAGAACAGGCGCTTGCCCGACCCGATCACCACGGGGAAGGTCCAGAGGCGGTATTCATCGACGAGGTTGTGGCGCAAGAGCGTCTGGATCAGGTTCCCGCTGCCATGCACCTGCAGCTCTGGCCCATCTCCCCTCTTGAGCGCCGCGACGCCTTCGGCCGCGTCTCCGTGGATCAGGACCGAGTTGCTCCACTCCAGGTCGCGGTGACTCCGGGAGGCGACGTACTTGGTGGCGTCGTTCAACGGCTTGGCGCCGGCTTCGTCCGTCGCGTGCGGCCAGTACGCGGCGAAGATGTCGTAGGTCTTGCGCCCGAGAACGAGGTCGAACCGCGCGCTCATCGCCTCGCCCATGACCTCGCCCATCCGCTCGTCCCAGTAGTTGACCGACCAGCCACCATGCGCGAAGCCGCCGCTGTCGTCCTCTCCGGGTCCCCCGGGCGCCTGCATAACCCCGTCGAGGGTCAGGAATGTACTGACGATCAGTTTCCTCATTGCTCGTCTCCCTTCGATCGAGTCGCGAATCTAGGCGTTCGCTGACAAGACGGCCCAGCGGACCGACACTCATCGCCGAACTGGGCTCTTCAGCCGTCCGCGAAGAGATCCAGGCGCCAGTCGTTGCACAGCATCAGGCTGCCCTTCGGATACTCGAACTCGTGCGGGCCCAGCAGGGTGAAGCCGAGCTTTCGGCAGATGGCGTTCGACGGCCCGTTGTCGACGGACGGGTAGGCGTGCAGGAACCGCCGCTTCCTCTCCGACCTCGCGATCGCGATCGCCTCGGCGGTGGCCGCTCCGGCGATTCCGCGCCCCTGGAAGCCGGGGATCACCGACCAGCCGATCTCGTAGACCTGGTCGCCCTGCCAGTCGCGCTCCCAGTAGCCGACGTACCCGATTCCTCGACCGGTCGCCTCATCGACGATCTTGAACTGCCTCGAGCCCGGTTGCTCGTACCGAGCCTGCCGTTCTGCGATCTTCTCGGGGCTCTCCGGGCCGCCGAGGTGCTCCATCATCGCCGGGTCGCCGAGGCACTCCTGAAGGAGGCCGAGGTCGCCTTCGCCCCACGGCTCGATCTGGATCCCGGCCCGGTCGCGGATGTCGCCGTGCCCGCCTCCACCGCTCACGCACCGAGTCTACGCACAGGATCATGCCCCCAGCGAGCGCCTGTCGTGTCGAAGCCGGAAGAGTGAGAGCATCGGCCTCGATGTCGTTCGCCGGTCGCGTGGCGCTGCTCGCCCTCGTCGCTCTCGTCGTCGCGCCCGCGGCGTCGGCCGACGTCGCGCAGGAGACCGCTTTGGCGGAGCGCTTTGCACCGGTCGTCCGGCTCGTCGCCGACACCGGCGGCTGCGAGCCCGCCAAGCCGTACCAACCGATCGACGTCGACCTGCTCTTCGGCGAGCCGACCGTCGCCCTGCGCGGGCCCTGGGGTAACGACCTGGTCAAGATCGGTCCCGAGGCCAAGGATCTCGGCGAGCGCCTGTACGGCTATCACCTCGACTTCCCGGGGAACGCGCTCCGCCCCGGTTGCGACTACCTCGACTGGGAGAGCCGGCTGACCACCGGGCACGCGCCCACGGCTTACGCGCACGTCGCGACCGATTCCGATCACCCGGGCAAGCTGTCGCTGCAGTACTGGTTCTTCTACGTCTTCAACGACTGGAACAACCTCCACGAAGGCGACTGGGAGATGGTCCAGCTCGTCTTCGACGCGCCGAGCGCCACCGCGGCCCTCCAGCGCGCGCCCACCGAGATCGGCTACAGCCAGCACGAAGGCGCCGAGCGCGCGGAATGGGACGACGACAAGCTCGAGCGCATCGACGGCACGCACCCGGTCGTGCACCCGGCGGACGGCTCGCACGCCAACTTCTACGGGGAGGCGCTCTACCTCGGCAGCTCGGCCTCTGAGGGCGTCGGCTGCGACGACACCCGCGGCCCGACGTTCGACGTCCGGCCGAAGGTGCAGACGATCCCGGGCGCGGAGGCCGAGGCGGTCGGAGCGTTTCCCTGGATCGGCTTCCAGGGTCGCTGGGGCGAGCTGCGGCCGTCGATCTTCAACGGCCCGACCGGCCCGAACCTCAAGGACCAGTGGACGCATCCGATCGACTGGTCCGAAGACTGGCGGAGCCGCAGCTACACGGTCCCGGGGAGCACGCTGTTCGGCCCTTCCGCGACCGGTTTCTTCTGTGGTGCCGTCGCCCAGGGATCGCGCTCGCTGGTGCGGCTGGTCGACCACCCGGTCGGCGTCGGCCTCGTTCTGGCCGCGCTCGCGCTGGTCGTCCTGATCCTGATCTCGCGGGCGACGTGGCGGCCGACGGCACCGCTCCGTCTCGCCCACCGCCGCGCCTGGGGCCAGATCCTCGCGGCGGCCGGCCGGATGTACGTCGACCGGATCGGGCTGTTCCTCGGCATCGGCCTCCTGGTGCTGCCGATCTCGCTGCTCGTGACACTCCTCCAGGCCTTTGTGCTCCACGCGACGAGCATCCTCGGCATCCAGACCGGCGACGGGAGCAGCGGCCTGCTCTCCTTCGTCGTGCTGGCGATCGGCACGGCCTTGACCCTGCTCGGGCTCGGTCTCGTCCAGGCCGCGACCGCACGGGCGCTCGTCGAGCTCGACCGAGGTGAACGCGTCGGGCCGGTGCGCGCGTACCGACTCGCCTCCGATGAGCTCGGGCGCCTCTTCGCGGCGCTGGTGATCGCGGTGCTCGCGGTCTCGCTGCTCGCCTCGACGTTCTTCCTGCTCCCTGTCGCCGTCTGGCTCGCCGGGCGCTGGGCCTTGCTCGTCCCGGCCGCCGAGTTGGAGGCCGGCTCGGCGCTCGGCGCCTTGCGGCGCAGCGGGCGGCTCGTCCGGGGGCGGTGGCTCAAGGTCGCCTCGCTGATCGTGGCCGGAGGGGCGGTCGTACTCGTCGCCGGGCCCCTCCTGGGCGTGGTGCTGATCCTCGCCACGGCGGCGCCGTTCTGGCTCGTGAACGTGGTCGCGGGAATCGTGTACGCATTGACGATGCCGTTCGTCGCCCTCACCACCGCCTACGTCTACTTCGACGCGCGCATCCGGACCGAGCTCGAGGGCGAGTACCCCGCGCAACTGCCCGCGGAGATCGAGCTCTCCGCCTGAGCGCGATGGCCGATCCGAAGCTTCCCGACCCCGAGAACGCCCCGCTCGAGATCGACGTCGAGCCGCCGGTCGCCGGGCGGCTTGCCCACTGGATCGAGCAGACCCGGGCCATGCGCGTGCGAGTCGAATCGGCCCGAGCCCGGCACTCGTCGATCGACCTCGGCTTCGGCGTCCTCGAGCGCGACGCCGTGATCGGCGGCGGCTTGCTTGCCGGAGCGTTGGCCTACCGGCTCTTCGTCCTCTTGCTCCCCATGGCGCTCCTGCTCGTCTCCGGCGTCGGGCTGTACGCCGACGCCGCCGACAAGAGCCCGGGAGAGGCGGCCAAGGACGCCGGCCTGCACGGGGTGGTCGCCTCGCAGGTTGCCTCCACCGCCTCGGGCGGCGCCGGCTGGATCGTCTTCATCGTGATGGTGCCGGCTGTCGTGTACGCCCTCGCGAAGCTCTACCGGGCGATCGCGATCACTCACGCGATCGTCTGGCACGGGTCCGGCCGCGGGGTGCAAATGACCTCGAAGGGCGTGGCGCTGCTGGCCCTGGCGGTGCTCACGAATCTCACGGCCGCCCAGATTGTCGGCGTCATCCGACGACACGGCGAGCTCGGTGGGCTGACCGCTCTGCTCGTCTACCTCGTGCTGGTCGGTGCCGCCTGGCTGGCGGTCTCGATGGAGTTGCCGCACGGCGGCGTCGAATGGACCGCGCTCCTCCCCGGCGCGCTGCTGGTCGGCGCGGGCCTCCTGCTGATCAACGTCTTCAACGTCTACGTCACGACGCGCCTCGTCGAGGATCGCGCCAACACCTACGGCGCGCTGGGGATCGCGGCGGCGCTGCTCTTCTCGCTGGTGCTCGTCGGCCGGCTGATCGTCGTCTCGGCGGAGCTCAACGCGTCACTCGTCGAGCGCCGCGACGCGCGCCTGCAGCCTTAACGTCCGTACGTCGTCCTCTCATGCTTTGTCCCAACCTTCCTCGCCGTCCGACCACGGTACGGCTGCGTCGCGCCGGAAGAAGAACTCGTCCTTGTCGTCGGGAAAGACCCCGACCTTGTTGCTATCCGGGTAGACGGAGACGGCGGGAGAGCGGGAGCTCGAGAACATCAGCGTCCGCGCCTGCGAGTGGCTCCGATTCATGATCTTGTGCGCTCCGCCGGGACCCGGCGGGAAGCAGACGAGGTCGCCGTGCTCGAGAGTCCGCTCCCCCTCCGGTCCGCGCAGCACGATCGTGCCGTCGACGACCAGCAGCCATTCCTCTTCGTACTCGTAGTGGTAAGGAGACGAGCTCTGGCCGGGTTGGAGGTCGTAGATGTACATCGCCGTCGCGGCGGAGCCGACAGCACGACCGACGTCGATCCTCCCCTCCGGGTTCTCGGCGCTCAAGATGTTGATTGGCGTGGCCACGTGTTGCGTCCTCCGATTGAGAAAAGCCCCCATGCGTGCAGCCGTCGCCGTCGAGTGTAGGCGGCAGCGGATCGTCGCTCGCGTGGGCGAGCGTTCCGGAATGACCCCCGAGCCTCGACCGGATCAGGCGCTGTGGGCGCGCTCTGCGTAGGCCACGCGCTCGAACGGCCAGTCGTCCGCGAGCCAGTCCGTGACAGCGCGCCACAGCTGCACGTCGAGGTCGGGCCGGCTCGCCCGCACCCATGAGAGCACACGCGCATCGTGCTGTTCGCTGTCGTCGGGGTAGATGTACACGCAGCCGATCACCTCGCCGGTCGCAGGATCGAGGACGGTGTAGGTGAAGCCCGTCCTGTTCTCGAAGTCGTCGGCGTGCCGTTGCAGGTCGCGGAGGTTGTCCAGCACGCTGCGGTCGTCTGGCCAGGAGCTCGTCTCCCAGCCGGGCGTCTTGTGGACGTGCTCCACCGACGACGACCACGCCTCATAGTCGGAGTCGTTGTGTTGCGGACCGAGTGGTTCGAGCCTGAATTGCTCCGTCGCGATAGCGAACGGGACGACGAATCCGGACGGGACAAACGGCGCCTCACTCACAGCCACATCTTGGTCGATCCAGCCGCCAGGTATCAGAAGAACCAGAACCGGGACACGATGGGGCTCCCACCCTCGACTGGGCCAGCGCGCGGGAATGTTCCCCGAGCAGGCTGAGCACTCGCTGGTGGCAAGATCCCATTTACGCGTGCGACGCTTCGCCTGACGTGGCTCTCCACTTCCCGACGCGTGCCGAGCGGCCCGGCAAGCTCCCTCACGCGCAGAGCCTTAAGGCTCCAGATCCCGACCTCCCTGCGTTCATGAACGAAGGGGCCGTCTTGAAGCGACTGTTCGGGCGCGTGGTCGCCGAGTACTCGGAGTTCCTTTTCTACGCCTGGGACGACGAGCGCGAGGAGGTCGTCGGCGTCGGGCACTCGATCCCCGCGGCGTGGGACGGAGACACAGCGAGTCTTCCCGACGGGGGATTCGACGCGGTGCTCGAGGCGCTGTTCGCAGAGGAACCGCAGACGCCGACTGTCCTCTGCGCGTTGGGAATCACGATCGCTCCCGAGCGTCGCGGCGAGGGCCTCAGCCGCCGCATGGTCGAGCGGATGGCCGAAATCGGGCGCGACCACGGACTCGACACGCTGATCGCGCCCGTCCGGCCGACTCTCAAGCACCGCTATCCGCTGACACCCATGGAGAGCTACATCTCCTGGCGCCAGCCGGACGGCACGCTCTTCGACCCATGGCTGAGGACGCACGAGCGGCTCGGAGCCGAGATCGCGAAGGTGGCCCCTGAGTCGGGGCGCGTGACCGGCACCGTGGCCGAGTGGGAGGAATGGACGGAGATGGCGATGCCCGAAAGCGGCACCTACGTGGTGCCCGGCGCGCTGGTGCCGGTCAAGATCGACCGTGAGCGGGACGAAGGTGTTTACGTAGAGCCGAACGTGTGGATGGTGCACCCGCCCCCGCGGGCCACCAAACCCTAGGCTGCTCGCCTGGGCCAGTGTCGGGAATGACCCCTTGACGTGGGGGCGCCGCGGCTCGGCTAGTCGGGAAGCCAGCCGTCGCGGTAGCGGGTTAGCTTGTACGGCGGGAATCGCGCGTACGCCTCGCTTCCCTCGGTCGTCTCGCGTTGGACGCCTGCGCCGTGGCGCAGCGCCGTCTCGTCCACGGTGTACGCGCCCCACTCTTGCTCTTTTGAGCGGTGGCGTGCGCCGACCGCAAGCACGAGACACGGAGCAGTGCCTGCGCCGATGATCGCGTGGTTCGTACCTGGAGGGCAGTGGACGAAGTCCCACTGCCGGATCGTCTGCTCTTCTCCCCCGATGACGAGAAGCGCTTCACCCGAGAGCATGAGGAAGTCTTCTTGATCGGCTTCCCAGTGGTACATGGTCATCGGCTCGCCAGGCTCGAGAAGAGTGAGGTTAATCCCGAGCTGCTGGAAGCGAAGCTCGCCCTCGAAATCGCACACCGTGCCAAGACCACTCCGCTTCCACCACTGCGCCTCGCGTGCGTTGAGAACGAACCAACCACCGCCCTCTGGGACAAGGCCGCGTTCCGTCTCGACAAGCTGCGCCTGAACGACCACTCGCGCCGAGCATGCCATCTCCGCTTTTATGCCGCCGCGCTCGGTTGCGCCGGTGTTCGGGAATGTCACCAGAGGTTCGTTAGAACTCGTCGTCAACGACCCGACCAAGGTCGCTCAGCTCCGCGCGGCTCCGGCCGCTCCCGCACGCTCGGCTTCGTGCAGCTCAGAGACCGCGGAGGTACTGAACCAGATTGTGCTTCTGATGGGCGTCGAGTCCGAGCCGGAAGCAGGTGTTGTAGTGGTTGACCACGCCCAGAAGGGTCGGAAAGCGGCCGTCGTGGTAGAAGCCACCCTTCATCTTCGCCACGAGACCGCGGAGCGGCGTCGTCCGGTAGCCGAAGGTCGGCGAGCGGTTCGCTTGGAAGTCGTCGATGCAGATTTCCGAGCCGCTGTGGAGGTTCCAGCCAGAATCCGTGAAGGTTGGTGGCATGTGGCAGCTGGCACAGTGTCCGACGCCGTCGAAGATCCGCTTACCCCGCTGGGCTGCGGCTCGGTTCACGTGCCGGGCGTGGGGGACTTGAAGCGACAGTTGGTAGAACTGGAGCGCAGGCAGCTTCGACGTAATCAGGTCGCGCTTGTGGTGCACGTGGGCAAAGCCGGCTCTCGACGCGACCGGGAACTGGTGGGAGTTGTTGAGCCGCTCGTCGCTGAAGTTGCCGATGCCGTGCATCTCGAGGTTCGCTACGAACGCGTTCCAGTAGGGGACTGACCCCCAGCCTGTGTAGGTGTGGAGGTTCACGCCCGCGAGCCCGAACGCGGCCGGGATGAGCGTTGCCGCAGTCTTATGGTCTGGCGTGAAGGCCTTGCCGTCGAGGAAGAGCTCTGCATCGAACTTCCCAGGCCCCCAACTCGCCAGCACCTTGTCCAGCGTCGCGACGTCGACCTGCAGCAAGTCGGTCAGCGGTCTTTTGTTCGGCGCCAAGCTGACAATCGCGCCCACGTTTAGATCGCGGTTCGGCCACCCATCGAGGCGGCGTCCTATCCCCGGTGCAAATGAGTTGTCGACCGTCGAGTGGCAGACGGCGCAGGTCAGGCCCATCGAGACAAGCCGCTTCCGGTGAAAGATACCGCGCACGCCGACGACCGCGTCCAGCTTCAGCAGGGCGAGCGTGACCTTTGGATCGTTCAGGTTTACCTTGCCGGCCTTGATTGCCGCGGCGACGGCTTTCGGGATCTTGGTCCCGTCCACCTTGAGCCCAACGGCGAGCGCAGCTTTCGGGCTGACGCCCGGCCCAACGCCGCCGTTCTTCTTCCCCGCGATCGCGCGATTGAGTTGCAAGGCGCCGCCCCAGAAGGCTTGGTCGCCAAACGTGTCGAAGCGGAAGATGCGACGGCCGGACGCGAGGAGGCGGCTCGAGGCGGAGGAGTGCCCGGCGCGAGTCGGCGCAGCCGCCGAGCCCGAGACTGCCCCCACAGTGAGGGTCACGACCACGACTGCGAAATAGAGGACAACAGCCGCCCCGGCCAGAAGAGAAAGCCTGCTCAGCGCCTTTGCGATCAAACGCCTCCTCCGTCGTCGGAGTCCCGGAGCTTATGAGGCCAAAACGTACGGGCTCGTGATTGTCGTCACAGCTGGTGACAGTTCTCACGCGGGCGCACGTTCGGCCGTCAGTCGAGAGCTCGAAGGCGGTAAGTCGACCCTTCGCGTGAGACGAAACCGGACCGCTGAAGCTCGTCGAGCGCGCGGGTGACGGTCTCACGCGAGGACGCGATCATCTCCGCGAGTAGCGCGTGGCTGAGGGGGAAGTCGATGCGAATTCCGTCGCGGACGACATGGCCATACTGCGCCGCGAGCTGCGACAGCCTCAAGCGGACACGTTCGCGATGGCGCGTGGGGCCAAGGCTTGCCGCCGCTTCCTGCTTATGCCGGAGCGCGACCGTCAGCGCGTCAACGAACTGCTCGACGAGGTCAGGAGACTGGAGCAGACGAGCCCGAGCTTCCGGTCCGATCAAGGCCAGGCGTGCCTCGGTTAACGCGACGATGATCTCGTCCGGTTCGGGTGGCAGAAGAATTTCGCCGGGCCCCGCGACCGATGTGATCACTGAGCGCGACGGCGGGGGTCCGCTGGCTCGCACGACGACGAATCCCTCTTCGACCGAGATGTACGCCTCTGCGGGGAACGCCGTCTGGAAGTACGGCTCACCGGCCTCGAGAGTCATGGTCGCGCAGACCGCAAGTAGCCTTCGTGGAACCTCGGCTCCGAGCGGCACGAGACCCCCCAGCACGTATGTCGGTGCGACTCCGATGTAGGTCATACGTCATAGGTAGCCCGACGGACTTCGCGCCCTCGTTTCTGGCTTTGCGCGAGGTTCGCCTGGGCCAGGGTGCGGGAATGTCATCAGAGCGGGCGAGCTGACTAGAAACCTGGCGCGGTCGGATTCGCATACGTAGCTAAGACCCACAGACCGGCGACAACGAGGCCAAGGACAGCGGCGGTCGCAAGACCCAAGCCCCACCAAAGCAGGCCACGCCCCTCGAGGGGATCGTGTTCGCTATCCAGAACGCAGTCTAGGCGCGTTTTGCCAAAGACTCAGAGCGCCAAAGTGACCCGCGCCTCGCTTGGGCCAGTGTTCGGGAATGTCCCCTGAGCGCGCGCTATCCTCGGCTTCGGCAGGATTCGGGCATGCGTGTGATTCATGGCGAAGGAGGCTTCCGCGGCGGGCGAGCTGACGGACCAGCTGCGTTCTTTCCTCCGCGAGCGGCGTTACGCAGTGCTCGCGACCCACGACCCGGACGGCGGCATCCGCCTTACGCCGATCTGGTTCCTGTTCGAGGACGATCGCTTCTACTTCGCGTCGTCGTCCAGAAGCCGGAAGGTGAAGAACCTCGAGCGGAGCTTCTCGGCCTCGGTCGTGATCGACGCTCGCGAGCCGGGAAGGGAGCGATGGGTCTCCGCAGCGGGTCCGATTGAGATCCTGCGCGATGGCGGAGCGCAGTCGATTAACGCCCGGATCAGGCGCCGGTACCTCGCGCAGGAAGCGCTCGACGGCCCGATCGACGCCGCGCTGGCCAAGTCGGACGACGTCACGCTTAGCCTTGCGCCGACGGCGTGGCGGTCGTGGAGCGCGCCGATCGTGGAGTCGCCGGAGCGGTGGTTCCGAGCGGTCGAGCCATAGAGTCGAGCGCGCCGCGAAGGTGGAGGAAGCGGCGGAAGACCGAGCATGATGGCCTGGGCCAGTGTGCGGGAATGTCCCCCGAACTTGGTTCCTAGGGCTTCCCCGACCACGCAGGGCGGTCTGGGTTACCGACCTTCCAGATCAGGATGCTGTCCCGGAAGATTGTTACCTGGTGACGCGAGTGCAGCGGCCGCGCGCAGTAAAGCTCCGGCGCGCCACCTTCCTTGTAGACAGCGCAGCGCTGGTTGACGGTAGGAATCCTCACTTTGTCGCCAACGCGCAACGTGTAGAAGTGGGCCGCCGATGCTTCCGCGGCAGGTGCCGTAGCGATCTTCCCGATGCCGAACCCGATGGCGACGGCTCCTGCAAGCATCGCGGCCAGAACGAGACGGCGTTGCGTATGCACTGAAGTGACCTCCTCCTCCTCGGAGTTGGCCTCATTCTGGTCGAGAAGGCTGTTTCTCGCCTGGGCCAGCGTTCGGGAATGTCACATGAACCCTGCGGCGACGCATGCCAGGCGCTGCGGGGATGTTTCCTTGAAGACCTAGCCCCAGGGCAGGCGGGACCAGTACGGCGGCCGCTCTCGCCGGAACCGCTCGGCCGCCGCATAGACCTGCCCCGGATCGGATGTCTCCTTCTCCACGCTCGCGCCGTAGCGCGCCGCGAGGTCCGACACCGGGTACCGCCCTTCCGGGCCAAAGCGTGCACCGACCATCAGGAGCACGCACGGCCTGTCGCCAGCACCCACGAAGGCGTGCTCCGTCCAGGGGGACAGTGGAAGAAGTCCCAGGGCCGGAGGCGTCGCTCCTCGCCTTCGACGAGCAGCCTGCACGCGCCGGCCAGAACGAGGAACGCCTCTTGATTCGACTCGGCGTGATAGACGCCGCTCTGGCCAGGCTCCAGCACAGTCACGTTGATTCCAAGCTGCGCGAACTCGACCGGCGGATCGCCGTACTCGCTCTCGAACCAGCACGCCGCGCCTCTCGTCTCCGAAGAGAACCACTCGGCATCGCGCACGTTGACGACGAACCAGCCCTCCGTGACTGGTGCAAGTCCGGAGCCGGACTCCTCAAGCCGCGCTTCGGCCACGAACGCCATTCTCGCAGCCCAAGCGATGCGTGCCTGGTGTGGGCCAGCGTGCGGGAATGTCATTCGAGCGCTCGTCCGGGGCCTTGCCGATCAGGGCTGTCGGACCTGAGCGTCACACAGTCGACGGGCGCTATCGCTCTGGACTTACCGGAACTGGTCGATGCCGTGGCCGTCTTGCTGATCCCAGCCGTAGGCGGCGAGATAGCCCCAGCAGTCGGGCCGGCTGCCGTCGGTGTCCGTGACGCCGTAGGCGTCGGCTAGCTGGCGCGCGCTAACGATCGAGCCCTTCCAGCGCTCGGCGTCGCCGGCGCGGGCGAGCGCAGCAACGCCTCGGGCGACATACGTCGGCGACTCGGAAATCGCGAAGCCGGGACGGTCCCGGCAGGCGTCTCGCCAGTTCGCCTCGGAGACGCCGAAGTTCTCCAGCATTCGCTCCGAGCGCAGCCAGCCGGGAGTCACCCCGACGACCGCCAGCGGCTCGTTCTCCAGCTCGACCGCGAGCCCCTTCACGATCCGCTCGACATTGGCCTTGACGAGGTCGTAGTAGAAGCCCACGTTGCGCCGGAAGTCGGCGTTGGCCTCCGAGGTGCCGTCCGTCATCTCGACGACTAGGCCAAGAGTGCCCTCAGCACCAGCGGTGCGCAAGATCAGGGGGATCGCTCGGGCTAGCTGACGCCCAGTGCTTCGTAGGCTGCGAAGAGCTCGTCCCAGCGGGCCTCGTCGATGCGGAGCTCGCGACCGCTGATGTAGTCGGCCAGATGCTCGACGTGAATTTGGATCCCCGCGCCGTAGGCTGGGAGCAGGTTGACGGGCATGCCCCGCGTTTCCCAGACCAGCCTGGTCTGAGCGCCTTCGGCAATCAGCTGGGCCTCGATCACAGTCTGCTCCGGCTGGCCGGGCTGAGCATCGGGATCGCGCATCGTCAACAGCAGGCGCTGCGGAGGCTCGCACGCCTCCACCTTTCCTGTGCGCTCTCCCGCGAGGGTGATGCGCACACGGAACTCGCCCCCCTGAGAAAGCTCGCCCTCTACCTCGCCGTACCAGTGGGCGAGTCGCTCGGGATCGGTGAGTGCTCCCCAGAGGTCATCGATGCCGGTGTCGAGGCGATCTTCCATCCGCACGACGCCCTCGCCCTCGACTGAATGGAGACTCCCCAGAACGGATGCGTTGCCAGTCATCTAGCTCCTCCTCTAGTCGCGCCGCCCACCGTCAATGCTCAGACGGCAGAGTGGCCCACGAAGTCATCGGACATCGCGTAGGCACTCCCATCGTTGGCCTGCGCCAGTGTTCCGAAATGACGGCAGAGCGTCGCCGTCCACTGGGCGCGGTGACGCGACGCCCTACCACGACACACGCAGTTGTGTTCCTACCTCAGTCGAGACGCAGGATCGTTTCCTCGATCTCCTCACCGCGACCGCGTGCGAAACCGCGGTCGACGCCAACGCGTCGGAACCCAGCTTTCTCCAGCACTCGAAGCGAAGCGATGTTGTCCGAGGCCGCGCGGGCGTACACCGGTCGTTCGGCAGTCTCGGCAAGAACAATCTGTAGTGCTGCGCTCGCGATGCCTTTCCCCCAGTGCGCTCGGCCTACCCAGTAGGTCACCTCAAGCTGATCGTCGATTCGGAAGGAACCGATCGTTCCAGCGACTACTCCATCGACCTCGATGACGCGGTGCGAGACGTTTGGATCGGCCCGCAGGCGCGACGTCCGGTCGAGAAACGCGCGGCGATCGGCCTGATCCTCCGCTGTGAACGCGGCCATTCGGATCGACTCCGGATCCGTCACCTGCTGATAGATCGTGTCGAGATCCCCGTCCTCGAGCGGCCTCAGCGAGACGTTCATCTGGCAATCCTAAGGCTGTCGTTGCCTGGTTCCAGGGAGTCGTCTGGGCCAGTGTCCTCTTACCTGGTCGTAGTTCGGCGCCACCAGGATCCGCGCGTGTTGGCCGTCATCTTCGACCTCGACGGCACGGTCGTCGACACCGTCTACGCGCCCGTGTTCGCGTGGCAGCGGGCGCTCGCTGAAGCCGAGATGCCGATCGACGGTGGGCGGATTCACCGCCGGATTGGAAATGAGCGGCGGCTCTTCACGCGCGCCGGCGCCTTCCGCTTCTGCCGCGACCCACAGGAGCTGCGCGAGTCGCTGGACGAGCTCGACCTGCTGCCGTAGCGGCGACTACGTCTCGCTTGCCACGCCGCCGGAGGGCTCGACGACCAGGGTGAGACGGTCACGGCCCGTGATGCGAACGCGCTCCCCGGTCCCGGCTCCCGAGTCGCAGCGCGCCTCCCAGATCTCCCCGTCGAGCCGCACCTGGCCGAGCGGGCGGCACGGCACGCTCACCACCGCCTCCCGGCCGATCAGCGTCTCGGCGCCGACCGCGCGCCGGTGGCGCTTCGTCGTCCGGTTCCAGCCGAAGAGCTCCAGCACCCACAACGGCACGAGCACTAAGAAGGCGATCACGTTCCAGGGCGACGAGAGAAGCAGGAGGAGCGCGATCGCGAGGAAGATCAGCATCGGCGGCTCAATGCGTCACGACGAGCTTGAGCGCCACCAGGAGCAGGCCGAGGCCGAGGTTCGCAGCGACGACGACAAGCGTCGCCGTCCCGCCCAGCCGCTCGGCCCGCGCGTACACCACGCCCTGCGCGCCCAGCACCACGAGCCCGAGCGCGAAGGCGAGCCAGAGCGCCGTCCGCGGCGCGAGGATCCCAACGCCGCCGAGCAGCAGCGCGCCGAGCGGCGGGACCGCCGCCTCGACGATCGAGCCTTCCCGGCGCCCGATCCGCCCGAGCTCCGAGAGGGAGAGGTGCTCGCCGAGGGCGGCGCTGCGCCCGAGCCCGTGCGCGTAGACGTGAGCGATCCAGAAGATGATGCAGGTGGCCGCCACGAGGCCGGCCACGTGGCCCGGCCCGTCCGGATACGCACGGGCACCCGCCACGATCACCGAGAGCGTCACAATCGTCCCGTAGATGAAGCCGGCGAGCCGGTCGCCCATGGCCGACCGCCCGAAACGTGCGACGGCGGACGGCCGGTCGATGCCGTCGCTCACGGCCCCTACCCCGGCGTCTATGCGCCCAGCGCCCGGTCCTCGGGCGACCGCGCGATCATGTAGGTCAGGACGCCGACGAGCGGCAGGAAGATCACGAAGAGCGTCCAGCCCGCCTTCGCCCAGCCCGAGTGATCGTGTCGGCGGAAGTTGTCGAGCAGCACCATGATCAGCAGCGAGACCCAGATCACCCAGGCGAAGAAGACGAACATCGTCCACATCCGTCTGCGAACGGGTAGTCGGCAAGCACGAGCACTGCGCCCTCTCCTTTCGTCGGCGGCGTCGGCCGACGACCGGCCTCCGCGCTCGGCCGAGTTCACCAGCGGCCTCCGCTGCCATCATCGCCCGGATGGGATGAACGAACCCGGCCATAGTCCGATCCGGATGATGCGTCGCGCCCCGGGACGCGGGATGCTCCGCCAGTGAGCGTCGCCGCGCCCGCAGTCGAGTCGAGCCCGAAGCGCCGCTTCAGGTGGCGGCGCCTCGTCAACGGCGCCGCGGCGTTGATCGTGATCGGCGCAGCCGCGCAGCTCCTCGGCTGGGACATCCGCGGCTGGCTCTCGGACGTCTGGGACACGCTCAGCGAGATCTCGGCCGCCTACATCGCCGGGGGGGTGGCGTTGAAGACCGTCCAGACGACGCTGACGGCCTTCGCCTGGTACTCGATCCTCCGCTTCGCCTACCCCGGTCGCGTGCGCTGGCTCGACATCCTCGCGGCCTACGCGGCGTCCGTGGCGCTGAACGGGATTCTGCCGGCCAACCTCGGGACGCTCGCGCTGCTGCTGATGTTCACGACGATCATCGCCGGGGCGAGCTTTGCCGCGATTCTGGGCGCCTACGCCGTCGAGAAGATCTTCTTCACGGTCATCGGCGCCTTCACCTACCTCTACCTGTTCCTGAGCGTCGGCGGCTCGTTCGACATCAAGTTCGCCTTCGTTCACGACCATCCGTGGGCGATGGCGCTCTTCCTGCTCGCGGCCGCGTACCTGATCTACATCGTCGTCCGCCGCCTCTGGCCGAGGATCGTCCTCTGGTGGGAGGACGCGAAGGAGGGCGGCTCGATCCTCTCGCACCCCGGCAAGTACATGACGCGCGTCTTCGTGCCCTCGCTCCTCGGGTGGATCGCGAGCCTGGGCGTGATGGCCGTCTTCCTGTCGGCCTACGACATCCCGGTCAGCTTCCACACGCTGATGCGCATCGCGGGCGGCAACTCCATCGCCAACGTGACCTCGGCGACCCCCGGCGGCGCCGGCGTCAACCAGGCGTTCAACGTCGCGTCGCTGAAGGGCGTCGCCAGCCCGGCGGACGCGACCGCCTACTCGGTGGCACAGCAGCTCGTGACGACCTCCTGGAACATCATCTTCGGGATCGTGATGCTCGTCTGGGCGTTCGGCTGGAGCGGCGGCAGGCTGCTGGTCAGCGACTCGTACGAAGGGGCGAAGGAGAAGGCCGCCGAGCAGAAGGCCGCGCACGGAGCGCGGAGGGCGGCGAAGCGCGAGGCGAAGCTGTCCGAGCAGGAGTGAGGCGTGACGTGGATCGACGCCGAGCTCGCGCTGATCACGCTCGCGGCAATGCTCTCGCCGACGACACTCTCGTTCTCGGTCCTGGCGCTCGTCGTCGGTGACCGGCCGCTGCGGACCGGGGCCTGGTTCTACGCCGGCGCGCTGACCGCGACGCTCGCGATCGGGATCGTCGCGGCCTTCGTGATCGGCGACATCGCGGCCTCGAGCAGCTCGAGCCCGAAGACGTGGGTCGCCGTCCTCGACGTCGTCGCCGCCGTCGCCATTGTCGCCTGGGTCGTCCGCGCGGCGCGGAGCCCGGGCGACCCGCTGAAGACGGATCAGATGTTCGAGCGGATGAGCGGCCTGGCCACCGCACCGGTGGTTGCCGTCTTAGGGGCCGGCGCGGTGCTCGCGAACCCCGGCGGCTTCATCCCGCTCGCCCTCAAGGACATCTCCGAGACCGATCCGAGCGCCTACGGCTACGCGGTCCAGTGGCTGTTCTTCACCCTCGTCTCCCTGCTGCCGCTCGCGATCGCCCTGCTGCTGCTCGTCGTCGCGAAGGACTGGGCGGTCCGGGCTCTCGACCGCGCGCGCCGGTGGCTGGAGCAGCATGCTCTTACGATCGCGTTCGTGCTCCTCATCCTCCTCGCAGCGTCGCTGCTTCGAAATGGAATCGCAGGCCTCACGAGCTGAGCCCGAGGAGCGTCGGGCCTTCGGTCGGCTGGCGCGGCAGCCCGGCGAGCGCTGGACCCGCTTCGCGACGCGGATCGCGAACGCCTACGGCGTCGTCCTCCTGCTCGTCGTCGCGATCTACGTGCTCGCCTCGCTCGTCGCCTTCCGCGGCTGGGGCGCCGTCGCGCTCACGGCGGTCACGGCCGCCTGCACCACCGTCGCGCTCGTGAGCTCCGACGCCCGGGCGCCGCTCCCGCGCTCGTCGGCGATCCTCGGAGGGGGAGCGGTCGCCCTCGCGCTCGTCTCGGCGCTCGGCGGCGGCGGGTCGCGGCTCCTGGGCATCGCCGTCCTGATCCAGGTCGTGCTGCTCGCCGTCGCGGGCGGGGAGATCCTGGGGACGGTCCTGCTCGAGCAAGAGGTCGGCTTCCGCACCATCCTCGGCGCGATCAGCGTCTACGTCCTCCTCGGCATCCTCTTCACGTGGGTCTACGTCGCGGTCGACAAGCTGCAGGCGGGGTCGTTCTTCGGCGTCCCGACGCAGACCGGCGACTTCGTCTTCTTCAGCATCACCACGCTCTCGACGACCGGCTACGGCAACCTGGTCCCGGCGGCCCAGCCCGGGCGCATGCTCGCGGGGCTCGAGATGCTCGTAGGGCAGATCTTTCTCGTGACGCTGATCGCCGGGCTCGTCAGCCTCTGGCGGCCGGGGCTGGCGCGCCGGCCGTAGCAGCCGCCGCCTCCGAGCCCGGCTGGACCTTCGGGATCCGATGCGTGAGGAAGAGCGCGATCACGTTCATCAGAGCGAGGATCGCGAGCGCCGAGCGCAGGCCGGTGATCCGCGCCTTCCCGTAGGCGTCGACCGCGGCGTCCGCCGCCTGCGAGTGCACGTTCGCGTCGTCGAGCGCCTGCTCGAGGTCGGCGTCCGAGACGAACGGAACCCCGCCCGCGAGGTTCGCCTGCGCCTCGGACTTGACCCGCGAGGGGATCGCGTCGCTGTTCTGGATGTTCGACAGGAACGCGGTGGAGAGCGCCGCGATCAGCAGCGCACCGGCGAGCGCGGTCCCGAGGGAGGCGCCGAGGTTCGTGGCGGTGTTCTGGATCCCGCCGACTTCCGGGGCCTGGTCGTCCGGCACCGCGGAGACCGTCACCGAGCCGAGCTGCGACGCGAGGGCGCCGATGCCGAGACCGATCAGCAGCATCGGCAGCAGCACGATCTCGGGGCCGGAGTCGACGTCGAGCGCGCCCAGCAGGATCACCGTGCCGGCCAGCAGCGCGAGCAGCCCGAGCCTGACGACCCGCCGCGGGTTCGCGTTCGGCCGCAGGCGCGGGATGCCGATCGCGGCAGCGAGCAGCGTGATCGAGAGCGGCGTCAACCTCGCACCCGTCGCGAGCGCCGAGAGCCCGAGGGCGACCGACAGGTAGAGCGGCACCACGAAGAACAGCCCGGCCTGTGCGAGGTACTGGAAGAAGAACATCGTCAGGCCGCCCGTGAGCTGCTTGTTCTTCAGCATCGCGGGCTGGACGAGCGGCTCCTTGCCGCGCTCCTGGCGGTGCGTCTCCCACTGCAGGAAGAGCCAGAGGATGCCGAGGCCTCCTAGCACGAGCCAGATCGTCGGCGAGAGGCCCCACCAGGAGACGCCCTCCGGCCGCGGCTTGATCCAGCCCCACTCGCCGGAGCGCAGGACGCCGAAGACCAGCACGCCGAGCCCCATCGCGGAGAGCAATGCGCCGACGAGGTCGAGCTTCGGCCGCGTCTCCGGCGGCGCGTCGGCGATCCTACGGCTGAGGATGAGGATCGCGAAGACGATCAGCACCTCGCCCGCGAAGACCCACCGCCACGAGAAGTAGGTGGTGAAGATGCCGCCGATCAGCGGTCCGGTCGCGACGGCGATCGCACCGGCGGCGGCGACCAGGCCGTAGGCGGCCGGGCGGCGCTCGACCGGGAAGTTCCCGGCCACCAGCGCGACGATCGCCGGCAGGATCAACGCCGCGCCGACGCCCTCGAGGAACGACCAGCCGAAGAGGAGCACGGGCAGGTTCGGTGCGATCGAGGTCGTGAAGGAGCCGCAGCCGTAGATCACGGCGCCGATCGCGAAGGCGCGCTTGCGCCCGATCATCGCGCCGACCTTCGCGCCGATGATCATCAGCGAGGCCATCACCAGCGTGTAGAGCGTGATTGCGCCCTGGATACCCGTGACCGTCGTGTCGACGTCCTTCGCAACCGTGGCGATCGAGACGTTCATCACCGAGGTGTCGAGGGTCATCAGAAACTGCCCCATCGCAAGCGTGAGCAGGACGACGGACGCAGCCTTCGCGGCGGTCGGCGTCGCTGCGGCGGTGGCCGTCATGTGCCCGCTTCGGCGAGCTCGGGGACGGGTTCGTCGCGTGCAGCGGGCTCACCCTGGAGCTCCTGCCGCCAGCTCCGGAGCATCGCGTTCACTGCGGCGGCGCCGATGATCGAGCCCTTTGGCCGCGAGAGCGCCGCCGGGTAGAGGACGAACGGGCGCGTTTGCGGCCCGCCGAGCCCGCCGTGGAACGAGATCAGCTCCTCGAACGCGCAGCCCTCCTCGAGCGCCGGGTCGTAGAAGCTGCCGACGACGATGTCGGCGGCGTGGGCGAAGCCGTCTGCGCGCGACAGGTGCTGCGCGGCGGTGGGCGAGAAGAGCTCGAGCGGGTCCTCCCCTTCGACGGTGCCGTCGGCGAGCCGGCGCTTCCCTCGAGGGCCCAGGACCAGCGCGCCCTCGGTCTCCGACCTGACGAGCAGCCAGCCGAGATGCGGGTGCTCGCGCAGCGCCGAGAGCAGTCGGGGATGCCGTGACTCGATCTCCTCCATGCTCAACCGCCGCCGCTCGTCCATCAGGTAGACGAGCCCGAGGTTGCCGGACGCGAGCACGACGAGGTCCCGGTCGCCCACGTCCTTCTTGGAGGGCTTCTGCCGGCGCTTGCCGCCGGAAGCCTCCTCGACCGCGCGCCCGACGGTGCTCCCGTTCTCGTCGCCTGCCTCGATGTGCGCGACCTCGGCGTGCTCCACCGAGCGCTGCACCAGCTCCTCGAGCGAGTAGCCGTTGCGCTGCATGAACGTCGCGCCCTGCGTCTGGCCATGGTCCGAGAGGACGAGGATCTCGTACGGCCGCGGCGCGTACCTGCGCGCGCGGTCGATGCGCCCGAACTGCTGGTCGAGCTTCCGCAGCGCCTCCATCGTGTCGGCGCGCTCGAGGCCGGAGTGGTGCGCGACCTCGTCGTAGCTCGAGAAAGTGGCGTAGACGGCGGGGCGGCCTTTCATCATGTCCGTCAGGACGCCGTGGACGATCAGGTCGCGAACGACCACGCACAGCGCGGCCCGCAGGAAGGGGTAGTAGCCGCCGCGATGGCCGCGCGGCCGCACGTCGCGCCGCCTGCCCCGCGCCGCCGCCGACAGCTCGAGCATGACCTCCCAGAAGAACAGCACGAGCGAGCGCAGGACGTTGAAGCCGTTGGCGAAGAAGGCGCGGTAGCCCGGGTTTGCATGCCGCTCGGCTTCGCTGCGGCTCGCGGTCAGGATCACGTGCTCGGCCTCGCCGGAGAGCAGGTTGCCACGGCTGGCGCCGCCGTTCGTGAGGAGCCCGCGGCCGGAGCGGTGGCGGCGCTCGATCTCGGCGCAGTCGGCCGGCGCCGAGCAGACCATCACCGTCCCCGTCTCCTTCTCGACCCAGCGGAACGCGGGGATGTCGTCGTTCGAGCCGAGCAGGATCCCGGCCTGGCTGGCACCGGTCTGCGACGAGAGATCGGTCTCCCACTCCACCAGGTTGTGCGAGCCCTCCTCGAGCCAGCGGCCCATTGCCGGCGCGCTGCCGTTCCGGATCGCGCGCTGCAGCACCGGGAGCGCGAGCCCGTCGATCTCGAGGAAGACGATCCCGGGGACGTCCGTCTCCTCGCGCTCGCCCGAGCGGCGGGCGATCCGCTGGATCACCTTGAAGGTGTAGGTGTCGTCGTCGTTGGTGCCGAGGACGACGTCGAGCACGACCCCGATCGCGGCGGCGGCGAGCGCGACCCCGAGCGCCGACCAGAACGAGTCGACGGTGAGGTCGCCGTCCGTCACTCGGTCGGCGGTGATCAGCATCAGCGCGTCGAGCACGAGCACCACCAGGAACCCGAGCGCCGCGACGAACGGCAGGCGGATCGCGGCCACGACCGGCGGCAGGATCGCGTTCAGCGCGCCGATCACGGCCGCGGCCACGAGCGCGGCACCGAAGCCCTTGACATCGGCGCCGGGGACGACCCAGGCGGCGCCGAGCAGCGCCAGGGCCGACAGCACCCACGAGACGAGCAGCCGGAACACGTGGAACCGCGGCCGCACGACCTCCCAGGCCGGCTGCTCGCCGTAGCCCCGCTTCGCCGCGCTCGCCATCACGTCGATCCTCCGGGAGGCTGCGGCCGCTCCGCCTCACCCGTACGGGATGACCCATACGGACCGGTGGTGGAGCCGAGCGGCGCGGCTAGTGGCTGAAGCCCGCGGCCGACGAGGCGTCGTGCACGGGCACCGGCTGGCGCTCGAGGCGCGGGAGCTGCCGCTTCAAGTCGGCGAGGAGCATGTCCGCCATGTCGTGGGTGAAGCCCCGCCGGACGACAATGCGGAGGGCGGCGAGGTCCTCGCGGTTCTTCGGGAACGTGTAAGCGGGGACCTGCCAGCCGCGCTCGCGCAGCGCGTTCGAGACGTCGAAGACGGTGAAGTTCTCGACCTCGTCGCCGACCTTGAACGCGAACACCGGCAGCTCGTCGCCCCGCGTGATCAACTCGAACGGCCCGAGCTCCGCGATCTCGCCCGACAGCCGCGTCGCGACGTCGCGCGCGTACCGCTGGACCCGCCGGTAGCCGTCGAAGCCGAGGCGGAGGAAGTTGTAGTACTGGGCCACGACCTGGGCGCCCGGGCGCGAGAAGTTGAGCGCGAACGTCGGCATGTTGTCGCCGAGGTAGTTGACCCAGAAGATCAGGTCCGCCGGCAGCGCCGCGCTGTCGCGCCAGGCAACCCAGCCGACCCCCGGATAGACGAGGCCGTACTTGTGCCCGGAGGCGTTGATCGAGGCAACGCGCGGCAGGCGGAAGTCCCACACCAGGTCCGGGTCGACGAACGGCGCGACGAACGCACCGGAGGCCCCATCCACGTGAACGGGCACGTCGATGCCGGTCTCGGCCTCGAAGGCGTCGAGCGCGTCGCAGATCTCCTGCACCGGCTCGTACGAGCCGTCGAAGGTCGAACCGAGGATCGCCACGACGCCGATCGTGTTCTCGTCGCACCGCTTGACGGCCTCCTCGGCCGAGAGGGTGAACCGGTCGCCCTCCATCGGCACGAGGCGCATCTCGACGTCCCAGTAGTTGGCGAACTTCTCCCAGCACACCTGGACGTTGATGCCCATCACGAGGTTCGGCCGGTCGGCCGGCTTCCCCTCGGCCCGGCGCCGCTGCTGCCAGAGCCGCTTCAGCGCGAGCCCGCCGAGCATCGCCGCTTCGCTCGACCCCGTCGTCGAGCACCCCGTCGCCTCGTCCGCCTCGGGCGCGTGCCAGAGCCGACTGAGCATGTTCACGCAGCGCGCCTCGATCTCCGCGGTCTGCGGGTACTCGTCCTTGTCGATCATGTTCTTGTCGAAGCACTCCGTCATCAGCTTCTGCGCCTGCGGCTCCATCGACGTCGTCACGAACGTCGCGACGTTCAGCCGCGCGTTCCCGTCGAGCATCAGCTCGTTGTGGATGATCTCGTAGGCGAGATCCGGCGCCATCTCTCCATCGGGAAGCTCGTGCCGCGGGATCTTCGCCTCCTCCAGTCCGAAGAGCGGCTGCATGACGAGCTCGCGGGAGCGCGCGTTGTTCGTCTCTGGGTGCGTGAGGGTCATCGGGGGTCCTTTCGTCGCGTCGGTGCAGCCTCTCCGGCCGTTCGCGCCGGCGCATCACCCGGATCGCACCATCCCGGCCAAAGGACGCCTTAGCGGCCTCGGCGCCCTGAACGCGCCGAATCACCCGCGCGGGAGGATGTGCGACGAGCGGGCCGCCGAGATCCTCGGCGGCGGTGCCCGAGAGCTCGAACATCGAGATCGCCCATCGCGTCCACGAGGGAGGTGAGAAGCAGGCGCACCACCGCCGGCACCAGGTCGCGATCGAGGTCGGCGAGGCGTTCCTGCTGGCGCTCGTCGCGATCGCGACCGCCTGGAGCGGCTACCAGTCGGCGCTCTGGGACGGTCGCTCGGCGGAGCTGTACGGCACGTCCTCGCGGATCCGGATCCAGGCGACGCAGAACACGACCCGCGCCGGGCAGGAGCAGCTCTACGACGCCACGACGTTCAACTTCTGGCTCCAGGCGAGGCTGACCGGCGACGCGCAGCTCGCCCGCGACTACGAGAAGCGCTATCGCGTCGAGTACCGCCCCGCGTTCCGCGCGTGGCTCGCGACGAATCCCTTCGTCAATCCCCGCGCACCGCCTGGGCCGATCCTCATGCCGCAGTACCACAACGCGCTGCTCGAGCGCGGCGCAGAGCTGAACACGCGCGCCTCCGACGTGTTCGAAGAGGGCGCCCACGCGCGGGAGACGGGCGACAAGTACGTCCGGACGACCGTCCTGCTCGCGACGGTGCTGTTCCTGATCGCCCTCAGCCAGCGGTTCGGCGTCTTCAGGCTGCGCGTCGCCCTGCTCTGTGTAGCGCTCGTGCTGCTTGGCATCGCCGTGACCTCGATCGGCACTTACCCGCGGCTCTAATCCGCGTTCGTCCCGAACGGACGATGCGTCACGACCGCCTGCGGGTTTCACTGGACGGCAGGCCATCGACACCGTCAAGGAGGCGACAATGTGGTGGGGCATCGGCTTCGGAGCGTTCATCTACCTCGCGATCGCGTTCACGCTCGGCGTGATGACGCTGAGGAAGGGTCACTGGGTGATGTTCATCCTCGGCATCTTCCTGCCCATCTTCTGGATCATCGGCGCCTTCATGCCGCCGACCACGGCGGCGACCTCCTAGATGTGCCGCTGGCTCGCATATTCAGGATCGCCCGTCAGCATCGATGACCTGCTCTACCGGCCCGAGCATTCGCTGATCGACCAGAGCCTCCACTCCAAGCTCGGCGCGGAGACCACGAACGGCGACGGCTTCGGAGTCGGCTGGTACGGCGAGGGCGAGACACCCGGTGTCTACCGCAGCATCGAGCCTGCGTGGAACGACCGGAACCTGCGAAACATCGCGGCTCACATCCGGGGACCGGTCGTGTTCGCCCACATCCGGGCGGCGATCGGCTCGGCCGTGCAGGAGACCAACTGCCATCCCTTCCGCCACGGGAAGTGGCTTTTCATGCACAACGGGTTCATCGGCGAGTTCCAGCAGGTCAAGCGCGATCTCGTGCTCGCCGTCGATCCGTCGCTGTACCCGTCGATCGAGGGCTCGGCTGATACCGAGGTGTTCTTCTACCTCGCGCTCACGTTCGGGCTCGAGGACGATCCGCCGGCCGGCGTCGCGGCGGCGGTCGGGCTGATCGAGGAGGTCGGCAAGAAGCACGGCGTCGAGCACCCCATCCAGATGACGGTCGCGACGACGGACGGCGAGAGCATCTGGGCGTTCCGGTACTCGAGCGAGCGCAACTCGCGGTCGCTCTTCTACTCGACGAACCTGCCGACGCTGCGCGAGCTGTATCCCGACCTCGAGGTGCTGCAGGGGCTGTCCGAGGAGTCGCGCCTGATCGTCTCGGAGCCGTTGCGCGACCTCCCCGGCGCGTGGAACGAGGTGCCGGAGTCGAGCTACGGGATCGTGCAGCCTGGACAGGACGAGCTGCTCCCGTTCATGCCTAAGGCACCGAGCAGGCCGACGGCGGTTCCCGCAGAGGTCTGACGGCGTGGCCCACGACCCGCCGGAGATGGCGGCGGTGGACGGTGCAACCCGAGCCGAGTCGACGGCCGCTCCGCAGCGTGCAGGCCTCGTCCTCGCGGCGCTGATCGCGGTCGCGGCGGTTGCGAACCTCGGCCTCGCCGTCGCCAACGTGGCCCTGCCGTCGATCGGGAAGCACTTCGACGCCTCCCAGACGGCGCTCAACCTGGTCGCCGTCGGCTACTCGCTCGGTCTGGCCGCGTCGGTCCTGTACTTCGGCGCCATCGGCGACCGCTACGGCCGGAAGCTGCTGCTGATCGCGGGGATGCTGCTGACGATCCCTGCCGACTGCCTCGCGGCTTGGGCGCCATCGATCGAGGTCCTGTTCGGCGCGCGCGTGCTCGGCGGGCTCGCAGCCGGGATGGCCTACCCGACCACCCTTGCGCTGATCACCGCTCTCTGGTCGGGGCCGGCACGCACGCGGTCGATCGCTCTGTGGGCCGCCACCGGCGGAGCGCTCACCGCACTCGGGCCCCTCTGTGCGGGGGCGTTGCTCGACCACTACTGGTGGGGGTCGGTCTTCTTGATCACGCTCCCGCTCGCCGTGATCGCGCTCGTGATGGCGCTACGGCTCGTGCCGAGCCACGTCAACGAGGCCACCGACCCGGTCGACCACCCCGGCGGGATCCTGTCCGTCGTGCTCGTCGGCGCGCTGATCCTCGGGATCAACTTCGCGGCCGTGCCGAACGAGACCGCGCTGATCGTGGGCCTCTTCGCCGTCGCCGCCGCGGGCCTCGTCGCCTTCTTCATCCGGCAGCGCCGGGCAGAGAACCCGCTCTACGACCTCCACGCGGCGGCGCGGCCGACGTTCTGGGTGGCGGCCTGCGCGGGCCTCGTCGTCTTCGGCTCGCTGATGGGAGCGATGTTCATCGGGCAGCAGTTCCTGCAGAACGTGCTCGGCTATTCGGCTGTCGAGGCGGGGGCTGCGATCCTGCCGGCGGCGGCGTTCATGGTGCTAGTCGCGCCCCGCTCGGCCAAGCTCGTCGAGACCCGCGGCGCCCGCTTCACGCTGCTCTTCGGCTACGTCTTCGTGCTGCTCGGTTTCCTGACGATGCTGCTCCTCTGGAAGGAGGGCATCCCCTACTGGAAGGTCGCCCTCGGCTACTCGCTCGTCGGGATCGGCGTCGGTCTGGCCGGCACCCCGGCGTCACACTCGCTGACGGGCTCGGTGCCGATCAGGCGGGTCGGGATGGCCTCGGGCACCGCCGACCTCCAGCGTGACCTCGGCGGGGCGATCATGCAGTCGGTCTTCGGCGCGCTCCTGACCGCCGGCTACGCAGCCGCGGCGGGAGCCGCGGTCGCGGCCTCGGGGAAGCACGTCAACAGCAGCGTCCAGAGCGAGCTGACGAAGTCGTTCTCGAGCGCGGAGGACACCGCGTCGAGGTATCCGCCGTCCGTCCAGGACACCATCGTGGCGGGGGCGAAGACCGCGTTCCTGCAAGGCGACCAGTGGGCGTACCTCGCCGGGGTTATCGCCGTCGTCCTCGGAGCGGCACTCGTCTTCTTCTGCTTCCCGAAGCGGGAGCGAGAGCAGCGGCTCCTGGCGGAGTACCAGCGCGAGGACGGCGGTCCGGCAGCCGAAGCCGAGCCTGCACCGAAGCCGCTCGAGGCCGTCCGCTGAGGGAGCAGCAGCAGCGGGCCCGAAGGCCCGCATGCTCCCGCTTGTTCCCTACCGCCTAGGCGGCGTCGTGCGCAGCACGTGCGGCCGCGCCGATCGCCACGAGATCGGCCGGGTGCATCCACGCGTCGGCGAGGACGGCCCCTCCGCCGGCGATGAGCTTGTCGCGGAGCGGGATCGCCCAGGTGTGCTCGATGAGCGCGACCGCGGCGCTCGTGCCGTCCGGGATCGCATCGGCGACGTACCAGACCTGGTTCTCGTCGATGACGTGGCCGTCGGCGCCGGCTTCCGCGCCCAGCTCGAGGCCCGCTGCGACGGTCTCTTCCTCTCCCATCCCGGCGCCGATCAGGGCCCCGACGAGAGCGCCGAAGTCCTCGGCCTCGTCCGTGCTCAGGTCCGACGCCTGCATGATCTGGACCTCGCCGCCTTCCTTCCTGACGAAGAGCAGGTCGATCAACCGGACCGTCCCTTCGTCCTTGAGGCGCTCGAACTCGGGCATGATCTCGCCGTCGAACTGCGTACGGTCGAAGGCGAGCACGAGCAGCTGGACCGGGCCGAACGGCAGCGCGGATGTCTCTTCGCGGCCGCTCATGATCCACCCAGCAGCTTCTGCTTCTGTGCGGTGAACTCCTCGTCCGTGAGGATGCCCTGCTGCTTGAGCTCGGCAAGCTTCTGCAGCTGCTCGACCACGTCGGTCTGGGGCGCCGCCTGCGGCGGTGGAGCCGCCTGCTGCGGCGGCGCTGCGGCCTGCTGGGCCTCGAGCTCGGCGATCCGCGCGTCGCGGTCGTAGTCGGCCTCGCGGCCTTGTTCCACCCTCTTGCCGGCGTGGTAGGCGACACCGCCGACCATCGCAGCGCGCATGAGGGGTCGTCGTCGGAAGGGCATGGTGTACCTCGCTTTCTCCGCCTGGTTCCGGTCAGGCTCAGGCTCGCGGTCCGCGGCGGCCGGTGCATCGCCCGGTTGGGATGACGCGCGGGTCATCCCGTTCGGGGGATGAGCGCGCGGCGTCTGCCCGGTTAGCTGGACGGACTGCAAGCAGAAGGAGGGATCGGGCATGAGGACGACGCAGGACTACGACGTCGGCCGCCATTACTCTGGACCTCCTGCGGAGTTAGCCGAGACCATGGGCTCGGGCTGGATCCTGTTCGCGGCGGTGATGCTGGGTCTCGCGGGGCTCTGGAACTTCTTCGCGGGGATCGCGGCGGTCGCCGACGCGCACGTCTACGTGGCGAACGCGGACTACGTCTTCAGCGACCTGGCCACGTGGGGCTGGATCATCATGATCCTTGGCATCCTCCAGGGTTTCGCCGCCCTCGCACT
Source organism: Gaiellaceae bacterium (assembly GCA_045806105.1). Classification (GTDB taxonomy): domain Bacteria; phylum Actinomycetota; class Thermoleophilia; order Gaiellales; family Gaiellaceae; genus AC-32. The sequence continues at coordinate 720 of JBJMJY010000067.1, read as the reverse complement.
CTCGACGGGGAACGAGGTCGCGCGCTGGTTCGGCATCGCCTGCGCAGCCGTCAACTCGATCGGCCAGCTGATGTTCATCCCGGCGTTCCCGTTCTGGGGCATCGCGATGTTCGCGGTCGACCTGCTGATCATCTACGGCCTCGCTGTGTACGGCGGGTCGCGGCTCCGCACGGCGTGAGAGCGGACTGACGAGGCGGCGGCGCACCTCGTGCCGGCGCCGCCGCTCCGTCGGCTCAGCCGAGCAAGGGGCTCGCGTCCTCGAGCGCCGCGCTGACGTCGTAGCCGAGCGCGAGGCCGAGCTTCGGCGCGGCGCAGACCACGCGCGGCTCGCCGAGGATCGGCAGGACCGCCAGGAGGCAGCCGACGATCTCGTCGTCGCTCGCGCCGGCCGACCGCGCCGACTCGACTGCGCAGAGGTAGGAAGGCGCTGCCGCATCCATGGCGATCAGCGCGGCGACGCGGACGAGGCCGCGGGTCTTCGGATCGAGCGAGCCCGCCGAGCTCCCGGCCTCCTCCTCGGCGAGCACGCGGTGGAGCAGGGCGTCGTCGCGGATCGTGAGCTTACGGAGGATGTGCGCGGGTGCTTCCACCAGACCTGCGAGCAAAGCAGACAGGCCGCGCGTGGGCATCACCCGCGCTGGGTGAAACGCGCGATCAGCGGTCGTTCGTGACGACGACGCGCAGGTGCTCGCCGAGCCCGAGCCGCTGCGCCTCGGCGAC
>JBJMJY010000066.1:0-11825 GCA_045806105.1 Gaiellaceae bacterium | reverse complement strand
GGCGCGACCGACTACGCCGTCGAGTACGCGCGTTCACGCGAGACGATGTGCAAGCCGATCGGGCAGCATCAGCTGATCGCCGGGATGCTCGCCGACATGGAGACGAAATGCGAGGCCGCACGAGGGCTCCTCTACAAGGTCGGCCGGATCGAGCCCAAAATGGGAATCAAGGGCTCGACTACCGGCGAGGTGTTCTTCGACGACTGCCGCATCCCGGTCGACAACCTGCTCGCCGAAGAGGGAGAGGGCTTTCGGATCGCGATGCGGGTCCTCGATCGATCGCGGCCGGGGATCGGCGCCCAGGGGCTCGGCCTCGCGCAGGGTGCGACCGACTACGCGGTCGAATACGCGAAGTCACGCGAGACGATGGGCAAGCCGATCGGCGAGCACCAGCTGATCGCGGGGATGCTCGCCGACATGGAGACGAAGTGCGAGGCGGCGCGCGGGCTCCTCTACCGCTGTGGGCAGCTGATCGACGAGGGAGCCGACGGGCAGGAGCTGACGAAGATCTCGGCGATGGCGAAGCTCTACTGCAGCGACGTCGCCATGGAGGTCACCACCGATGCGGTGCAGATCCTCGGCGGCTACGGCTACATCCAGGAGTACCCCGTCGAGCGGATGATGCGCGACGCCAAGATCACACAGATCTACGAGGGCACGAACCAGATCCAGCGGCTCGTGATCGCCCGCGAGATGCTCAAGGAGCAGCGTTCCTTCCTGCTGACGGGGGTCGGCTAACGGAGCAGGCGCGCAGCTTCAACCGCGCGGCCGAGGAGTACGAGCGCGGGCGCCCCGGCTGGCCGCCGGAGGTGCTCGAGCTGCTGCCCGTTCCCGACGAGGCGAATGTGCTGGACATCGGCGCCGGAACAGGCAAGCTGACGCGCGTGCTCGCCGCTCGGTATGCGCGGGTGATCGCGCTCGAGCCGCTCTCGGAGCTGCGGGCGATCCTCGAGGAGCGCGTCCCGAAGGCCGAAGCGCTGCCGGGCGTCGCGGAGGCGATTCCGCTCGGCGACGGCTCGGTGGACGCCGTCTTCACGGGCCAGGCGTTCCACTGGTTCGCCAACGACGTCGCGGTCGGCGAGATCGTGCGCGTGCTGCGACCGGGCGGAGTGCTCGCGCGGCTCTGGAACGAAGCGGTCGAGCCGAACCCGCTCCCACCCGATTACCGGGCGCGGCTGGACGAGCTGTACGAAGCAATGCCGCCGCCTCCAATCGCCGACGACCTCTTCGAGGGCACCGCCTTGGGCGAGGCGCACGAGGGCGCGGTTGAGCACGACCACCGCTCGAGCCGTGACGAGGTGCTCGCCTTTTCCGCCTCGACGAGCTGGATCGCGAACCGCGACGACCGCGCCGAGGTGCTCGCGGAGCTGGCGGCGATGCTGCCCGAGGGCGACTACACGTTTCGGATGCGCACGAACTTCGAGTGGGCCAGGCGTGCCTGAGCTCGGGCTCAGCTTCGGGAACGTCGCCGAGACGTACCACCGTGTCCGACCGCCCTACTCCGGGGCGCTGCTCGAGCTGGCGCAGGAGGTGCTGGAGCTCGATGCCGGCGCGCGCGTCCTCGACCTCGCCGCCGGAACGGGTCGCCTCACCGATGAGCTGCGCCGCCGCTTCGCGGACGTCGTCGCCGTCGAGCCCGACGACCGCATGCGGGCGATTCACGGCCGGGCCCTCGCAGGAAGCGCGGAGGCCATACCGCTCGACGAAGCGAGCGTGGACGCCGTCTTCGTCGGCGAGGCGTTCCACTGGTTCGATCCCGCGGCGGCGATCGCCGAGCTCGCGCGCGTGCTGCGGCCGGGCGGCGGCCTCGCCGTCGTCTCCACGCACTGGTGGGAGACCGACCCGCCGCTGCCCGCCCCGGCGCTGGAGCTGCTCAGCGGGCCCTGGGAGCGGTCCCAGCCGCAGCGCCGCCCGCCGTGGGACGACGCCTTTGCGGCGTCGCCCTTCGAACCGCTCACCTACGAGCGGGCAGAGGACGAGCTCACGGTTGACGGCGAGGCGCTGCTCACGCTCTACTCGACGACGAGCTCGCTCGCGGCGCTCCCGCCGGACGAGCGCACCGCGCTGTTTGCGCGGGTCCGGCCCCTTCTCGCCGGCCCGTATCGGCTCCCGCTCCGGCACGAGCTCGTCTGGACGCGGCTCGCCCGATGAGCGACGAGCTGCGCGTAGGCCGCCGCACCATCCGGCTCACGAGCACGGATCGCGTCCTGTTCCCCAAAGACGGCGTGACGAAGGGCGACCTCGCGGAGTACTACGCGGAGATCGGCGACGCCATCGTCCCGCACCTGCGCGACCGGCCGTTCACGCTCAAGCGCTATCCCCACGGGATCGACGCTCAGCCGTACTTCGCCAAGCAGGCGCCGAAAGGGAAGCCGCCGTGGCTTCCGACGCGTCAGTTCCGGACCTGGCCGCGCGAGGGTGGGTCGCGGCTCGTCGACTTCGCGCTCGTCAACGAGCCGGCCGCACTCGTCTGGATGGTGCAGATGAACTGCGTCGACATGAACGCCTGGTACTCGCGGGTCGACAAGCCGGAGCGACCCGACTACGTCGTCTTCGACCTCGACCCGCCGGAGTCGCGCAACGGGTTCGCGCAGGCGATCCGGGTCGCGCACCTGGTGCGGGAGGCACTCGAGGGGCTCGAGCTCGAGTCGTACGTGAAGACCAGCGGCGCCGACGGGATCCACGTGCTCATGCCGATCACGCGCCGCTCCTCCTACCCGGAGACCTATGAGTTCGCCGAGCGGGTGTCACGCGGCCTCGAAGCGGAGAACCCCGGCCTCGTGACCACCGAATGGCTGAAGAAGAAGCGGCGAGGCGTGCTCGTCGACCACCGCCAGAACGGGCACGGCAAGACGATCGCGTCGGCCTACTCGGTGCGGCCCAAGCCGGGCGCGCCGGTCTCGACCCCGCTGCGGTGGGACGAGCTCGGCGAGAAGGTGCGGCCGCGGGACTTCGGGATGGGGGAGGCGCTCGCCCGCGTGGGGAAGCACGGCGATCTCTTCGAGCCGGTGCTGCGCGGTGGCCAGGCGCTGGGCCCGGCGCTGCGGCGTCTGCGCGGCGCGTGAGCCGAGCGCTGGTCGTCGGCTCGGGGCCGAACGGCCTCGCAGCGGCGATCGCGTTGCTGCAGGGCGGGGTGGAGGTCGAGGTCCGGGAGGCGGCGGACTGGGTCGGCGGCGGGCTGCACTCCGAGGAGCTGACGCTCCCGGGGTTCGTCCACGACGTCTGCGCCACCGTGCAGCCCCTCGCGGCCGGGTCGCCGTTCTTCCGCACGCTCGACCTCGACGTCCAGTGGATCCACCCGGAGGCGCCGGCCGCGCATCCGCTCGACGACGGAACGGCGGTCATGCTCGAGCGCGGCGTGGACGAGACCGCAGACGCGCTCGGCCGCGACGGCGGCGCGTACCGGCGGCTCATGGAGCCGCTCGTGGAGGCCTGGGCGGAGCTCGCGCCGGCGGTGCTCGGGCGGCTGCCGCCCCCTCCCCGGAGGACACTGCGGGCGCTCGAGTCGGCGGGCGCCGGCGCGCTCGCGCGGGCGACCCGCGCTGCGCTCGGAGATGCACGCTCGGTTGCCGAGTCGCTGTTCGAGACCGAGCGCGCCCGCGCCTGGTTCGCGGGCCACTGCGCGCACGCGATGCTGCCGCTCGAGCGCCGGCCGAGCGCAGGCTTCGGGCTCGCGCTGACCGTCATGGGCCACGCGGTCGGTTGGCCGGTCGCGCGCGGCGGCTCCTCCTCGCTTGCCGATGCGCTGGCGGCACGCGTACGTCAGCTCGGAGGGTCGATCGTGACCGGCTCCCGCGTCGACGAGGTGCCCACGGACCGGCTCGTGCTCGCCGACGTTGCTCCACGGGAGCTCGTGCGGCTAGCAGGAGGGCGGCTGCCGCGCCGGTACGAGCGGAGGCTGCTGTCCTACCGGCACGGCCCGGGCGCCTTCAAGGTCGACTGGGCGCTGGACGGGCCGATTCCGTGGCGCGCCCGGGAGTGCCGCCGGGCCGGCACCGTCCACCTCGGCGGAACGCTGGACGAGATCTCGCACTCGGAGTGGGGCGCCTGGAGCGGGCGCCCGGTCGAGCGGCCGTTCGTGTTGCTCGTCCAGCAGACGCTCTTCGACCCGACGCGCGCGCCCGAGGGCAAGCACGTCGCCTGGGCGTACTGCCACGTCCCGAACGGCTCCGGCGTCGAGATGACCGAGCGGATCGAGGCGCAGGTCGAGCGCTTCGCGCCCGGCTTCCGTGAGCTCGTGCTGGCGCGCAGCTCGCTCGGCCCGCGCGACCTCCAGGGCCGGAACGGCAACCTCGTCGGCGGCGACCTCAACGGCGGCGCGATGGATCTCGGCCAGATCCTCCGGCGGCCGGCGGCGCGGCTCGTCCCGTGGAGCACGCCGCTCGACGGCGTCTACCTCTGCTCGGCCTCGACGCCTCCCGGCGGCGGCGTCCACGGCATGTGCGGGTACTGGGCTGCGCAGGCGGCGCTTCGGGATGTCGGCTGACTGACGCCTGTGGATTAGACGGCCACGCCAGCGGAGCCGGCGTGGCCTCTCAGCGGCATCGCAAGCGATGCCTCAGTGGGCCGCTTGGGCGGCGCTGAAGCACGCGCCGTAGAGTCACCTCGTGACGCTGGCGGCTGACTGGGTGACGATCTCGGCGCTCGCGACGGCGGCCGGCACGCTGGTGCTGGCGCTCGCGACCTTCGCGTCCGTTCGCTCGGCGAACCGGGCCGCGCGGGTGGCCGAGCGCTCGCTGCTCGCCGGGCTGCGCCCGCTGCTCCTGCCGTCGAAGCTCGACGACCCGCCGCAGAAGATCGGGTTCGTCGACGACAGGTGGTTCTTGGCGCCAGGCGGCCAGGGCATCGCCGAGGTGAGCGACTCTGCGGTCTACCTCGCGATTCCGCTCCGCAACGTCGGGTCGGGGATCGCCGTCCTCCACGGCTGGAGCTTCCAGGCCGCCGACCAGCTCGAGCGCGTCGTCGGGGAGCATGGCGATCCGTCGAGGTTCACGCGCCTGACCCGCGACCTCTACGTGCCGGTGGGCGACGTCGGCTTCTGGCAGGGCTCCTTTCGCGATCCCGGCTCGGCCGAGTTCGCGGAGGCTCGCGACGCAATCTCTCACCGCAACGTCCTGATCATCGATCTGCTCTACGGTGACCACGAGGGCGGCCAGCGCGTGATCACGCGCTTTGCCTTGCGCCCGCGGGAGGGCGAAGGCTGGACGGCGACGGCGGCGCGGCACTGGAACATCGACCGCGACGATCCGCGCTGACGCATCCCTGGCGGTCGGCGCCGGGTCCTCCTACGTTGCGTCCGTGGATGTGCGCGTGCGGGATCTGCTAAGCGGCGTCTTGATCGGGTGGGGCCTGCTCTTCGGCCTCAGCTCGTTGCTGCTGTTCGCCTTCATCCATGGCGATGACGAGCGCTACGTGTGGATCATCGACGGGCCGTACCCGTTCGACACCTTCGGCAGCGGGCCGTTTCAGCTCTGGCTCGGCGCCTCGCTCGTGTTCGGCGGCGCGTTCCTGGTAACCGCAGGCGCGTTGCTCCGCGAGGGGCTGACGGTTCCGGCCCTGCTCCTCGCCGGGATCGGGCCCATCCCAGCCGTGCTGCTGCTCGCCCCCGCCTTCACGTAGCCGTGTCTCGTGCGGACAGGCCGGGGGACTGTCCCCCGGCGTGGCCGTTACGGACGGCTGTGGGCGAGCTGTTGCAGATTCGGCACGGTTCAGGGCCGTAGCTTCGAGGTGTCGATCACCTCGAAGTCCGAGCCCCTGACGCGGCCGAGGGTGTGCAACTGGTCGTTCGACCACCCGCGGTTCGGCGCGCCGGTGATGTACCAGTCGGAGCCGTTGTCGGCGACGAGCATCCCGTAGCGCTTCAGCGCGACCAGGACGATCCGTGCCTGTCGCGGGAACGGCCGCACGTCGAAGCTCGGCTTCAACCGCACCCGTAGGCCCATCGGCGGCAGGTTCGCATCCGTGAGCGAGCTCGCGTAGTGCCGAGCGGGGTAGAGGTAGGCGCGTCGCGTCCGCTCGACGGTGAGGCGCAGCGCGTGGTCGATCACCCCGCGCCGCACCTCGTCGTAGCGCGCGAGGCCCGGGAAGATCGGCAGGCCCGCGGCGTCGGCCGAGGTCCAGCCGGCGGGGCGGACGCGGTTTGAGCGCAGGCTCCACGTCGCCCCGGCCCAGGCGTACCAGCGGCCGCTGCGCCGCTCGAGCCCGCCCAGCTCGTAGAGCCGGCACGCGTCGCGGTCGAGCAGCAGCGCGTGGTGGTCGCTCCCGCCCTCGACGTGGACGCGCTTCGGGATCGGGTAGCCGACGTGGTCGCTCTCGTCCGAGTACTCGAAGCCGACGCGCGAGCGCGGCGTCTTGCGCGTGACGACGTCGAACGGAATCCCGATCGGCGAGCCCTCCCACAGGCCGGAGCCGAAGTCGGCGTGGAGGCCAGTCGAGGCGCCGATCGAGGCGATCAGCGCGGCCGAGTTGCGCGCGACGGGCAACCGGTCGACCCGCCGGTTCCACGGGTTCGACTTCGGGAAGACGGTGCACCGCGGCGCGGCCGGGACCCGGAGCGCGAAGGCCGAGCCGCCCGCACACGCGAGCGCGAGCACGACGACGGCAGCGGCGGCGGCGCAGGCCCTCACGGCCCCTCTATCGGCAGGGACATGGCCGTTTCGGACCCCTCGGTGCAGGTACCCGGAGACCTCCTCCCCGCTGCGAGCCTAGCCGGGAACCTCGCGCGTGTCTGTGACGAGACCGTGCCGAGAGTGTGACTAGCCCGCTCGCTCGGCGCGGAGCTTCGCCTTGTACGCCCGCTTCTTCGCCTGGTACTCCTCCAGCGCCTCCGGGGAGTCCACGTCGCCGAGCGTCGGATGGCCGGGATCGAGCTCCTCGGCGGCCGCGAGGCCGAAGCGCTTCCACAGCACCGCGCCGAACGCCTTGACCTTCATCTGCCCGAAACCGGGAAGCGCGGAGATCCGCTGCCGCAGCTCCGCGCCGTCCGCCGCCTCGGTCCAGAGCCGCGAGGCGTCGCCGCCGTACTCGTCGGCCACGTGCGCCGCCAGTTCGTGCACGCGACCGGCCATCGCGCCCGGGAAGCGGTGGATCGCCGGCTTCTTGCGGAAGGCCTCCTCGAGCCGCGCCGGGTCCGTTGCGGCGATCGCGCCGGGGTCGAGGGTGCCGAGCCGCTGCTGCAGCTTCCACGGCCCTTGGAACGCCGTCTGCACCGGCACCTGTTGGTCGAGCGCGAACCCGACGAGCAGAGCGAACGGATCGCGCGCGAGCAGCTCGTCCGCCTCGTCGAAGCCGGTGTAGTGCAGCCGTTCCGGTGCCTTCACGGCCATCACCCGATCCTACAGCCAGTTGGAGGCCCGCTCCGCGAGCGCCACCGTCGTCAGTTTCGTGTTCGCCGACTGAATCTCCGGGATCGCGGCGGCGTCCACGACGTAGAGGTTCTCGAAGCCGAGGACGCGGCAGCGCTCGTCGAGGACCGAGCCGATCGCGCAAGTTCCGACGGGATGGAAGAAGCCGCGCGCGCTGGCACGTGCTCCTCGGCGCCGACCTTCACGCCCGGCCGGATCTCCGGCGCTCGACCAGCTCGCGCAGCCGCTCGAACGCCTCGTCAGCACCTCGTCGTCGCGCGCAGCCGGCCGCGCCGCCGCCGAGCACCAGCGCGTCGTACCGATCAGGCGACGCCATCGAGCCATTCTCTCGCCTCCCGCACCGAGCGCAGCCGCACGAAGCGCGGATCGCTGCCGTACCGCCGCGGCCACTGGCGGCGATGGCGGAAATGGCCCCGCAGCATCCAGGCGAAGAGCGATTCGCGGCCCCAGAATGCGCCGCGCCACGATTCCTTGTTGCCGCTCCAGAGCTCCGCGTCGTCGCGGATCCGCCGGCTCGTGCGGTGCCACAGCCGCCGCAGCTTCAGTCGCAGCGGCAGGTCGAGCCAGACGATCGTGTCGGCGGCCGAGAGGACCGTGTCTCCCAGCTTCACCTCGTAGTTGCCGTCGATCACCCAGCCGTCCGGCCGCGCCTCGATCGCCTCGCGTACGCGCGTTCGGAACTCCTCCGCGGTCGGCTCGGCCCAGCTCGGCCCGTGGTGCAGCGCGTCGAGCTCGACGAAGGGCAGCTCGAGCCGCCGGGCGAGCTCCTGCCCGAACGTCGTCTTGCCCGAGCCGGACGTGCCCTTGACGTTGATCCGGCGGCCCATGCGACGATCGTACGGTGGCAAGGGTCCTCGTCACCGGCGCGACGGGACGGCTCGGCACGAAGGCAGTTCGTGTGCTCGCCGAGGCCGGCCACGAGCCGCGCCCCTTTTCCCGGCGGGCCGGCGGCGATCTCGCCACCGGCGAGGGCCTGGCCGAGGCGCTCGACGGGGTGACCTGGGTGCTGCATGCGGCGAGCGACTCCGACACGCGCGACGGTGCGAACGACGTCGAGGCGACCAGGCGTCTGCTGGAGGCTGCACGCGGCGTGGAGCACCTGCTCTACCTCTCGATCGTCGGCGTCGACCGGATCCCGTACCGCTACTACGGGAACAAGCTCGCCTGCGAGCGGCTCGTCGCGGCGAGCGGCATTCCGTTCACGATCCTGCGCGCGACCCAGTTCCACGAGCTCGGCGAGAACGTGCTGAGGGAGAAGGAACGGCGTTGGCTCTCGGTGATCTATCCGTTCGACTTCAAGGTGCAGCTCGTCGCCGCGCTGGAGGTCGCCGAGCGGGCCGCGGAGCTGCTCTCGGGTCCGCCAAGGCGAGAGGTGGCCGAGTTCGGCGGGCCGCAGATCATGACCGTCCGCGAGGCAGTCGACACCTGGCGCGACCTGCGCGGATCGCTGCGCGTGCTCCCGCTCCCGTACCCGGGGAAGGTGTCCGCCGCCTTCCGCGCGGGCCTGAACACCACCGAACACGCGGATGGCCGGCAGACCTGGCGCGAGTTCGTCCGCTCGCTCGACTAGCCGAGCGCGTCGGCCAGCGCGGCGAGGTCGGCGCGCCAGACGTCCGCGGGCACCGGTGGCAGGACGTCGTCCCAGATGGCGGCAAAGCTGCCGATCAGCTGCGGCAGCCGAGCCGGCCGCGCCATGAACCACCAGTGCAGGTGCTCGCCGCCGTCGCCCCAGCGGCAGACGTGCACCCGGCCGACGTTCCCGAGCGCGCGGATCGCGCGTTCGATTCTCGCCAGCATCACGCCGAGGTCAGCGGCGAGCTCCTCCGAGAGGTCGCCCGGCTCCGCGTAGTGCTCGCGGGACTCCAAGAGCACGATCAGCGGCAGCCCGGTCGGCTCGGGGAACGACCAGAGGCGCCAACGGTCGTTGACCCAGAGGTACTCGTCGTCGGGCGCCGCGCAGCGGCGGCAGTCGACGCCGCCCTCGCCGGACCGCGGCCGCTCCCGCGCCTCCGGCGGCAGCAGCACGCGCGGTCGCAGCTCGCCGTCGAACGGAAAGGTCTCCCACTCCTCGACGGGCGGCATCCGCAGCGCCCCGGCGGCGCGTTCGTAGAGCTCTTCCGGCGTCTCGGGCAAGGTCCGGCCCGATGCTAACGTCGGCCGCATGGAGTGGCCGCAGTCCTTCTACGAGCTCAGGCGCGGCGACGGCTGTCCGATGTGCGAGCAGGGCCGGCCCGACGAGACGGAGTACGGCGCCCGGATCTTCGCGGGCGAGGTCTCGGACGCCTACCTGCAGCGCAGGAAGGTCCAGCGCGGCTACACGGTCGTCGTCTGGCGCGGTCGCCACGTCGCGGAGCCGACCGAGCTTTCCCGGGACGAGGCGGCGCAGTACTGGCTCGAGGTCCTCGAGGTCGGCCGCAACCTCGAGCGCCAGCTCGAGCCGGTGAAGCTCAACTACGAGACGCTCGGCAACTCGATGCCGCACCTGCACACTCATGTGATGCCTCGCTACGCGGTCGACCCGCGGCCGGGCTGGCCGTTCCCGTACCCCGAGGAGGCGCCGCCGCTCGAGGAGGCCGAGTTCCTCGCAGACGTGGAGGCGCTCCGCGCGTGAGCGTCCTCGACGCCTTCTCCGCGCCGACCCGCGCCTGGTTCGAGCAGGCCTTCGACGGGCCGACCCCGGCGCAGGAGCTGGGCTGGCCGGCGATCGCGCGCGGCGGACACACGCTGATCCAGGCGCCGACCGGCTCGGGGAAGACGCTCGCGGCCTTCCTCTACGGCATCGACCGGCTCAACGCGCGGCCGGGCGAGGGCCTGCGCCTGCTCTACGTCTCGCCGTTGAAGGCGCTGAACTACGACATCGAGCGCAACCTGCGCGGGCCGCTCGCCGGGCTCCGCTCGGAACTGCGCGTCGGCGTCCGCACCGGCGACACCCCGCAGAAGGAGCGGGCGGCGATGGTGCGCAAGCCGCCGGACATCCTCATCACCACGCCCGAGTCGCTCTTCCTGCTGCTGACGTCACAGGCGCGCGAGACGCTGCGGGGAGTCGAGACGGTGATCGTCGACGAGGTGCACGCCGTCGCGGGCACGAAGCGGGGTGCTCACCTCGCTCTCTCGCTGGAGCGCCTGCAGCATCTGGTCGGCGAGTCGGTGCAGCGGATCGGGCTCTCCGCGACCCAGCGCCCGCTCGAGGAGATCGGCCGCTTCGTCTCCGGCGGGCGGGAGATCGAGCTCGTCGACGCGGGTCGCGCCAAGGAGCTCGACCTGAAGGTGGTCGTGCCGCTGGACGACATGCGCGAGCCCGAGGAGCAGCAGTCGATCTGGCCGTCGATCTACCCCGAGATCCTCCAGCTCGTCCGCGCGCACCGATCGACGATCGTCTTCGTCAACAACCGCCGGCTCGCCGAGCGGCTGGCCCTGCGCCTGAACGACCTGGCTTCGATGGACGGCGACACCGGTAAAGCCGGTGCCGCCTCCCAAGCGGCATCGCAAGCGAAGCCGCGGGAGATCGCGCGCGCCCACCACGGGAGCCTGGCGCGCGAGCAGCGGATCGAGGTCGAGGAGCTGCTGAAGAAAGGCGCGATCCCATGCCTCGTCGCGACCTCGTCGCTGGAGCTCGGGATCGACATGGGCGCCGTCGACCTCGTGATCCAGGTCGAGTCGCCGAAGTCAGTGGCGCGCGGCCTGCAGCGGGTAGGGCGCGCGGGTCACGAGCTCGGCGCCGTCTCGCGCGGCCGCATCTTCCCGAAGTTCCGCGGCGACCTGCTCGAGTCGGCGGTGGTCGCCCGGCGGATGCTGGACGGCGCGATCGAGGAGACGAAGATCCCGCGTAACCCGCTCGACGTGCTCGCCCAGCAGATCGTCGGCATCTGCGCCGACGAGGAGATCTCGGTGGATGACCTGCACCGGCTCGTCCGCGGCGCCTACCCGTTCGCCGACCTCTCGCGCGTGCTACTCGAGAACGTGCTCGACATGCTCGACGGCCGCTACCCGTCCGACGAGTTCAAGGAACTGCGGCCGCGCATCGTGTGGGACCGCGTCGAGGACACGATCCGCGCGCGCAAGGGAGCGCTGCAGCTGGCGGTCACGAACGCGGGCACGATCCCCGACCGCGGCCTGTTCGGCGTGCACCTGCCCGACGGCCGCCGCGTCGGCGAGCTGGACGAGGAGATGGTGTACGAGGCCCGGCCGGGCCAGACCTTCATGCTCGGCGCCTCCACCTGGCGGATCGAGGAGATCACCCGCGACCGGGTGATCGTGACCCCCGCGCCCGGCGTGCCCGGCGCGGTGCCGTTCTGGAAGGGCGACAGCGTCGGCCGGCCGGTCGAGCTGGGCCGCGCCGTGGGCGAGTTCTCGCGCTGGGCGGTGGACCAGGACCCGGCCGAGCTGGCGAAGACGCACGACCTCGACGAGCGCGCGGCTCGCAATCTCGTCTCGTACCTGCGCGAGCAGCAGGAGGCGACG
>JBJMJY010000065.1:0-2868 GCA_045806105.1 Gaiellaceae bacterium | reverse complement strand
GCCTGCGGCGACGTCCGCTCCGGCCCGGTCAAGCGCGTCGCGTCCGCCGTCGGCGAGGGCAGCCTGGCGATCGCGTTCGTGCACCAGCACCTGAGGGAGACCGAGGCAACCTCGACCGACGCGACAGCCGCGACGGCCTCTCCCGCGACCGCGTAGCGACGGCCCACCAGCGCTCCCGTCTGCTCGTAGCTCCGGCGGGAACGCACTAGACTCGCCGGAGGATGCTCGAGGAGCTGCGGGCGGCGATCGGCCTCGACCGTGTCAGCAAGCGCTTCGGCGCCGTGGGTGCGGTCGACGACGTCTCGCTCGAGATCGGCGATGGTGAGTTCTTCTCGCTGCTCGGCCCGAGCGGGTGCGGGAAGACGACGACGCTGCGCATGGTCGCCGGCTTCGAGCGCCCCGACGAGGGGCGGATCCTTCTGCAGGGCGACGACGTGACCGACGTGCCCGCCAACAAGCGGCCGTTGAACATGGTCTTCCAGCAGTACGCGCTCTTTCCGCACATGTCGGTCTACGACAACGTCGCCTTCGGCTTGAAGGTGAAGCGCGTCCCCCGCCGGGAGCACGCGGGCCGGATCAAGGAGATCCTGCGGGTCGTCGAGCTCGAGGGGCTCGAGCGACGGCGGCCGCGCCAGCTCTCGGGCGGCCAGCAGCAGCGCGTCGCGCTCGCGAGAGCGCTCGTGAACTCACCGGCGGCCCTCCTCCTGGATGAGCCGCTCGGCGCCCTCGACGTGAAGCTGCGCAAGCAGATGCAGCTCGAGCTGAAGGCGATCCAGCACGACCTCGGCACGACCTTCGTCTACGTCACACACGACCAGGAGGAGGCGCTCGCGATGTCGGACCGGATCGCCGTGATGAACGGCGGCCGCGTCGAGCAGACCGGGAGCCCGCAGGAGATCTACGACCGCCCCGCGACGGCCTTCGTTGCCGACTTCATCGGCTCGCTGAACGCACTCGACGTGCGCATCGACGAGCTCGTGGGCGAGCACGCGGTGATGCGCGTCGGCGACGGCGAGCGGGTCGTGGCCGCCCTCGGCCCCGACCACCGGCCCGGGGAGACCGTGCGTGTTGCCGTGCGTCCGGAGCGCGTTAGGATCGCTGCGGGGGACGACCCTCCACAGGACGGCGGCTCGCGCCTCGAGGGGACGGTCGCCGAGGTCGTCTTCCTCGGCATGTACACGCAGTTCCACGTCGACACGCGGGCCGGCCGCGTCGTTTCCCACCGCCTCGCGGGCGAAGCGCCTGCAGCCGTCGCGACCGGCGAGCGCGTGACGCTCTCCTGGGAGCCGGAGCAGGCCTCGCCCCTTGGAACCTAGGCGGCGAACCGCCGCTCCGCCATTCTGCGGCCGAGCTCTGCGGCGATCACGACCGTCAGGGAGACCAGGAGCACGACGACCGCGACCGCGATCACCTGCGGCAGCTGGTTCGGGAAGCGGAGCGCGGAGTAGAGGTAGATCGGGAACGTCACGCGCGTCCCGACGACGAACGACGCCACCGCGTACTCGTCGAAGGAGGTGGTGAACGCGATCAGGAACGCCGAGACGACCGCGGGCAGGATCAGCGGAAGCGTGATCGAGCGGAACGTGCGCAGGCGAGAGGCGCCGAGGTCGAACGCGGCCTCCTCGAGCCCGGGATCGATCTGGTCGAGCCGTGGCACGAGCACGAGGATCGTGTAGGGCAGGCTGATCACGATGTGCCCGATCACCACGGTCAGCAGCGAGCGCGGGACGCTGAGCTGGTGGAAGAGCAGCAGCAGCGAGATCCCGAAGACCACGTAGGGGATCACGAGGGGGCTCAGCAGCAGCGCAGAGACGGCCGACTTGCCGCGGAACCGGCGGCGGGTGAGCGCGATCGACGCGAGCACCCCGAGCACCACCGCGCCCAGACTGGAGAGCGCCGCGATGATCGCGCTCGTCTCCAGTGCGCTGCGCAGGTCGCCGTTCTCGAGGAACGCGCGGTACCAGCGGAAGGTGAAGCCAGAGAGCGGGAACGTCGGCACCGCGGAGTCGTTGAACGAGAAGATCAGCAGGATCACGATCGGCGCGTAGAGGAAGGCGACGACGAAGACGAAGAACGCGCGCAGAAGGCGGGCGCCGTTTTTGGAGAGCGCGACGTCCATCAGTCCGCCGTCACCTGTCTCGGCTGGAGGAAGCGCGCGAAGACGACCGTCAGCACGGCGACGACGCCGAGCAGGAAGATCGCGAGCACCGAGCCGGTCTCCCAGTCGGGAAAGCCGGTGCCGAAGAGGTCGACGATCTGGTTGCCGTACATGTAGCCGCTCGTCCCGCCGACGAGCGACGGCGTGACGAACTCCCCGAGCGTCGGAATGAACACGAAGAGGAAGGCGGCGAAGACGCCCGGGAGCGAGAGCGGTAGCGTCACCTTCCGGAACGCCTGCAGCCGGCTAGCGCCGAGGTCGCTGGCCGCCTCCAGCAGGCGGCGGTCGAGGTTCTCGAGCGAGACGAAGATCGGCAGCGCGACGAACGGCAGCCAGATGTAGCCGAGCACGAGCATCACGGCGAAGCGGCTGTAGAGCAGTTGCGACACGGGATGATCCGGCTCTCGAATGCCGGTCCAGACGAGGAACGAGTTGACGACCCCCTGGTTGCCGAGGATCACTTTCCACGCGAGCACGCGGAGCAGGTAGCTCGTGAGGAACGGCGCGATCAGCAGCAGAAGCAGGATGTACTTCCGCTTTGTGCCGGACAGCGCGAGGTAGTAAGCGAGCGGGTAGGCGAGGACGACGATGATCGCTGAAACGATCAGCGACATCTGCGCCGACTTCCAGAAGAGCCGTAGATAGATGT
Organism: Gaiellaceae bacterium; assembly: GCA_045806105.1. Classification (GTDB taxonomy): domain Bacteria; phylum Actinomycetota; class Thermoleophilia; order Gaiellales; family Gaiellaceae; genus AC-32. The sequence continues at coordinate 61 of JBJMJY010000065.1, read as the reverse complement.
GGTCGTGCGCGACGCTTCGCCAGCCGGCCAACGTGAACCCGTGCGCCCCGGGGAAGAGCGA
>JBJMJY010000064.1:0-23143 GCA_045806105.1 Gaiellaceae bacterium | reverse complement strand
GTTCGCTTCGGCACCATCTGGCTCGCGAGCCAGAGGCGCTCGAGCGTCGCCCGCTCCGCGATTCGCACGTCACCTCGTTCGAGCGCCGAAGCGCCGACAGCGCGGAGGCTCTGTAGCGCCTTGTCGAGCTCACCCCGGTCTTTGAGTGCCGTCGCGAGCTCCAGCTCGGCCAGCGGGCGCCTCGGATCGGCCAGCGGGAGAAGCTCGACCGCTCGGGAAAGGAGGCCGACGACCGCAGAGGCGTCTCCGCGCTCCAGCGCGCGGTCGGCGCTCGCGAGCAGCCTCGCCGCGGCCCGGTCGGCGACCGCCGCGGCCGCGTCGTCGAGCGGGCCGAGCTCGGCGCGATAGCGGTACGACTGCTCCAGGTGGTAGCCGAGGATCTCGTCCAGCTCCACGAGTTCGGCGCCGTGCTCCTGGAGCCAGCTCGCGAAGAGCTCGTGCAGCTCCGCGCGGGTCGCCTTCGGCAGTGCCTCGTAGGCCGTGTCGCGGATGAGGAGATGGCGGAAGCGGTAGGCGTCGTCGTCCGGCAGCACCGCCCGCTCGGGCCGGAGGAGGTCCTTGCGCACCAGCGCGACGAGCCGGCCATCGACCTGCGTCTCCGCGGGCGCAAGCGCCACCAGGGCGCCGCGGTGGAACACCTGGCCCTCGACCGACGCCCGCTCCAGGACGTCGCGATCGTCCGGGTCGAGCTGGTCGAGGCGAGCGGCGAGGAGCGCCTGGATCGTCGGCGGCACCGAGACCTCGCGGCCGCCTTCGGCCGCGATCGCCACCATCTCCTCGACGAAGAGCGGGTTCCCGCCCGCCGCGTCGAGAATCCGCTCGCGCAGCTCGTCCGGGACGCCGCCCACGAGCGCGTTGAGCAGCTCGGCGGTTTCCTTCGCCGCGAGCGGCTCGAGCAGCACGTTCGTCGCGTTCAGCTTCCCGCCGCCCCACGTGGGCCGCACGTCCAGCAGCTCCGGCCGCGCCATGCAGAGCAGCAGGATCGGCGCATCGCGGCTGAGGTCGGCGACATGCTCGACCAGATCGAGGAAGGTCGGCCCGCCCCAGTGCAGATCGTCGAAGAGGACGACGAGCGGCCGCTCGGCTGCTCGCGACTCGAGCAGCTTGCGGAAGGCCCAGGCGATCTCGGCAGGCGAGCTCGCAATCGCCTCGTCGCCGAGGATCGACGCGAGCGGCCCGTCCACGTCCCCGTCCGGGACGAGCTGCTTCAGGACCTCGGTGACCGGCCAGTAGCTGATCCCGTCGCCGTAGGAGAGGCAGCGGCCACGCACGACGGTCGCGTCCTCGAGCCCAGCCAGGAACTCCTGCGCCAGACGCGACTTTCCGACCCCCGCGGCGCCGAGGATCGTGAAGAGGTGGCACGATCGCTCGCTGACGACGTTCGCGAAGGCGCCCTCGAGCAGCTCGCGCTGGCGCTCGCGGCCGACCATCGGCGCGCCGTGGCGTCGCTCGGGCGCGCCGGCGCTCACCGACATCAGCCGGTGGGCCGTGAGCGGCTCCGACTTCCCCTTCGCCGCGAGCGGCAGCGCCTCCTCGGCGACGACCGCGTCCCGAACGAGGCGGAACGTCTCGTCGCCGAGCAGGACCTCGCCCGGCTGCGCGGCCTGCTCGAGCCGCGCCGCGACGTTGACGGCGTCGCCCGTCGCGAGCCGCTCCTCAGTGCCGGTGACGACCTCGCCGGTGTTGACGCCCATGCGCAGCTCCAGGCGTGTGCCGTAGCCCTGCTCGAGCTCGTCGTTGAGCTCGTCGAGCCCGCCGCGGAGCTCGTCGGCCGCGCGCACCGCGCGCAGCGCGTCGTCCTCGTGCACCGTCGGCACCCCGAACACGGCCATCACCGCGTCGCCGATGAACTTCTCGACGGTACCTCCGTGCCGGCCGACGGTCGCCTTCGCCGTCTCGAAGTAGCGCGCCATCACCCGCCGCAGGCTCTCGGGATCGATCCGCTCGCCGAGCGCGGTCGAGCCCGTGACGTCGCAGAAGAGCACCGTCACGACCTTGCGCACCTCGCGCGCCGGCGAGGCCTCGGCCAGCGGCGCGCCACAGGAGTCGCAGAAGCGCGCGCCCTCCCGATTCTCGGCCCCGCAACTCGCGCAGACGAGCACGGGTCAGCTTAGGGCGATCTCGGTCTCCGGGTCGAAGAAGTGCAGGGTCGCCGGGTCGACGGCGAGCGTCAGCAGCTCCCCGCGGTCGCACATCGAACGCGAGTCGAGGCAGGCGCAGAAGTCCGACCCCGAGTCGCCGATCGAGAGTGCGTCGAGCTCGAGGTGCACGATCACCTGCGAGCCGACGGGCTCTGTGAGGGCCACCGGGGCGCGCAGGACCGGCTTCCCGCCCGCGCCGCTCGCGAGCTCGAGGTGCTCGGGCCGCAGCCCGACGATCACCTCGCCTCCCGCGCGATGAGCGACCGCGGCGGGCAGCATCCTCGTGGGGAGCGCGAGCGTCGTCGAACCGAAGCTCGCGACCAGGGTGCCGTTGGATCCCTCGAGCCGCGCTCGGACGAAGTTCATCGCCGGCGAGCCGATGAAGCCGGCCACGAAGAGGTCTACGGGGGTCGCGTACAGCGCCTGCGGAGTGTCGATCTGGATCAGGCGCCCATCGCGCATGACCGCGACGCGGTCGCCCATCGTCATCGCCTCGACCTGGTCGTGCGTGACGTACATCGTGGTCGTCCCGAGGTCGTTCTGGAGGCGCTGGATCTCGGCTCGCATCTGGACCCGCAGCTTGGCGTCGAGGTTCGAGAGCGGCTCGTCCATCAGGAATGCCGCGGGGTCGCGGACGATCGCGCGGCCCATCGCGACCCGCTGGCGCTGGCCGCCCGAGAGCTGGGCCGGCTTGCGCTCCAAGAGGCTGGTCAGCCCGAGCTTCTCCGCGGTCTGCTCGACGCGCTCCCGGGTCTCGCGCTTCGGCCGGTGCCGCAGCTTGAGGCCGAAGCCGATGTTCTCGCGGACGGTCATGTGCGGGTAGAGCGCGTAGCTCTGGAAGACCATCGCGATGTCGCGGTCCATCGGGTGGAGGTCGTTGACGACGCGGTCGCCAATGCGGATCTCGCCGCCGCTGAGCTCCTCGAGCCCCGCGGTCAGCCGCAGGACGGTCGTCTTGCCCGAGCCGGACGGGCCGACGAGGACCAGCAGCTCTCCGTCGGCAATCTCGAGGTCGAGCTCGTCGACCGCGACGGTGCCGCCGGGGAAGATCTTGGTGACGCCTGAGAGGGTGACCTCGGCCATCGCTTCAGCCTCCGTTCGCGTGTCGGGCGATCAGGTCGCGGTACCAGAGCGCGCTGCGCTTCGGGGTTCGCCGCTGGTTGGCGAAGTCGACGGCGACGATCCCGAAGCGGCTGTCGTAGCCGTGCTCCCACTCGAAGTTGTCGAGCAGCGACCAGACGTAGTAGCCGCGCACGTCGACGCCCTGCCCGACGGCGAGCTCGACGGCCGCGATGTGGTCGCGCAGGTATGCAACCCGCTCGGGGTCCTCGACGACCGCCTGGCCGTCGACCGGCGGATCGTCGAACGACGCGCCGTTCTCTGTGATCACGAGCGGAACGTCGCCGTAGTCTCGCCGCAGCCGCAAGAGCAGCGACGTCAGCGAAGTGGGCTCAACCGTCCAGCCCATCGCCGTGCGCGGTCCCTCGGCGCGGAGCTCCTCGACGCCGAGCGGCCCGTCGCCGGAACGCGCGACCGCCGGTTGGTAGAAGTTGACGCCGAGGAAGTCGATCGGCGCCGCGATCTCGTGAAGGTCGCCGTCCTGCACGAAGTCGAGGGGCCCCACGCGCTCCTCATAGAGCTCGAGCATGTCCACCGGATAGGCGCCGCGCAGCACGGCGTCCAGGAACCAGCGGTTGCGGTGGCCGTCGAGGCGCCGCGCAGCCTCGGGCTCGCCGGACACGTGCGTCAGGTCGAGCGTGATGCCGAGCTCGCCGGTCCCGCCGCCGTCGCGGTAGGCCCGCGCCGACCGCCCGTGCGAGAGCAGCACATGGTGCGCGGCGGCGAGCGCCGAGTGCCAGTCGGTCACGCCCGGGGCCTTCACCCCGTAGCCGTAGCCGAGGAACGACGTCACCCACGGCTCGTTGTGGGTGACCCACGAGCCGACCAGGTCGCCGAGCGAGTCGAACACGAGCTCCGCGTACTCGGCGAAGCGGTCGACGACCTCCCGAGAGGCCCAGCCGCCGCGGTCCTGGAGCGGCTGCGGCAGGTCCCAGTGGTACAGGGTCGCGAGCGGCGTGATCTCCCGCTCGAGCAGGCCCTCGACGAGGCGCCGGTAGAAGTCGAGCCCTTCCCGGTTCGCCGGCCCGCGCCCGTCCGGCTGCACACGTGGCCAGGCGATCGAGAACCGGTAGGCGTGGAGCCCGAGCCGACTCATCAGCTCGAGGTCCTCGGGCCAGCGATGGTAGTGGTCGCACGCCTCGTCGCCGGTGTCGCCGTTCGCGACGTTGCCCGGGGTGCGGCAGAAGCGGTCCCAGATCGACTCGCCGCGCCCGCCGACGTCCGTGGCGCCCTCGATCTGGAAGGCGGCGGTGGCCGCTCCCCATACGAAGTCGGCCCGGAATGCCACTAGCCCTTCACCGCCCCGCGCATGATCCCGCCGATGATGTGGCGGCCGAGGACGAGGAAGACCACGAGCAGCGGGATGACCGAGACGAAGGTGCCTGTGAGGACGAGTGCGTAGTCCTGGACGTAGCCGCTCGCCAGCGTCGAGACGGCGACCTGTACGGTCGGGTTCCGCGGGCTCAGCACCACCAGCGGCCAGAAGAAGTCGTTCCAGGTCGTCATGAAGGTCAGCAGCCCGAGGACTGCCGCCACCGGGCGGACGGCCGGCCAGATGACGTGCCGGAAGACGCCGAACGTGTAACAGCCGTCCACGCGCGCGGCGTCGATCAGCTCGTTCGGCACCGAGCCCACGATGTACTGGCGCATCAGGAAGACGCCGAACGCCGAGGCGAGGTTCGGCGCGATCACCGCCATCAGGTGGTTCGTCCAGCCGAAGTGGACCATCTGGATGTAGAGCGGGATCACGCCGAGCTGGACGGGGACGAGCATCGTCGCGATCACCGCCACCAGCAGGAACTTGCTGCCGCGGAAACGCAGCTTCGCGAAGGCGAAGCCGGCGAGGGCGCTGAAGAAGACGACGGCGACCGTGACGACCGTGGCCACGATCGCCGAGTTGACGAGGGCCGTCCAGAAGTCGACGTTCACCTCGCCGGAGTTGAAGAGCCGGCGCAGGTTGTGCCAGAGCTGGTTCCCGGGCGTGAGCACCGGCGGGTACGCCGCGACCGCCGAGTTGTCGTGCGACGCGACGACGAGCGACCAGTAGAGCGGGAACATCGACACGATCGCGACCACGATCAGGAACAGGTAGGTGAACGGACCGGCGGCGCCGAGCCTCCTCGAAAGCGGGCGCCGCCGTCCGCGGACGCGGGCCTGGTGAGCGACGGCCGCCATCAGCTGTCGACCGTCCTGATTCGCCGCACGATGAGGAAATTGATCAGCGAGATGACCGCAATCAGCAGGAAGATCGCCCACCCGATCGCGGCGGCGTAGCCGAAGTCGAACTGCGTCCCGGCGAACGCCTTCTCGTAGAGGTACATCACCACCGTCTGGTACTGCCGTGCGGACCCGCCCGTCGCACCCTGCTTGAGCGGCTCGAACAGGTACGGCTCGGTGAAGAGCTGCAGGCCGCCGATCGTCGAGACGATGACGGTGAAGATGATCGTCGGGCGCAGCAGCGGGATCGTCACGTGGCGGAACTGCTTCCAGGGCTTCGCCCCGTCGATCGCCGCCGCCTCGTAGAGCTCGTCCGGGATGCCCTGCATCGAGGCGAGGTAGATCAGCGCGTTGTAGCCGGCCCAGCGCCAGGTGACCATCACCGACAGCGCCACCCACGAGGAGAGCCGCCCTGACTCCCAGTTGATGCTGTGGATGCCGAACTGGCCGAGTACGTAGTTGATCAGGCCGTAGTCGTGCGAGAAGAGCTGCGTGAAGATCAGCGCGACGGCCACGAGCGACGTCACCTGCGGCAGGAGGACGAACATCCGGAAGAAGGTGCGCGCCCGCAGCTTCGTGTTCAGCAGGTGAGCCAGGAAGAGCGCGAACGCGAGCTGCGGAATCGTCGAGATGACGAAGATGGCGAGCGTGTTCTCGACCGCGTTCCAGAAGTACGAGTCGTGGATGAGGGCCGAGAAGTTGTCGAGCCCGATGAAGTTCGCGTGGGGGTTGAGCAGCGTCCGGTCGGTGAGTGCGACCCACGCCGTGTAGCCGAGCGGGAACAGCCCGAAGAGTCCGAAGAGGACGAAGAACGGCGAGACGTAGAGGTACGGCGAGGCCTTCGCGTCCACCCGGTGCAGGCGGCCGCGAAGCGTGCGGCGCCTGGGTACGACCACGGGAGCCTCCACTGCCGTCTGTTCGGTCATGCTTCGGCCATCTCCTCCGCGCCGCTCCCGGCGAGGGTGCCCGGCTCGAGAGGAGGGCGCATCTCGAGCCGGGCCGGCCTCACCGTCGGGGCAAAGCGCTTACGCGACTGCCTTGACGTCCTTCAGGAACTGCTTCCAGGACTTGGCCGGGCTCTGCTTGTGCTGCTCGACCCGCTGGATCGCGTTCGAAACCGCCGTCTGGATGTCGCCCTGATGCGGTCCGGTCGTCTGGGGCTTCAGCTTCTTCGCGGCGTCCGTGAAGATCTTCCCGACGGGCGCGTTGCTGAAGAAGGGGTTCTTGAAGCTCGTGATCGCCTTGCTCTTGTAGAGCGCGGGCTGGCTCGGCAGGTTGCCGGTGTGCTTGAAGATGTACGCCTCCGAGGCGGGCGAGGTCAGGAACTTCGCCAGGTCGTAGGCCTCGTGGGTGTGGGAGCCCTGCTTCGGCACGGTCAGGAACGACCCGCCCCAGTTGCCGCCGCCGCCCGGGACGGCCGCGATGTCCCACTTGCCCTTCGTCTTCGGGGCCTGCCCCTGGATGTAGCCCATCATCCAGGCCGGACATGTGACGGTCGCGAACGTGCCCTTCTTGTAGCCCGTGTTCCAGTCGCTGCTGAACGCGGCCAGGCCGGCGCTCTCGCGCGCCTGGACGGCCTTCATCGTCAGGGCCCAGGCGGCCTTGACCTTCGGGTTCGAGGCCACGATGACCTTGCCGTGCGAGTTGTAGTACGCCGGGTTCAGCTGCCCGATGATGGCGTTGTAGACGTTGCTGCCCGAGTCGAAGAACGAGACGCCCTTCGGCGCGTGCTTCTGGAAGCGCTTGCCGGTCGCGATGAACTGCTGCCACGTCGGCCAGAGCTTCGAGACCGCAGCGCGGCTCGTCGGCAGACCTGCCCTCTTGAACAGGTCGCGCCGGTAGCAGATCGCGAGGCTGCCGACGTCGGTGCCGAGGCCGATCTGGGCGCCGTTCGGAGCGATCGACTGACGCCATTTCCAGTCGAGCCACTGCTTCTGCAGCTTCTTCGCACCGAGCTTGTTCAGGTTGACGAACAGGTTCGGCTGTGACTTGAACTGCGAGATGAACCCGACCTCGACCGACTCGATGTCGTCCGCGCCGGAGCTCACAGCCAGATGCTTGGCCAGGTTCGAGTGGTGGTCCGGGTAGCTCTGGACGTCTTCCTTGATGTCGATATTCGGGTGGGTTGCCTCGTACTTCTTGTAGAGGGCCTGGTAGCCGAAGTCGCCGAACAGGCCGACCCGGAGCGTGATCGTTGCGCGACTGCCTCCCGACGCCGTGCTCGCCACGACCGCGGTCGCGCAGAGCCCGAGGGCGATGACAGCCGTCGCGAGCGTCGTCACGCGGCGCCGCGGGGTCTTCAGAAACGTCTTCATTGCTGGTACCTCGCCTCCCTTTGCCTTTGTGAAGTGACGCGTTCGTGACGCGACTGCCCCGCGGCCGGCGGCTCCTTCGCGAGCCGCCGCCGAGCTACTAGCCCACCTCCTTGCTCATGAGCGCCGTTGCCCTCGTCGCTCCTCTTGCTCCGGATGAAGATCGGACTACAAGTTGCGTCGGCACGAGCTGCCGCACCGGCTCTGCTTGCGCGTCCTCGATCAGGCGGCCGAGCCCTTCGGCCGCGGCCTGGCCCAGTGCTTCCATGTCCTGCCGCACTGTCGTCAGCTGCGGCTGGATCAGCGAGGCGAGGCCGATGTCGTCGAAGCCGACGACCGCGAGCCCGCCCGGCACCGCCACGCCGAGCTCGTTGGCAGCGCGGAGCGCCCCCGCGGCCATCAGGTCGCTCGCCGCGAACAGCGCCGTCGGCGGCTCGTCGAGCTGGAGCAGCTGCCGCGTGCCGCGGTAGCCGCTCTCGTCGTAAAAGTCTCCCTCGGCGATGTACTTGTCACGCACCTCGAGGCCGAGCCGCTCGAGCTCCTCGCGGTAGCCGTCGAGGCGGTCGGCGCCCGGCTTCGTCCGCAGCGAGCCCGTGACGTTGGCGATGCGCTCGTGCCCGAGCTCGTGGAGATGGCGGACGGCGAGCGCGGCACCCTCGCGGTTCTCCGACATCACGTAGCCGGTGCGCGGGCCTGTGAGGTCGGCGTCGACCGCGATGCAGGGAAGGCCGGACGCTGCGAGCTTCACGATCTCCGGGTCGCCGTCGAACCCCATCACTATCGCGCCGTCGACGCCGTGGTGCTCGGCGCGGCGCAAGTAGGAGTGCGTACCGCCGAACCCGTTTCCGGGCTCGTCGCTGGCGAACAGCAGCAGGTCGTAGCCCCGCGCTCCCGCGCCGTGCTTGAGCCCGACGAGCACCTCCTGGAAGAACGGGTGCAGCAGGTCGGGGTGGCCGGGGCCGGTCTCGAGCACGACGCCAACCACGTGAGAGCGGCGGCTGACCAGCGTCCTTGCAGCCGCGCTGGGCGTGTAGTCGAGCTCGCGTGCCAGTGCGACGACCCGCTCGCGGGTCGCATCGCTGACCTCGGGCGAGCCGTTCAGGGCCCGGGAGACGGTAGCGACCGAGACGCCGGATTTCGCTGCGAGCTGTTGGATAGTCGTCATTTTCGGAAACGTTTTCGGAGCCGAACGTGCGCCAGCGTAAACGTTTCCGGAAATCCTGTCAAGCCTGGCGGCGCGATGCCCGCATCCCGAGCACGAGCAGGCCCAGGGCGGCGGGCATCCCGAGCACCAGGGGAAGGATGCCGCCGGAGTTGAGCGTCCTGCGATCGTGGATGCGGAGCTGGAGGGTCGGGCTCGTCGTCGGCCGGACTGCCCTGCCGCTGCGCGGCAGGACCGCCATGTAGATCCCGATCGTGCCCGCGTTGACCGCGTTCATCCGCCAGGACAGCGTCGTGGAGCCGCCGGGCGGGATCGGCCGCAGATAGCGCGTGCGCCGCGACGACCAATCCTCGGGGTCGACGTATGTGTGGCCGGTCAGGTCGACCACGTTCACGTGCGCGACGAGGTCACGCGCGGTCGCGGCACCGCGGTTCGCGATCCGCGACTGGAAGGTGAACTTGTGGCCCAGCTTCGTCGTGATCGCCGTGCGGTCGTTCGTGACGGACACCGCGGCCCGGGCGGGCGCGGCCAGCGCGAAGACGAGCAGCGACGCGAGCAGCAGCCGCCTCACCCGGCCGCTCCGCCGCCCAGCCGCACGTAGCGGCTGCCGGCGACGAGGGCCGCGAGGGGGAAGACGACCGCGCACAGAAGCGGCGAGATCAGCCACGACAGATCCGCGCTCCAGGCGTGGCCGTTGGTGACGATCTTGCCGACGTAATGCTCGCCCGCGGTGATCGGGTTCGCGCGCAGGAGCAGGTCGCCGGCCCAGCCCTGCTGCGCACTCGAGGGCAGCTGCGTCGGCACGAACAGTGCGAGCAGCAGAAGCAGCGAGAGCGAGAGGCTCACGCGGTTCGAGGTCGCGAAGATGCTGATCAGGACGCCGAACGAAGCCAGGAAGACGGCGAGCAACGTCCCGACCACGCCGCCGGTGAGCATCGCATCGCCAACCAGGCCCACGCCGCGGGCGAGGAACCAGACGTACGGGATCGCGACGAGGAACGCGACCGCCCACAGCGAGAGGGCGCTCAACAGCTTGCCGACGGTGAGCTCGAGCCGCGAGACCGGCGTCAGCAGCAGGCTCTCGAGCGTTCCGCGTTCGCGCTCGCCGCTGATCGTGTCCGCGGCGGCCAGCAGGGCGAGCAGCGCGCCGACGGCGATCGCGACCTGCAGGAGCAGGTTGATCGTCTCGCGGTGCTCGAGGAAGTTCAGCGCCTGGTTCGTGGCCACCAGATAGGCGACGACGCTCAGGAGCAGGCTGAACGCGAACGTCAGCACGAGGCCGCGGCCGCCGAGCCACAGGTCCCGCAGCTCCTGTGCCGTCACGACGCGCACGTCATGCGGCCTCCGTCATCGCGAGGAACGCATCGCTGAGCCGCGCGCCCTCCAGCTCGGCGGCGAGCACCGGAATGCCCGCGTCGACGACGGCTCGCAGCGCCGCGTTCAGCGAGTCGCCTTCCGCGAGTTGCGCGACCAGCGAGCCGGGCCGCCCGTCCGCGGTTGCGACGCAGACGCTTTCGACTGCCGCGAGGGCGCGCAGAGCGGCCTCTACGTCGTGCGGCGGGACGCGCAGCCGGCCGCTGCGCGGAGCCGCAGCCAGCCTCGCGACCTCGCCGACGGTCCCGGCCGCCGCGACCCGACCGCGGTTGAGAATCAGCACGCGCGAGCAGGTCTCCTCGACTTCGGCCAGCAGGTGCGTGCTCAGCAGCACCGTCGCCCCGCGCTCGCCGGCGATCCGACGGACGGTCGCGAGGATCTGGCGCTGGCCGGCCGGGTCGAGACCGAGCGTCGGCTCGTCGAGGAACACGACCTGGGGGTCGTTGACGAGCGCTCGGGCGATGCCGAGCCGTTGGCGCATGCCGCGGCTGTACGTGGAGATCAGGGAGCCGCCGCGTTCGCCGAGGCCCAGCTCGGCAAGCAGCGACTCCGTGGCTGCGCGGGCTTCGGAGCGGCCACGGCCGTAGAGGCGCGCGTGGTAGCGGAGGTACTCCTCGCCGGTCTGATACTCCGGATAGCCCGCGCTCTCCGGGAGGACACCGATGCGGCGCCTGATCTCCGCGGGCTTCGTGTGCGGCACGCCGGCCACCGCGAAGCTGCCGCGCGTCGGCGCGAGGATCGTCGTCAGCACGCGGATCGCGGTGGTCTTGCCGGCGCCGTTCGGTCCGAGCACGCCGAGGATCTCGCCGGCCTCGGCCTCGAAGGTGAGATCGGCGACGGCGACGAGCGAGCCGTAGCGCTTCTCGACTCCTTGCGCCTCGACCGCGGCGCTCACGTGCCCCGCCGGAAGGAGACCAGCTCGTTCCGCTCGTCCCCGCCCTTCACGGTCTGCTCGAGGACCGTGCCTATGCCGCGTACGTAGTATTTGTGGTCGATCACGCCGGGCTCGAGCGGCGTCCACTCCTTGGTCAGCATCGCGCCGTGGAAGGCCTTGAACGGCACCGTGACGGTCACGCCGATCGCGACGACCTGGAAATGGTCCTCGGCCTCGCCCTTCAGGTACTCCTGGCGCGCCGAGCGGCCCGCGCGCGGGTGGGCGAACATGAAGATGCCGGGCTTGGCGCCGTCGACGCCGGCAAGCCAGCTGCCCGAGGTGGTCTTGATGTTGCCGTGCTCGTCGAGCTCGGCTGTCTTCTCGCCGAAGTACCAGACGTTGCCCCTCGCGTCCTGCGTGTAGTAGTCCTCGGTGCGCTCCTCGAGCTTCCCGCGGATGTAGAGCAGGTCGGAGACGACGACGCAGGTCGCGCCGTCGATGGTCTTCGTCCGGTGCGTAACAGTCATCACCTCGCGTGAGGGCTCGCCGTCCTTGATCCCGCGATAGCGGTAGACCGAGCCGGGGCGCAGCGGGAACCACGGGTTCGTCACGTCGGCGCTGAAGCCGGTGCGCGCTGCCGTCGTCGTGCTCGACGCGCTCTTGTCATCGCCGCGGCAGCCGGCCGGCGCGAGGGCGACGGCAAGGAGCGCAAGGAGCGCGAGGAGCGGACTGAGTCTCATGCGCCGCACCGTACGGAGGCCAGATGAACGGGCGATGAACGTTGTTGTTCATCTCACGTTCATCCGCGAAGGGGCACCATTCGTCCCATGCGCGTGCTCGTGGTGGAGGACGAGCTGCGGATGGCGAGCCTGATCCGCCGCGGCCTGCTGGCCGAGGGGCACGCTGCGGACGTGTCGCCGAAAGGCGAGGACGCGCTCTGGATGGCCGAGGCGCACGACTACGACGCGATCGTGCTCGACGTGATGCTGCCCGGCATCAACGGCTTCGAGACCTGCCGCCGGCTGCGGGAAGCCGGGGTCTGGGCGCCGGTGCTGATGCTGACCGCACGCGACGCCGTGGAGGACCGCGTCGCCGGCCTCGACACCGGCGCGGACGACTACCTGGTGAAGCCGTTCTCGTTCGCCGAGCTGCTCGCGCGCCTGCGCGCCCTTGCGCGGCGAGGCGAGCCGGAGCGTCCGTGCGCGCTGAGCGTCGGCGACCTGAGACTCGACCCGGCGACGCGGGAGGTCCGCCGCGGCGAGGCGGAGATCGCCCTCTCGGCGAAGGAGTTCGCGCTGCTGGAGACGTTCATGCGCCGGCCCGGCGAGGTGCTGTCGCGGCTGCACCTGCTCGAGCACGCGTGGGACTTCGCCTATGACGCACGCTCGAACGTCGTCGACGTGTACGTCCGCCACCTGCGACGCAAGATCGACGAGCCGTTCGGGCGCCGCTCGCTCGAGACCGTGCGGGGGGCCGGCTACCGGCTGCGGGCGGAGGCGTGAGCGGCGTCCCGATCAGGATCCGCGTCACGGGCGCCTTCGCGGTCGTGATGGCGGTCGTCCTCGCGGCCTCGGGCTGGTTCCTCTACGCGCGACTCTCGTCGCACCTCTCGACGCAGCTCGAGCAGGAGCTCCAGGTGCGGGCGCAGGACCTCGGGGCGCTCGTGCGCCATCCCGGCGCGTCGCTCGCCTCGGACGGCGCCGGCGGCCTCGTCGAGCACGGGGAGAGCTACGCGCAGCTGGTCGACGGCGAGCGGGTCGTGGACGCGACCTCGCCGCTCTCGGGGACGCCGGTCCTGAGGGCCCAGCAGCTGCGCGCCGCCCGTGGCGGGCCGGTCTACGCGGATCTCGCGTCGGTACCCGGCCTGAACGAGCCGTCCCGCGTGCTGGCGACCCCGGTTCAGCGCAGCGGGCGGCAGATGGTGCTCGTCGTCGGCTCGACCAAGCAGAACGAGGCGGAGACGCTGGCGAGCTTCCGGAACGAGCTCCTGATCGCGGGGCCGATCGCCCTGCTGCTCGCCTCGTTCGCGGGATACCTGCTCGCCGGCGTCGCCCTGCGTCCGGTCGAGGCGATGCGCAGGCGCGCGGCCGAGATCTCCGCCGAGACGCCGGGGGAGCGCCTTCCCGTGCCGGCCACGAACGACGAGCTGGAGCGGCTGGGGACGACGCTGAACGAGATGCTCGGGCGGCTCGAGGACGCGCTGCGGCGCGAGCGCGACTTCGTCGCGGACGCCGGCCACGAGCTGCGCACGCCGCTCGCGCTGCTCCGCACCGAGCTCGAGCTGGCGCTGCGGCACGCGGGCTCGGCCGAGGAGCTGCGCGAGGCGGTGCGCCGCTCGGCGACCGAGGTCGACCGGCTCGCTCAGCTCGCGGAGGACCTGCTCCTGATCGCTCGCTCGGAGCGCGGCGAGCTCCCGCTGAAGCTCGAGACGGTCGACGCGGACGAGCTACTCGCGTCCGTCGTCCGGCGCTTCCGCTGGCGGGCCGACGAGGCGCAGCGCGTGCTGCGACCGGACGCGGCCGACGGGCTCAGCGTGCGCGCCGACCGGATCCGCCTCGAGCAGGCGCTAGGGAATCTCGTCGACAACGCGCTGCGCCACGGGAGCGGCGGCGTCACCCTCAGCGCCGCGGCCGTGAACGGGTCCGTCGAGCTTCACGTGCGGGACGAGGGGCCGGGATTCCCGCCTGCGTACCTCGACCGCGCATTCGAGCGGTTCGCACTGCCGGACCCCGGCCGTGACCGGGCCGGCGCGGGGCTCGGCCTCTCGATCGTGCGCATGATCGCGGAGGCGCACGGCGGCAGCGCCCAGGCGGCGAACGCCGCGTCCGGTGGCGCCGATGTCTGGCTCGCCGTGCCGGGCTAGCCGAAGCCTTCGAGCCGCTCGAGGCCGTCGTCCGGGAGCGTCTCCCAGCTCGCGACCGAGCGTGTGTAGATGTGCCTGCTCGGCCGCCCGGGCACCGGGTCGTCGAGCGCGCTCAGCCGAACGCTCGCCTGGTCGGACTCCGGCCAACCGCCGCCGAAGAGGTTCGAGCCGCAGACCGCGCAGAACGTCTTCGCCGTGCCCTCCTCCGGCTGGTAGGTGCGCAGCAGCTCCTCGCCTTCGAGGATCGTCACCTGGTCGCTACGGACGCGCCCGTTCGCCGTGCCGACGCCGCCGGAGAGCTTCTTGCAGGTCGCGCAGTGGCAGAACGCCCGGGCCTCGAAGTCGTCCGGAACCTCGAAGCGCACTCCCCCGCACTGACAGCTTCCCCGCAGTGCCACGGGGCGAGCCTATCTGCCGCGTGGAGACGCTGCCCTTTCGCACCGTGCGGCGGCGGCCGTAGGATCGCGCGCATGAGGATGCGCGCCGCGGTCCTGGAGCAGTTCGGCGAGCCGCTCGACGTGCAGGAGCTCGACCTCGCGGAGCCGCGCGCGGGCGAGGTGCTCGTACGGCTCGTCGCCTGTGGGGTCTGCCACACCGACCTCTTCACCGCCTCCGGCGCGGATCCCTCGGGCTATTCGCCGGCGGTGCTCGGCCACGAGGGCGCAGGGATCGTCGAGGCGGTGGGCGAGGGCGTGCGCGACCTCGCGGTGGGCGACCACGTGGTGACGCTCTTCTCGCCGCAGTGCCGCGAGTGCGAGCACTGCCGCACCCCGCGCACGAACCTTTGCCTGGCCATCCGCGAGCAGCAGGGCCTCGGCCTCCTGCCGGACGGGACGGCGCGGCTGTCGCGCAACGGTGAGCCGATCCGGCACTTCATGGGGTGCTCGACCTTCGCGGAGTACACCGTGATGCCGGAGATCGCGCTCGCCAACGTCTCGCGCGAGGCGCCGCTCGACCGGGCGTGCCTGTTCGCCTGCGGGCTCTCGACGGGGCTCGGGGCGGCGCTCAACACCGCTCGGGTGGAGGACGGCTCGACGTGCGTCGTCTTCGGCGCGGGCATGGTCGGGCTCGGCGCGGTCGCTGGCTGCCGGCTGCAAGGCGCGGAGCGGATCGTCTGCGTCGACCTCTCCGAGGAGCGGCTCCAGCTGGCGCGCGGGCAGGGCGCGACCGACACGCTCGCCGGCGGGCCGGACGCGGTCGAGCGGGTGCTCGAGCTCGTCGGGCCGCTCGGCGCCGACTACACGTTCGAGGCGACCGGGAACGTGGCGGTGATGCGGCAGGCGGTCGAGTCGGCGCGCATGGGCTGGGGGCTGGCGACGATGTGCGGCGTTGCTGGGAAGGGCGAGGTACTCGAGGTGGTGCCGCGCTTCCTCATCACCGGCCGGCGCGTCGCGGGCTCGTCGTTCGGCGGCGTCAAAGGCCGCGACCAGGTGCCGCAGCTCGTCGAGCGCTGGCTCGGAGGCGAGATCGACGTCGAGCCGTTCGTCTCACACAAACTGACGCTGGACGAGGTGAACCGCGGCTTCGAGCTGATGGAGGCCCAGGACGGCATCCGCAGCGTGATCGACCTCGGCTAGAGCAGCTGCTCGATCGCTGCGACGGTCTGCGCGAAGGCGGACGCCTGTGGGTCGATCAGCTCGAAGTGGCCGATGCCGTCCAGCGCGACGAGCTCGGCTTCCGCGCCGGCGGCCGCGACATAGCGCTCGCTCATCTCGAAGGGCACGCTCTCGTCGGCGGTGCCGTGGATGACGACCTGCGGCGTGCCGAGCGGGAGCAGCTCGAGCGGTGAGCCGCTCGCAAAGTGCTCCGCTGCCATGAAGCGCGCGGGCGCGCTCCCGGGGCCGCGCCGCGCCACCGCGTCGCGGACGTCCGAGACCGGTGCGAGCGCGACGACCCGCAGCCCGCTCCGTTTCGCCGCCCAGAGCGCGAGCTGGCCGCCCGCCGAGTGCCCGACGAGGACGGTGCGGCCGTCGTGGTCGAACGGCAGGCGGGCGAACTGCGCGAGCGCAAGGTCGACGTCCTCCCCTGCTGCCGGCCACTCGCCTCCGGGAACGCCGACGCAGCGGTACTCGAGGTTCCAGGTCGCGATCCCGGCGTCGGCAAGCGCGAGGCACATGTGCCCCGTGTGAGTCAGGTTGTACGTCGCCTGCCAGTAGCCGCCGTGAAGCACGAAGGCGAGCGGGAACGGCCCTTCGCCAGCCGGCAGGCGCAGGTCGCCGAACTGGAGCGGCTCTGGCCCGTAGGCGATGCGAGCCCGAGCCGGCGGAGGCGGCGGGTCGGTGAGGATCTCGGCGCTGTCCCGCATCGCCGCGACCCTACCGCCGACGGCCGCCGGCCATGGCTCTTCGAGCCATGCCGGGGGACTGTCCCCTGGCATGGCCGGAGCGGACACGGGCGAGTGCGTCGAAAGCGTGACGGTTCATCCACAGCCGGCGCTCGCACACGTGGCGCATTGGCTGCTTCGGACGGCCTGCCCCGGTCAGGTCAGGCCGTGAGCGGAGCGTTCCAGCTGCGGATCACGCGCTGCTCGCGCTCGAAGCTGAGAGTGCTGAGCGTTCCCGGGTCGAGCGCGAACAGCCGCCCGTCCCGCGGCTCCAGCTCGAGCCAGCGCGCGCAGAGCACCCGCAGCACGTGGCCGTGCGCGAAGACCAGCACGTCGCCTTCCGCGGCCACGATCTCGCGCAGCGCCCGGTCGACCCGCACGCCCACGTCGGCGCCGGACTCGCCGCCGAGCGCGCCGTACCCCCAGATCGTCCAGTCCGGCACCGTCTCGCGGATCGCAGCCGTGGTCCGTCCCTCGTACTCGCCGTAGTCCCACTCCGCCAGCTCCGCGCGCACCTGCGGCTCGAACCGCGCCAACCGCGCCGTGTCCAGCGCGCGGCGGAGTGGGCTCGAGAGCACAACGGCGAACTCGCGCCCGCGCAACGCGCGCCCGACCGCGCGAGCCTGCTCCTCGCCCGCCTCCGTCAACGGCACGTCCGTGCGCCCCGTGTGCCGGAGCGCCGCGCTCCACTCCGTCTCGCCGTGGCGGACGAGGATCACTTCCACTCGCGCCACCCTAATGCGACGATTCGGCGAGTGAGGGGTTCCGGCAGCGACGCGCGCCTGCTCGCGCTCGACAAGGCAACCTTCCTCGCGAGCATCGGCTCCCACCCGCGCGCGGGCGGCGAGGCGGACCGGCTCGTCCGCGAGCGCCTTCCGCCACAGCAGGCGACAATCCCACCGTGATCGACCCGCTCGAGCGCTGGCGGCAGTACGGCGAGAAGCCCGACTACGCGGGCCTGCTCACGTACGGCGGCGCGCCATACACGCAGGACCCGGCCGAGCTCGCCGGCTTCGACGTGGCGATCGTCGGCGCCCCGACCGACGACCTCGTCTCGGACCGGCCCGGCGCGCGCTTCGGCCCGCGCGCGATCCGCGCAGCCTCGTGCCCGCCCGGGCCGCACCTCGAGTCGAAGATCGACGCCTTCGAGGCCCTGAAGATCGTCGACTTCGGCGACGCCGCCGTGCTCCCGGCCGACGCGCGGCGGACCCACGACGCGATCTTCGAGCTCGTGGGGCAGGTGCTCGCCGCCGGCGTCCTGCCGATCGTGCTCGGCGGCGACCACTCGATCGCCGATCCCGACGTCCGCGCCGTCGCCGCGCGCCACGGCCCGGTCGGCCTCGTCCACTTCGACACCCACACCGACACGGGCCGCGAGGTCTTCGGCGTGGAGCTCTCGCACGGGACGCCGATGTTCCGGCTCGTCGAGGACGGAAAGGTCGCGCCGGGGCGCTACGTCCAGATCGGCCTGCGCGGCTACTGGCCGGGCGAGCGCGAGTTCGCGTGGCAGAAGGAGAAGGGAATCACGAGCTTCTTCATGCACGACGTGCGCAAGCTCGGGATCGAGACCGTGGTGGAGCGGACGCTCGAGGTCGTCGGCGAAGGCCCCGTGTACGTGACCGTCGACGTCGACGTACTCGACCCCGCCTTCGCTCCGGGCACGGGAACGCCCGAGCCGGGCGGGATGACGAGCGCCGACCTGCTCTGGGCCTGCCGGGAGATCGCGCGGCGGCTCGAGCTCGTCGGCGCGGAGGTGGTCGAGGTGATCCCGACCGCCCCCGGCTCGAGCGACATCACCGCACTCGTCGCCGACCGGATCGTTCGCGAGATCCTCAACGGCGTCGCCCTGCGCGTTTCTCACACGCGCTGACGCGGGTACTCCGACAGGCAGGGTGCTGCGGCTCCTCGTCTACGGCTGTCTCGGCGCTGCGATCGCGGTCGCAGGATTCGCTGCCGGCTCGCACGCGCTCGCCGCGGGCACAACCACGACCGCCACGACGACCACCGACGTCACCTCGACGGCGGAGACGACCATCGTCATTTCGACCGCCCCCGCCCCGCCGCCGCCACCACCGCCTCCTCCGGCACCGAAGAAGAAGCCGAAGAAACACGAGCCGAAGAAGCAGCGGCGAACGGTGTCCACGCAGACGCGTGAGACGACCACCGCGCCGACCACGACCGCGGCCACGACCGAGCCGGCAACGACGACGCGGCCAAAGCGCCGTCAGTCGGTCCCGGTCACGGCGACGGCCTCCGGCGGCAGCGGCTCGTTCCCCACATGGGCGATCGCGGGTCTCGCCCTCGGCGCCTTGCTGATCGGAGGCGGCATCACGGGGATGTTCACAACGCGCCGCTAGCGGCGCAGGAGCGGCAGGCCGTACCAGAACCAGGCGAAGGCGCCGGCGATGACCCCTGCCGTCAATGCGGCCCACCAGCCCTGGAAGAGGATGTCCCCGATCAGGAAGACGACCGCCGTCATCCCGATCGCGAGGAAGACCGTGCCGGCGATCGCGAGCGCGTTCGCCCGGCGCAGGATCCGCTCCTTGTCGCCCTCGCGCCAGCGCAGCCGATGGTGCGCCGAGGGCGCGATCAGGAGGATCGAGGAGGCGGCGGTCGCAAGGAACGCGACGAAGAAGACGTCACGCTGCAGCGCCGTGACACGCGTCCACCCGTTGGCGAACGGCACGGCGAGCAGAAACGCGAACAGCACCTGCACGCCCGGGAGCGCGACGCGCAGTTCGTTCAGGAGCTCGATCAGCTCGCGGTCGAGATCGTGCTCGTCTCGCTGGTGCGAGTCGTCGGCCACGCGCCGACGATAACGGCGCGCGTCAGTGGCGGGCCGGAGCGCCGGCGACGGCGAGCTGCACCAGCCACATGCCGACGAGGAGCATGTACGTGATCGCCGGGAGCGCAACGAGGAAGAGCGCGGCGAGCACAGACAGCTCTGACGGCAGCCCCGGAACGGAGCGGACGAGCGGGCCGAGCACGGCACCGACGACTAGCGTCACGACGAGGTGCGCCGCTCCGCCGCGCAACGACGTCGGCGCGAGCCGCGGCAGCCGGAGCGCCATCCACGCGGCGATCGCCGCAGCGCCCAGCACGAACAACAGCAAAAACGTCTCTTTCCCCATCTCCCGCACGAAGTATGGCGCTTTGCGCCCCCCATCGCACCTGCGGAAGGCTGGTCTGCCCGCGCCGAAGGTCTAGGGGAAGAGGTCGCGTTCTTTCGGCATCACGAGGTCGCGGGCGCTTCCCTCGCCGTGCGCGTCCACCCCTCTGATCACGGCTGCAGGCACGTCGTCGGTCTTGCCCAGCACGAGCTGCGCCGCGCCTGCGAGCTCGTCCGCGACCGCGATCACCGTCGCGTGAAGCTCGTAGCCGACGCGGTCGCGGGTGCCCGTCAGGTCGAGCAGCGGCCGGATCCCGGCGAGGCCGATCGCGACGTCGGTCGTCCCCTGCCGCCAGGCGCGGCCGAAGGAGTCGCTCACGATCACGCCGACCTCCGCGCCGGTCAGCTCCACGATGCGGTCGCGCAAGCTCACCGCTGACGCGTCGGGGTCGAGCGGCAGCAACACGACCGTCTCCGGCTCGGGTGCGTTGGACGAGTCGACGCCGGCCGAGGCGCAGACGAAGCCGTGGTGCGTCTCGGAGATCACGAGCGGCGGCCGGCTGCGGAGGATGCGCGCCGACTCCCGCAGGATCACCTCGTGCCGCCGCGGGTCCTCGTCGCCCGCGAGCTCGCGCGCGCGCGCGGACGGCTCGACCTCCGCGAGCCGCACGACGCGCCCCTCGGCCTTCGAGACCACCTTCTGCGCCACCACCAGCACGTCGCCGCCCTCGAGCTCCGCCTGCTCGGCGATCAGCGCCGCGAGGTCGTCGCCCGCCCGGATCTCCGGCAGCCCCTCGACCGGAGTGATCGAGATCACGAGAGGCCGGTGAGGCGCAGGCCCGCGTGGACACCGAACTGCTTGTTCACGTTCAGGATCACCGCGGTCATTCCCTCGAGCGCGCGCGAGTTGGCGAGCGGGCCGACGTCGATCGCCCGGCCGGCCACGAGGCGACCCGCGAGGTCGAGCGCGAGCGACTTCGCGGTCGCGTCGTCGCCGCAGATGAGCGCATCCTGGTCGGGCGGCTCGGGCCCGGAGAGGTCGATCGCGGAGACCGTCTGGAGGCCCGATGCGACGGGTGCGCGCAGGAGGTCGTTCAGCGCCTCGGCGAGCGAGCCCTCCTCGAGCCCCGGGACGATCCCGATGTCGGTGAAACGCAGGTCGCTGGCGACGCAGAGCACCGGTGTCTCGCCGATTGCGTCGGCGAGCGAGGCGCCGGTCTCGAGCGCTGCGTTCGACTTCGTCGCCAGCACGACCACGTCGACCCCTTGCACGACCTCTTCGTTGCTTCCGCCCTCGACGCCGAGCTCGAGCCCGCGCTCCTTCCCGCGCTGAGCTTCGCGGGAGCCGATGCGCACGTCCTCGCCGAGCAGGTCCAGCCGACGCGCCAGGGCGCGGCCGAAGGTGCCGGTGCCGCCGACGATCGCGACCTTCACCGCAGCGCGCCCGCGGTCTCCAGCACGGCCTCGGCGACCCGGCGGCGGTCGTCCTCGTCGCCCATCAGCGTGCGGGTCACGATCAGGCGGACGTCCGCCTCCTCGTCCGCGTCGGCCTCGTCGATCACGAGCGCGTCGATCAGGTCTTTGTAACAGTCTGTTACTTGCTGCGGGCCGGTGCCGCCCGCGAGACGCGCCAGCATCCGGTCGGCGGGGCCGCGGACCGCCTTGCCGGCAATCAGCGGGCTCACGGCCACGGCCGGGACGCGGCGGCGCTCGATCGCATCGCGAATCCCCTGGACGGCGAGGATCGGCCCGATGCTGACGTACGGGTTGCTCGGCGCGATCGCGATCAGGTCGGCCTGCTCCAGCGCCTCGCGCACACCGGGAGCAGGCCGCGCGGAAGGCGCGCCCTCGAACCGCACGCCGTCGACCTCGTCCCGGTGCCCGCGCGCGACGAACCACTCCTGAAAGGGGAGCTCGCCCGCCGGGGTGTCGAGCCACGTGCGCACCGGCTCGTCGGTGGCCGGCAACAGCGCTGGCTCGAGCCCGAGCGCACGCGCGAGCAGGGCGGTGACCGACGAGAGCGGCTCTCCCCGCCGCAGCGCCTGCGTGCGCACGAGGTGTAGCCCGAGGTCGCGGTCGCCGAGGCGGAACCACGTCTCGCCGCCGAGCTCGCCCACGGCCTCGAGGGCGTCCCAGGTCTCGCCCGCGCGGCCCCAGCCCTTCGACTCGTCGAGCCGCCCGGTGAGCGTGTAGAGGATCGTGTCGAGGTCCGGCGAGACGTGCAGCCCGAGCACGTCGACGTCGTCGCCGACGTTGCCGACGATCGTCAGCTCTGACGGGTCGAGCGTCTCCGCAAGCGCGAGCGCCAAGCGGGAGCCGCCGAGCCCTCCCGCGAGGAGCGCAACCCTCACCGCGGCAGGCCGGCGCGCAGCAGCTCGAGCGCCGCGGCCGTCCTCGGGCCGACGTCGGCCTCGAGCCGCTCGAGATCCGAGAGCGTGTCGACGTCCTCGGCGAGGCTCGGGATCGCGGCGATGGCCGCTGGGACCTCGAGCCGGTCCGCGCGGGCGAGGAAACGGTCGGCGCTGTTCGGGCCGTAGAGCGGCGCGAACAGGTGCGGCGCCGCGAGCGCGAGCGCGTTGGTCGTCCCGTCCGCCGCCGGCACGAGCGCGAGCCCGCCCTCGGGCAGGGCCCCCAGGAGCGTCAACAGGTCGCGCGGCCGCGCGCAGGGGAGGTCGGCGTTCACGACGAGGATCGGGCCTTCGTCGATCCGCCGCAGCGCCGCCTCGACGGCCGGCCCCTGGCCACCCGCCTCGTCGGCGACGACGACGGTGCCGACGGCCTCCGCCGCGGCGCGCACGTCCTCGAACATCGCCTGCGCGAGCCGGGCGCGGACCTCGTCGGGGGCCGGGGCGAGCCGCTGCTTTGCCGTTTCGCCGCGGAAGGGAACAACAACGGTCGGCATGCCGTCGAGAGACTATCCAGCGGTGCAGGGGCCACCGCCCGACAACGCCGAGATCGCCGCGAGGCTGGACCAGTTCGCCTCGCTGCTCGAGCTCGCGGGCTCGGGGCCGTACACCGCGCGGGCCTACCGGCGCGCGGCCGACCTGATCCGCGCGACCCCTGCGCCGGTCGCCGAGCTCGTGCGCCAGGGCCGCGCGCGGGAGCTGCGTGGGATCGGCCCCGGCATCGAGCGGCGGCTGCGCGAGCTCGTCGAGACCGGCGAGATCGCGGAGCTGCGCGAGCTCGAGCGCGAGGTCTCGCCGGAGCTCGCGGGCCTCGGGCGGTTTCTCGGCGTCTCGGTGAAGCGGATGCTGGAGATCGGGCGCGTGCTCGGCGTCAGCACCCTCGACGAGCTGCGGCGGGCGGCGCAGGAAGGGCGGTTGCGCGAGGTGCCCGGGATCGGCCCCGAGACCGAGCGCAAGCTGCTCGCAGCTCTGGCACGCGAGCCGCAGGTCGCCGCGCCGCGACCCCTGCTCCTGCACCGCAGCCGGCCGCTCGTCGCGTCGATCGCGGAGGCGCTCGGCGGGGTCGCGGCTGGGGACCCACGCCGCTGGCGGGACGCGTCCGAGCGGCTGGCCGTGGTCGTCCCCGCCGACGATCCCGTGCCGGTCCTCGAGGCATTCGAGTCGCTGCCGCAGATCGTCGCCGTCGTCGAGCGCGGCGAGCGGCGGGCGCTGGGCGTGACGGTCGAGGGCGTACCGGTCGAGCT
>JBJMJY010000063.1:0-13920 GCA_045806105.1 Gaiellaceae bacterium | reverse complement strand
GGACGATAGCATCGGGCAGCTCGAGCGCATCCTTGAGGCTCTCCACACGCAGTGAAACTTCCCGCTTCTGCGTCGAGTAGATGAGCGTCGGCGCGACTCCGACGAGGGCGCGCACCTCGCTGGATCCGAGCGCCAAGGGGCCCACCGTCACACGGCCGCCGCGAAACACGAGATAGTCGGCGCCGAGTCGCGCGAGCTTGAGCTTGGCCTCCTGGATCGCAAAGAGGTTCTCGACCGGCTCCGGCATCGGCCCGTACCGGTCCTCGATGGCCGCCACGAGCTCGCGGAGCTCGTCCTCGTCCTCGGCGAGTGCGATCCGACGATGGAGGTCGATCTTGAGCGCTTCGGCCGCGACGTAGGACGCCGGCACGTACGCGTCGACGCGGGCGTCGACGCGTACGGGCCTCGCCGCGGTGCGCCTGCGCCCCATCAGCTCCGCGACCGCCTCGTCGAGCATCTCGACGTAGAGCTCGAACCCGAGCGCAGCGACGTGCCCCGACTGCTCCGGGCCGAGGAGGTCTCCGGCCCCGCGAATCTCCAGATCGCGCATCGCGATCTGGAAGCCAGAGCCGAGCTCGGTGTGGTCGGCCAGCGTCGAGAGCCGGGCGCGCGCCTCGGGCGTGAGCTCCGAGGCATCGGGGTAGAAGAGGTACCCGTACGCGAGGACGTCCGAGCGGCCCACGCGACCGCGGATCTGGTACAGCTGCGCCAGCCCGAGGGCGTCCGCACGCTCGACGATCAGCGTGTTCGCCTGGGGAATGTCGATGCCCGACTCGATGATCGTCGTCGAGACGAGGACGTCCGCGTCGCCGGCGAGGAAAGCGTGCATACGCTCCTCGAGGTCCCGCTCGGACATCTGCCCATGGGCGACGAGGAAGCGCAACCCCGGACACAGCTCCTCGAGCTTCTGCCGCACCTCGTCGATCGACTCGACGCGGTTGTGCAGGTAGAAGGCCTGTCCCCCGCGTGCCTGTTCGCGCTCCAGCGCCATCTTGATCACGTCCTCGTCGTACTCCCCGACCGTGGTTCGAACCGGGCGGCGCCCCGTCGGCGGCGTCTCGATGATCGAGATGTCGCGAAGGCCGGAGAGCGACATGTGCAGCGTGCGCGGGATCGGTGTTGCCGAGAGCGCGAGGACGTCGACCTCGAGCCGGAGTGAGCGCAGGAGCTCCTTCTGTGTGACGCCGAAGCGCTGCTCCTCGTCGAGCACGACGAGCCCGAGGTTCTTGGGAATGACGTCCCGAGAGAGGATGCGGTGCGTCCCGACGAGCACGTCGACCTTCCCGGTCTGGAACTCGTCGAGGATGCGCTTCTGGTCGGCGCGGCTGCGGAAGCGGGACACCATCTCGACCTGCACGGGGAAGTCGCGGTAGCGCTCGCGGAAGGTGTTCCAGTGCTGCTCGGCCAGGACCGTCGTCGGGACGAGCATCAGCGTCTGCTTGCCGTTGACCGCGACCGCGAAGGCCGCGCGCACCGCGACCTCGGTCTTGCCGAAGCCGACGTCGCCGCAGATGAGCCGATCCATCGGCCGCGGCGCCTCGAGGTCTTCCTTCACTGCCTCGATCGCCGTCCGCTGGTCCTCGGTCTCGCGGTACGGGAACTCCGCCTCCAGGCGCTCGAGCCACTCGTTCTCGAGCTCGTATGCAACCCCCGGGGCCTGCTGGCGGCGCGCGTAGAGCGCGAGCAGCTCGCCCGCGAGCTCGCGCAGGCTCGTGCGGGCGCGGCTCTTCAGGTTCTGCCAGGCCTTGCCGCCGAGCTTGCTCAGCGCGGGCGCGCCACCGTCGGCGCCGATGTACTTCGAGACCTTGCCGATCTGCTCGTGGGGCACGTACAGCCTGTCGTCGCCGCGGAAGCCGACGAAGAGGTAGTCGCGCGTGACGCTCGCCACGGTCTTCGTCTCGAAGCCGAGCAGCTTCCCGATTCCGTGGTCCTCGTGGACGACGAAGTCGCCGGTGCGGAGGTCGGCGAAGCTCTGCAGCGCGCGGCCGGGGGGCGCAGCACGGGTGCGGGCGCGCTTGCGGAAGACCTGCGTGTCGGGCAGCAGGACGAGGCCCAGGTCGCGCCAGACGAAGCCGCGGCGGGCCGGCGAGACGGCGAAGAAGAGCTCCGGCTCGTCCGGGAGCGGGTCTCCCGGCTCGAGGATCCGCGGCTCGACGCGGCGGAGGAGGTTCGCCGTACGCAGCGCCTCGCCGCGGTGCGGGAACGTGACCACGACGCGGTTCCCGGCACGCACGAAGCTCGCCAGCTCGTTCTCGGCCTCCGCAAGGCCGCGGGCAGCGATCGCGGGTCGCTGCGCCTCGAACGCGAAGGGCTGGCCGCGCGGGAACGGCTCGAGCTCGGCCGCGCCTCCAAGCGGAAGCTCCTTGCCGAGCTCCTCCCGCCAGGCCTCGCGCACTTCCTCCGGCTCCCAGACCAGGTCGGGCACGCGGCCGAGCAGCGGGACGAGGTCGTCCGGGATCGGCGGCGGCTCGTCGTCGTCCGGCAGGCTCGGTTCCCGTAGGTCGTGGCGGCGCTCGATCGCCGGGTAGAT
Source organism: Gaiellaceae bacterium (assembly GCA_045806105.1). Classification (GTDB taxonomy): domain Bacteria; phylum Actinomycetota; class Thermoleophilia; order Gaiellales; family Gaiellaceae; genus AC-32. Next base: position 11,390 of record JBJMJY010000063.1, on the reverse strand, counting down.
CACCGCGCCGCCGACCTCGTGCAGCGCACGCTGCGTAAAGGGCGAGAACGCCCGCACCGCTTCGATCTCGTCCCCGAAGAGCTCGATCCGGAGCGGCTCGCGGCCGGTGGTCGGAAAGAGGTCGATCAAGCCGCCGCGGACAGCGAACTGGCCGCGCTCCTGGACGCGGTCGACGCGCTCGTAGCCGGCGAGAGCGAACTTTTCGGCCAGGGCGTCGAGGCCGGGCGCCTCACCGGCGGCGACCTCGATTCGCTGCGGCCGCGCGTGCGGCGGCGGCAGCGGCTCGGCCAGCGCGGCCGCGGAGGCGCAGACGAGGCCGCCCGAGGCCCGCACGTCGAGCGCCCGCGCTCGCTCGCCGACGAGGTGCGGCGGCGGCTCGAGGCCGGAGCCCCAGCGCACGCCGCGGCTCGGGAGTAGCGCGACCCGCTCCTCGCCCAGAAACCAGCGCGCCGCCTCGGCGGCGTCCCGCGCGTCGGCGTCCTCGGGCAGCACGCAGACGAGCGCGCGCTCCAGGTGCTCGTGCAGCGCCGCGAGCAGCAGCGGCAGCGCCGGCTCCGAGACGCGGGCGGGCGCGGGCAGCGCCTCGGCGTACGCGGTCAGGCGCTCGTCACCGAGCAGCTGCTCGACGAGGGGGTGGAGCACGGGTCGTGTCGTCTCGCGCAGGTCCATGACGAAAGGCGGAACCGGCGGTTCCGCGCTCGCCAATCCTAGCCCCCGATGCGATCATCATCGGGTGGTGGCGAGGAAGGGGATCTGCGGCGTTGCGGCCGTCCTCGTGGTGCTCATGGCGGCCGCGTGTGGTGACGGCGGCCAGAACCGCGCGGCGCCGAAGGATCGGCATCTGGTCTACGTGGCGGGCGAGTCGGCCAGGGATGCGAGCGTCTGGATCGCCGCGGCCGACGGCGGGCACGCGCGGAAGCTGTCCGAGGGCTCCGCAGGGGTTCTCTCGCCCGACGGCCGCACGGTCGCGGTGCAGCGGCGGGCCGGCGGGGTCGCCCTGCTCTCGGCCGACGGCAAGACCTCGCACGAGCTGACGGCCCAGAGGCTCCACCCGCAGGCGTGGTCGCCGGACGGGAAGACGCTCTACGCGACGGCGGCGACCGGGCCTGCGGTGGTCAAGCTGCTCGGGCTCGACCGCGAGACCGGTCGCGCGCGCCAGATCGCGAGCGGGTCGCTCTACGGCTTCGACCTCGCGCCCGACGGCAAGCACATCGTGTACTCGCGCGCGCCCGAGGCGACCGACCAGGGGATCTGCGGCGACCAGTTCGACCTCTACGTAGCCGACCCGGACGGCGGCTCGGCGAAGCGGATCACGCACGACGGGCTCAGCGCCTTTCCCGTCTGGGGCGATTCCGGCATCGCCTTCTCCCACTTCCCGCCGGGCCGGACGCTCGAGGACTGCTCCTCCCCGGGGATCTGGACGATCGGCGCGGACGGCGGCGAGCCCTCGCCCGTGATCGCCCGTGCGCCGGACTCGATAGTGGTCTTGGGCTTCTACGGCCTGCAGCCGCTCGCGTGGCTCGACGGGGAGCGGCTGCTGATCGGTCTCCGCTCCGAGTTCGGGACGAAGGCCGCCGTACTCGACACGAAGAGCCACCGCCTGCGGCAGTTCGACGATTACGCCGACATCGCCTCGAGCGACGGCCGCTTCTACGTCGGCAGCGGCGGGGACGAGGGCCTCGCGCTGACGATCCGCCGGGTGAGCGACGGTCATCGCGTCCTGCTGCGCGAGAACGCCTGCTGCCCGAGCTGGAACCGCTAGTACACCGCTAATTGAACCGCTGCTGAGCGGTTTCGAGCCCGTCTGAGACGATCGTCTCGGCCGCGTCGGCGGCGCGCGAGACCAGTGCCTCGGGATCGTCCTCAGGCGCGAACGGCGAGAGAACCCAGTCCGCGACCGAGCGCCGGTCGCCGCGGCCCGGCCTCCCCACGCCGATCCGCAGCCGCAGGAAGTCCTGGGAGCCGAGGTGCTGCGCGAGCGAGCGCAGTCCGTTGTGGCCGGCAAGCCCACCGCCTGCGCGCGCCTGCAGCCGGGCGGTCTCGAGGTCGACGTCGTCGTGAACGACGAGCACCTGCTGCGGCTCGACCTTGAAGAAGCGCGCCGCCGCGCCGAGCGAGCGGCCGGACTCGTTCATGTACGTCTCGGGCTTCAGCAGCGCGACCCGCGCGTCGCCGAGCCGCACCTCCGAGAGCGACCCGGAGAACTTCGAGCGCCACGAGCCGCAGTGGCGCCGCGCGAGCTCGTCCAGCACCAGCCAGCCCGCGTTGTGCCGCGAGCGCTCGTACTCGCGGCCCGGGTTGCCGAGCCCAGCGACGAGCAGTTCCAGCGTCGAGGCGCGCTCGCCCCGACGGAAGAGGCGCATCTATTCCTCGGACGTCTCTTGCTCGCCCGAGGCTTCCTCGGCCTCGCCCTCGGCCGGGGCCTCCTCGCCCTCGGGCACCTCGCCCTCGGGCAGCTCGCCCTCCTCGAGCTCCTCGCCCTCGACCTCTTCCGGCTCGGGCTCGACGATCCGCGTTGGCATCGTCACCGTCGCGAGCACCGTCTCCTCGGGGTCGTCGAGGTACTCGACCCCATCCTGGGCCTGCAGGTCGACGAGCCGCAGCGTGTCGCCGATGGCCATCATGCTCACGTCGAGCTCGAGGTGCTCGGGGATCTCCATCGGCAGCGCCTGGACGGTCACCTCGCGGTTGACCTGCGAGAGCACTCCGCCCTCGGTGACGCCCACGGGCTCACCGACGAGCTCGACGACGACGCGCGCCTGGATCGGCTCGTCGAGGCGCACCTCCTGCAGGTCGATGTGGATGATCCCGCCCTTGACCGGGTGCTGCTGGTACTCCTTGAGGATCGACGGATGCGTCGTCTTCTGGCCCTCGAGCGTCACGTCGAGGATCGCGTGCAGGCCCTGGCCGCCCGTGAGGACGCGGCGCAACTCACGCTCGGGAATGCAGATCGGGTGCGGCGTCTTCCCGCGTCCGTAGAGGACGCCCGGGATCAACCCCTGCTTGCGCAGGCGCCGCGACTCCGCGGAGCCACGGCTCTCACGCTCTTCGACCTGCAGCTTGATTCGCTCTCCGGCCATCGGCGGCGCAGTGTAGCGGAGCGCCGAATCAGCGCTCTTGCAGGAGCTCTTCGAGCGCGCGGGTCGCCAGCGCGACGGTCGCGATCGCGGCCGCGCCGATCACCTGCTCGTGCCGTTCCGTGAGCGGCAGCGCGTCGAGCGTGCGGTCGAGGTGGTCGCGATGGCCGGGGTCGAGCTCGCCGTGCTCGGAGAATGTGCGGAACGCCTCGCGCGGGAAGCCGGTCCGCGCAGCCAGCGTCGTGACGAGCTCCTCGGTCGGCGGGTAGCCCTCCATCACGCCGATGTAGCCGAGCACCGCGATCGGGTGGTGGTGGAGCGCCCAGTAGTACTGCACGCCGACGAGGCTCGCGACCGCCGGCGACGGCATTCGCTCGAGCACCGCCTCGCGCGTGGAGCCCAACAGCTCGAGGTCGCCGAGCAGGGACTCGTCGTGGCCGAGCTCCTCGTCGACGTGCAGCTCGAGGTAGCGCGCGAGCGGCGCGGCGACCGGATCCTCGTCGCCGAGCGCCCGCGCCCGCTCGAGCGCGGCTCGGGTCAGCGGAACCGTCGCCCGGATGATCTGGTGCTGGGCGATCAGGTACTCGGGCCAGAGCTCGGCGACGCGCGGATGCAGTACGAGGAGCCCGCACGCCTCCGAGTACGGCGCGATGACGAGCTCGAGCTTGCGCCTGAAGCGGCGGCTCGCGCTGGACTGCAGCGTCTCCGTCAGTGGAGCGCGAACGCCTTCATGTGCGGCTCGCAGTCGCCCAGGGCCGCACCGACCCGCTCGAGCACCTCGACCTCCTCCGGCGAGAGCGAGACGATCGCCTCGTAGGCACGCTCGGGCAGATCGTCGAGCGCTCGGTGCGCGAGGTACTGCGCGACGTGGTCGGGAATGTGGCGGCGGTGGTGGCCGCCGCCCTTCGACTCCTGCATCGGCCTCCCCTTCCGGTGGACGCGCCGGAATATCCAGCGCAGTGGTCGCGGTGTCAAGGCGCAGCCTCTTCGGCCAGGCGCAGCGCCCGCGCAAGCGACGCGAGGTTGCCCTTCTGCTCGAACCGCGCGGCGGCGGCGTGGGCAGCCGCGCGCGCCTCGTCCCGCCGACCGCTCAGCGCCAGTACCTCCGCGAGGTCAAGCAACGCCTCCGCCTGGGTGTTGAGGAGGTCGGTGCGCTCCGTGAGAGCAACGGCCTCGCATGCCGTGACCTCGGCTATCTCGGCGTCCCCGCGGACCGCCAGTACCTTCGCCCGCGCGCTGCGCCAGAGCGCCTGCGAGTACACATCCTCCGAAGCCGCCGCGTTCTCGCCGGCGCGGCTGAAGCGCTCGGCCTCGTCGTGCTCGCCCAGCGCGTACAGCGCGTGCGCCAACAGGCCGGCGATCGTGGAGCGAAAGCCGCGCTCGCCCATCTCCAGGAGCGTCTCGTAGCTTCGCCGCAGCGTCGCCGCCGCGGCACTGGGATCACCCGCGAGCATTTCGACGAAGAACGCCTCCTGCCCCGCATTCGCCGCCCATACCCTCAGGCCGAGCTCCTCGAGCGCGCGGGTGCCGTCGGCGAGCTGCTCCCGCGCGACCGCGAAGTCGCCGCGCATCGCCTCGAGGACCGCGCGCTGGCACGAGCAGAAGGCCTGCGTGGCCGGGTCATCGCCCGAGGCGTCGAAGAACTCCTTGCAGCGCGCGATCCCTTCCTCGACCGGAAGCGGCCCGAAGACGGCGGCGACCAGCAGCCAGTTGATGCTCTCAGTCCGCTCGGCGGGGTACCCGCCGCGATCGGCGAAGCGGAGAGCCTCGCGCCACGCGCGCTCGCCCTCGCCGATGCGCCCGAGGACGCTTCCTTGGAGCCGGCCTCGCAGGTTCCAGGCCTGGGCAAGGCTGTAGTCGTCGCCGAGCTCCTCGCAGGCTCGCAGCGCCTCGTCGATGTCGTCGGGGAGACCCTCGCTCCACCCGCGCAGCAGGTGCAGGGCACAGAGCCCCACCATCGCGCGCGCCGGTCGCCGGCCCGACAGCGTGAGCGCCTCCTCGAGCACGGTCGTGCCCTCGGCGATGTGTCCGCGCGTCGCCCAGAAGCCCCAGAGCGCCGTCGCGAGCCGCAGCATCAGCTCGCCCTCGCGCGTCTCCTCGGCCCAGTCGAGCGCGGCACGGAGGTTCGCGATGTCCGCGTCGAGCTGAACGAACCAGGCGGCCTGGTCGCCCGTGCGCGACTCGACGTCCACGTGCTCGGCGAGCGCGAGAAACCAGTCGGCGTGCCGTCGGCGGGCGTCCTCCAGCGCGCCGGCCCCGCCGAGTAGCTCGAGCGCGTATTCGCGAATCGTCTCGAGCATCCAGAATCGCGGCTCCCCGTCGGCGTCGGGCCGCTGGCGCAGCAGGCTCTTCTCGACGAGCGATTGCAAGCCGTCGAGCACGTCGATGCCGATCGAGTCGCACAGGGCCTCCGCCGCGTCGAGCCGGCAACCGCCGACGAAGACGCCGAGCTGGGCGAAGAGCTCCCGCTCGGCGGCCGGCAGCAGCTCATAGCTCCACTCGATCGTGGCGCGGAGCGTCCGCTGCCGCTCGTCGAGGTCCTGCGCGCCGCCGGTGAGGAGCTTCAGCCGCTGGTCGAGCCGGCGCAGCAACGCCTCCGGCGGGAGGCTGCGGATGCGCGGGGCCGCCAGCTCGATCGCCAGCGGCAGGCGGTCGAGGCGGCGGCAGATCTCCGCGATTGCCTCCTCGTTCTCGTCTGTGACGGCGAACTCGAGGGCGGCCGCGTGCGCCCGGTCGGCGAACAGCCGCACCGACTCAGGCAGCTCTAGCGGCGGCACGGCGTACGTGCGCTCGCCCGAGAGGCGAAGCGGTGTCCTGCTCGTCACGAGCAGCTTCAGCCGCGGCGAGCCGGCGCAGAGCCCGGCCACGGCCGGCGCGGCAGCGAGCACCTGCTCGAAGTTGTCGAGCACGAGTAGCAGCTCCTTGTCGGCGAGGTAGTCGCCGAGCGTTTCGAGCACCGTCTCCCCCGGCTGCTCGCGCAGGCCGAGCGTCCGCGCGACCGTCGGCGCGACGAGCTCCCAGTCCCGCACCGGGGCGAGGGAGACGAAGAAGACGCCGTTCGCGAAGGCCTCGACTACCTCCGCGGCGAGCTGCAACGCGAGCCGCGTCTTCCCGGCGCCGCCGGTGCCCGTGAGCGTCAGCACCCGGAGCCCGTTGTTGAGCAACGCCGCCGCCTCGGCGAGCTCGCGCTCCCGGCCGATCAGCTCGTTCGGCTGCACGGGCAGGTTCGTCGGGCGGTTGTCGAGCGTCTTCAACGGCGGGAACTCGCCCGGCAACCCCTGCAGCTCCACCTGGTAGAGCCGCTGCGGGCGCGAGAGATCCTTGAGTCGGTGCTCTCCGAGGTCGCGGAGCCGCGAGCCGTCGTCCAGCAGCGCGCGCGTCGACTCCGAGACGAGCACCTGCCCGCCGTGGCCGGCGGCCATCACCCGCGCGGCACGGTGGACGTCGAGCCCGACGTAGCGGCCCTCCACCACACGCGGCTCCCCCGTGTGAAGCCCCATCCGCACGCGCACCTCATTGTCGGCCCGCCAATCGTGCGAGGCGAGCGCGCGCTGCGCGTCGGCCGCCGCGGCCACTGCGTCCTTCGCGGACGCGAACGCCACGAAGAAGGCGTCGCCCTCGCTGTCGACGACGACGCCGCCGTGCCGCCGGAATGCGTCGCCCAGCAGCCGCCGGTGTTCGTCGAGCAGGCCCGCGTAGGCGTCACCGGCGCGCTGCAGGAGGCGCGTCGAGCCCTCGATGTCGGTGAAGAGCAGGGTGACCGTGCCGGTGGGAAGCTCGGCCATCGCCCTGCAACTATGGCGCGCCGCCCCCTCCTAGGCGGTCAGGTCGGCCGCCAGCTCGTCGAAGGCGCCGACGAACGCGTCGCAGTCCTCCTCGGAGTGCACAACGGACAGCGTCCACTCCTCTTCGCGGCCGGGCGTCATGTAGATGCCGCGGTTCATGTTGTAGAGCCAGGCGAGGTCGGCCAGCTCGCCGTCCTGGTTCGCCTTGAACGACTCGTAGTCGACGACGGGCTCGGGCGAGAACGTCACGCAACCCTTGGCGCCGAGGCCGACCGCATAGCCGGGGAGATTGTGGCGCTCGATCACGTCCTGGCAGCCGCGCAGCAGCCGCTCCTCGCGCGCCTCGATCAGTTCGTACGCCTCCGGCGTCAGCACCTCGGTCAGGCTCGCGCGCGCAGCGGCCATCGCCAGCGGGTTCCCGTTGAAGGTGCCGACCTGGTAGACGGTGCCGGCCTCGACCGTCTCGAACGACTCCTCGGTGCCGCCGATCGCGCCCGTCGAGAGGCCGCCGCCCAGCGCCTTGGCCAGCGTGACCAGGTCGGGCGTGACGCCGAAGCGCTCGACCGCCCCGCCCGCGGCGATGCAGAGCCCGGTCTTGACCTCGTCGAAGATCAGCAGCACACCGAGGCGCTGCGTGAGCTCGCGAACCGCCTCGAGGTAGCCGGGCTCGGGGAGGATCACCCCGAGGTTCATCATCGCCGGCTCCATGATCACGCAGGCCGGCGGCCGGCCCTCCTCGAAGAGCCGCTCGATCCGCCGCTCCATCGCTGCGGCGTCGTTGAAGGGCACGGGCACGGTGAGGTCGGCGACCGATTGCGGAATCCCGCCGCCGTAGGGCAGCGACTCGTAGCTGTCGCGGTTCCCGATCCGGTGGTACGGGACGCCGATCGAGACCATCACGTAGTCGTGGTGGCCGTGGTAGGAGCCGAAGATCTTCACGATCGTCTCGCGGCCGGTGTGGGCGCGCGCGATGCGGATCGCGTCCATCGTCGCCTCGGAGCCGGAGTTGACGAACCGCCAGCGCGGCAGGCCCCAGCGGCGCGTGAGCTCCTCTGCGACGACGACGGCGTCCTCGGTGGGCGCGGCAAAATGCGTGCCGAGCTCGAGGCGCTGCTCGACCGCGCGCGTGATCGCCGGGTGCGCGTGGCCCTGCGGCATCGAGCCGAAGGCGTTGTGGAAGTCGACGCGCTCGCTGCCGTCGACGTCCCAGACCTTGGAGCCAACGCCGCGCTCGAGGTAGATCGGCCACGGCTGTCGACTCTGGTATGCGGACGCGACCCCGCCGGCAAGCGCCTGCCGCGCGCGCTCGTACATCGCGCGCGAACCGGGCGTCGACTGGTCGAGCCGGCGCTGCTCGCGCTCGGTCAGCTCCGCAATGCGGGCGCGATCGATCTCGACTGTCGTTTGGGTGCTCACGGGCTCATTGTCGGGGTTCTGCGCGGTGAACGCGAGTCCTAGCCAGGCTTCGGCCTAGCTAGGCGCGCCGCACGCTTCCCGTCGACACCACGCCGCCGGCCGCGCCCGTCGTCTCCGTAACCGGCACGACCTCGTCGACCCCTGGGCGCCTCACCTGGCCCGCGGTCGCCGACGACGACTCCACCTGCTGCACCTATCGCGTCTTCGCGGACGGCGCCCTCTCGAACGTCCACTGGACCGGTGAGCCGGCCGTGACGGTACTCCTGCTCGCGCCCGCGACGCCCACTCCTTCACGGTCGTCGCCGACAGCGCGGGCAACCGCTCGCCGACGAGCTGATCACGCTTGACCGCCAGACCTTCTGAGCAGCGGCGGCGGGCCGGGAGCACATCGGCTCCCGGCCGGCCGCTGGGACTCGCACAGCGGTAGGGGATGGCTGCGCTGATCGCGCCTACCACTTCGTCAGCAAGCGGGCCCGCAAACCCACAGTTGCCCGCAGACCCTAGAAGAGCTGGTTCTCGCCGCCGAAGATGGCGGAGACGGAATCGTCCTCGAAGACGTTCATGATCGTTTCCGCGAGGAGCGGCGCCACCGTCAGCACCGTCATGTTGTCCGGCTTCTTGATCGGATCGATCGGGACAGTGTCGGTGACGACAATTCCGGCAACGTCAGCGCGCCCGAGGCGCTCGAGGCCCTCGTCGTTGAGGAGCGCGTGGGTCACCGAGAGCCAGACCTCCGACGCACCGTGCTCCTTCAGGGCCTGCGCGCCCTGGATCAGCGTCCCGCCGGTGGTCGTGACGTCGTCGCCGACGATGCAGACCTTGCCCTTGACCCGGCCGGTCACCTCCGTCACCTCGACCTGGTCGTGGGCGGTGCGCGTCTTGTGCATCACCGCGAAGTCCGCCTCGAGCATTTCTGCAAACCGAACCGCGACCTTGGCCCTGCCGGCGTCGGGCGCGACCGAGACCACGCCGTCGCCGTGAAGGCCGAGGTCGCGGAAGTGGCGGGCGAACAGCTGCTGCGCGGTCATGTGATCGACGGGGATCGTGAAGAAGCCCTGGATCTGGCCCGCGTGCAGGTCCATCGTCAGCACCCGGTCGACTCCTGCGAGCTGGAGCATGTCTGCGACCAGCCGCGCCGAGATCGGCTCGCGCGGCTTCGCCTTGCGATCCTGGCGCGAGTACGGGAACCACGGAATCACCGCCGTGATCCGCTTCGCGGATGCGAGCTTTGCGGCCTGGATCATGAACAGCAGCTCCATCACGTTCCGGTCGACCGGCTCGCATCCGGTCTGGACGAGGAAGACGTCGGCGCCGCGGATCGACTCCAGGTAGCGACAATAGGTCTCGTCGTTCGCGAACTGCTCGAGCTCGATCTCGCCGAGCTCCACCCCGAGCTGCCGCGCGATCGCCTGCGCCAGGTCGCCGTGCGACCGGCCGGAGAAGACCATCAGGCGCTTCAGCGGGCCCCGCTCGATCCAGTGGCCCATCGTCGGCGAGACCTCGACGGCCGGCGTCTCGGCCGACTCGAGCCCGGGGATCGCGACGGTCTCAGTCACTTGCTCGCTTCCGCTGCTCGTCGACGTAGCCCTCCTTCGTCACCTGGCGCGCGCGCGCGATGGCCAGCGACCCGGGCGGCACATCGGTGCTGATGACCGATCCGGCCCCGATCCAGGCATCGTCGCCGATCTCGACGGGAGCAACAAACGCATTGTGGACGCCGGTCCTGACGTTGCGCCCGATCGTCGTGCGGCCCTTGGGCTGCCCCGCCCGGTGCGAGAAGTTGGCCGTGATGTTGCCCGCGCCGATGTTCGTCCCCTCTCCGATATCCGCGTCGCCGATGTAGGACTGGTGTGACGCCTTCACGCCTGCGCCGAGCCGCGAGTTCTTGATCTCCACGAACGCGCCAGCTTTCGCGCTGTCCTCCAGGATCGTTCCTGGGCGAAGGTAACAGAAGGGGCCGACCAGCGCTCCGGGGCCGATCGCGGCGTCGACGGCGACGGCGTGCGGGCCCACTTCGGCGCCCTTGGCGACGCTGGTCGCGCCGCGCAGAATGGTGAACGGCTGGATCGTGGAGTCGGACGCGAGCTGCACTGTCGGGTCGATCCATGTCGAGACCGGGTCGACGATCGTGACGCCCGCCAGCATGTGCGCCTGGTTGATCCGATCGCGCAGCACGGCGGCTGCCGCGGCGAGCTCGGCGCGCGTGTTCACGCCCTCGCACTCGGCGGGATTCTCCGCCTTGTGCACCGCGACGCGTTCGCCGGCCGCAGCCAGGTGGCGAACGGTGTCGGTGAGGTAGAGCTCGCCCTGCACGTTGTCCGGCTTCAGACCCTCCAGCGCCGGCCAGAGCTTCTGCCCCTCGAAGACGTAGATGGAAGAGTTCACCTCGCGGATCGCCAGCTCGTCCTCACTCGCGTCGCGCGCCTCGACGATCGCCTGCAGCGCCCCGTCGCCGTCGCGGACGATGCGGCCGTAGGCCTCGGGGTTCGGCAGCTCGAACGACAGCACTGTCGCCGCAGCGCCCGCGTCGCGATGCGTCCTGAGCATGCGGCCGAGGAGCTCCGAGGTGATCGTCGCGGCGTCGCCCGTGACGACGAGGACGTCGCCGTCGAAGCCCTCGAGGCTGGTGCGCGCAGCGGCGGCCGCGTCGCCGGTGCCGCGCGGCTCCTCCTGCACGGCGGTCTCCAGGCCTTCGCCCTCGAACGCATCGCGTGCGTCGGCCGAGGTAACGACGACGAGCGGCTGCGGCCCGAGCTCGCGCACGGCCTCGACCACCCAGTCGGCGAGGCGCCTGCCGAGGAGCGGGTGGAGGTGCTTCGGCGTCTCGGAGCGCATGCGCGTCCCGAGCCCGGCCGCGAGCACCACGGCTGCGAGGCGGGAGTCGGTCACGGCAGAAATGGCTGGGGCGCCAGGATTCGAACCTGGGATCGCGGGACCAAAACCCGCTGCCTTACCACTTGGCTACGCCCCATCGGAAGGTGTAGTCGCCCAACATTGTGCGTGAAGACGGTCGCACGGGCAGAGCCCGCCCAACCTCCGGGGCGGCGTCGCAGGCGACGCCTCAGCACTTGGCTATGCCCCATCGGAAGGTGTGGTGGCCCAACATTGTGCG
>JBJMJY010000062.1:0-36583 GCA_045806105.1 Gaiellaceae bacterium | reverse complement strand
GTCTCGGCGCCGTCCTCGGTGACGAAGACCTCGCCGTGCTGGAACGGGCTCATCGTGCCGGGGTCGACGTTGATGTACGGGTCGAACTTCTGCACCTGCACCTTCAGCCCGCGCGCCTTCAGCAGTCGTCCCAGCGAGGCGGCGGTGATGCCCTTCCCGAGAGACGAGACGACGCCGCCGGTGACGAAGACGTACTTCGGCGGCCGGCGCGCCACTACGCGCGCCCCAGGCGGTCGAGGTGCGACAGGCCGGGCGTCCGCTCGATCAGGGCGCCGAGGGAGCGCGTCTCGCCGGCGACGGTGAGTGCCGCGAGCGCTGCAATCGAAAGGATCTGGCCCCTGCCCGTGAGCTTGCCCACGGATCCATAACCTAGCACGGCCCCAAGACCGTTCGCCCCCGCGTCGCCAAGCATCGTCATCTCGCGGAGATCGTAGGGAACAAGCAGGACGGCCATCGGGACGTACGCCTTCGCCGACCCGCGGACGAGCAGCGCGCCCGCGAGGAACGCCTTCAGCGCTCGCCCGGGGCGCGTGTCGAGCTGGTTGAGGGCGTTCGCGGCGAGGCCGACCAGCGTCGCGGCCCGGAGGGAACGGGTGGCCGCCAGGGCGACGAGCGGGATGCCTACGCCCTTGGCGACCCCGGTCGTCGGGCCGCGAGAGAGGTGGGCGCGGAAGCCGCGCTCGGGGCCGCTCCAGAGGTCGTCGGCGAGCCCGAGCGCCACCGTGGCGGCGACACCGAGCCGCACCCGCTGGGGCCCGCCCGCGCCACCCAGCGCGACGAGTCCACCGACGAGCGCGAGCCGCAGGCCGCGGTAGTTCGTGGCGGTCGGCCCGCAGGCTAGGACAGCGTCGAGCAACTGACGGCCACGATGCACGAAGCCGCGCGGGTCGCGGCCAGTCGCGCGGTGGCGCAGCGCCAGTTCCCGCTCTTCGACGCGCAGGCCGGCGCGGGCGACGTCGATCGTCATTCGCACCTCGCTGCCGAATCCCGGCGCGAGCGGGAAGCAGACATCGCGTGCAGCGGCCGAGAGCGCCCGCTGGCCCGAGAGCGGCTCGCGGGCATCGAAGCCGCCCAATGCGCGGACGAGAGCGCGGCCGGCGCGCTTTGCGATCCCAAAGCCGCCGGCCTGTCGCTCGGCGAACGCCGCGATCGCCAGGTCGGCGCCGTCGTCGAGGAGCGGCGCGAGGTCGCCGTCGAGGTCGGCGTCGCAGAGCAGCAGTGCGCCCGGAGGAGCCTCGCGCTCCGCGAGCGTCAACGCCTGCCCTTTGCCGAGGCGCGGCAGGCGGACGACGTGCGCGCCGGCGTGCTCGGCCGCCGCAGCAGTGCCGTCGCGCGAGCCGTCGTCGGCGACGAGCAGCTCGGCCTCCGGAAACGCTCCCCGCAAGGCCGCCACCGTTTCCCCGATCCGCGCCTCCTCGTCCCGCGCCGCGATCAGGATCGTGAGCGGCTCAGCCACCCGCGGCGGTGCGCGGGGGAAACGGCGGGAGCGTCTCATCGGCCGTGTCCTTCACGCCGTACTGCCCCGGGGGAGCTCCAGCGAGCAGGAGCACAGTGGCCAGCCGGCCGGCCGGGTTGTCCACGTCGTCCACCGACGAGAGGCCGCCCTGCGCGAAGGCCTTCGTCGCGGACTCGGCCGCGTCCGTCCGCTCGACGCCCACGGCCGGGACGGGCGTAGCCGCCAACCCCGAGTAGAGCCCGAGCAGGAACCGGCTCGTCGCGCCGCGCTGGGGGGTGACAGTGCGTACGACGACGACGCCGTCGGCCGGCGCCTTGCTCCCGCCGACGACCTCCTCGACCAGCGGCGTAGAGCCCGTGAGCGAGTCCCAGAGGGGCGTGTCGCCGCCGAGCATCAGCTCCTCGCCCAGCGAGCGGCCGAGCTCCTCGACGTTCTTCCTGCCCCGGAGCCCCACGGCTGCGGGCTGGCTCTTTAGCGCGGCGCCGAGCTGGCGCACGTCGACCGGGACCTTCAGCGACCTCAGGCGCAGCTGCTGCGCCCCGCTGTCCTCCAGCAGCCCCTTGACCGCCTTGCGGATGCCGCCGTCCACCGAGCCCACGAAGACGACCGCGATCTTCTTTCCGCGCAGGCGGTTCCGCACCAGCACCGGGTACGTCTCGTTGATGAACGTGCGCGCCGCCTGCTGGTCGCGCGTGACCTCGCCTGATTGCGTCGCCGACTGGTCGAGCTGCCGCTGGTACTTCGCGACCTGCTCCTCGAGGAACTTCGTCTTGGCGCTGTCGACCGGGCCGGAAATGCCCACGCCGACGAGGATCCCGATGATCAGCGCGAGGAAGACGGCCGCGAGCGACGCGACGTGGTAGCGGAGGTCGAACATCTCAGAGCTCCGCGGCAGTCTGGCACAGGGCGTGCAGGCGCCTGAGCGCGTTCCGCGGAAGCGAGCGCCGCAGGCCGACCATGAACGGCCCGCTCACGGTCAGCTCCGCCCGCGTGTAGTGCCGGCCGGCGTCCGCGAGCCTGAGCTCGACGTCGAGCCGCTCCGTGGTCAGGTACCACGTCACCCGCTTCATCGTCTCGACCTCGATCACGACGAGGGTCGACTCCGCCGCCGGCCTCCGGAAGAGCGACGGCCGCATCGGCGCGTGCAGCTTCCAGCGCGCGGCGGGCGCGAGGCCGCGGCGGTCGGGCGTCACGCCGGCAACGCCCGGCCACCAGTCAGAGAAGTGGTGCGGCTCGGCCAGGAACAGCCAGACGTCCTCGAGGGGCGCGAGCAGCTGGCGGGTCTCCGTGTAGGTCGGCACGGCTAGCCGAGACCGAGGAGATCGCGGATGCGCTGGCCGAGCAGGCTGATGAAGTGCCGCAATCCCGGCGACGCGGCGACGGCGACGACCACGGCCCCGAGACCGGCGACCGCGAACAGGATCAGCGGCCAGAGCCCGACCTGACGGCTGACCAGCCGCGAGACCCCCTTCGCGTCGATCAGGATCTCGCCGACCTTGAGCCGCGTGACGAAGGTCGACGACATTCCCGCCCGGTCGCGCTCGAGGAACTCGGTCAGGTTGAAGTGCGTCCCGACGGCGACGATCAGCTCGGCGCCCTTCTCGAAGGCGAGCAGGAGCGCGATGTCCTCGCTGATTCCCGGCGCCGAGACGGTCGAGTACCCGAGGCCGAGGCGCTCGAGCCGGGGCGCACCGGGCGCGGCGCCGTTGCGGTAGGCGTGGACGACGAGCTCGGCGCCACCGCGGAGGGCGGCGTCCGAGACCGAATCCATGTCCCCGACGATCACGTGCGGCTTCATCCCCGCCGCGAGCAGCGCGTCGGCGCCTCCGTCGACGCCCACGAGCACCGGCTTGAAGTCGCGCACGTAGGGCCGGACGATCGCTAGGTCTCGCTTGTAGCCCGGGCCGCGCGCGACCACGAGCGCGTGCCGCTCCCGGAAGCGCGTCTCGAGCGGCGGAAAGTCGATGCCCTGCGTGAGCAGCCGCCCCTCGTCGCGCAGGTAGCGGAGCGTGTTCTCCGCGAAGCCCTCGAGTGCCTCGGTTACGCGCCCCTGCTGTTCGGCGAGCGCGCGGTGAAGCTCGTCCGCGGCCAGCGAGCGACCGTTCGCGACACACGTCCCGTTGCGGAAGACGCTCGAGCCGCGGACGGTCACGTCCTCGCCGTCGCTCAGCTCGTCGAAGAGCGTCGCGCCGGGTGCGTCGATCAGGCGGACGCCGCCGCGGACGAGGAGCAGCGGGCCGGGGTTGGGAAAACGCCCGGTCTGCGACGGCGAGACGTTCACGACGACGCGGACGCCCGACTCGAGCAGCTCCTCCGCCGAGACGCGGTCGATGTCCTGGTGGTCGATGATCGCGACGTCGTCGGGGCCGAGGCGACCGACGAGGTTCTTCGTGCGCTTGCCGAGGCGGGCGCGGCCGGTGAACTCGATGAAGCTCATCGCTCCTGCTGGACGGCAGAGATGAACTGTTCGCCGCCGAGCATCCGCGTCAGCTCGTCGCTCCGCTCGGGCTCCGCCAGCTCCTCGATCGTCGTGTGCGTCGGGTCGCCCGCGACCTTCTCGACGCGGAAGTGCCGGTCGGCGACCGAGGCGATCTGCGGCAGGTGCGTGATCGTGATCACCTGCGCGCGCTCGGCCAGGCGGCGCAGCGTCTCGGCGACGGCGTGGGCGGTCTGGCCGCCGATTCCAGCGTCGATCTCGTCGAAGACGATCGTCTCGCCGCCACCGACCGCCGCGATCGCCAACGCGATGCGCGAGAGCTCTCCGCCGGAGGCCGTCTCGGCGGCAGGCGCGAACGGGAGGCCGGGGTTCGGCCGGATCAGGAACGCGGCCTCGTCAGCGCCAGTCGGCCCGGGTTCGCGTTCGCGCAGCTCGACGCGGAACTCGCCGTCGCCGAGGCCGATCCCGCGCAGCTCCTCGGCGACCGCGGCGGCGAAGGGCTCGGCCGCGCCGGTCCTGGCCTCGTGCAGAGCCTCGGCGAGGCCCGCAGTGCGTGCTTCGGCCTCGGCGAGCGCCTCCGCCGCGGCCCTGACCGGATCGGCGCCGGCATCGAGTGCGTGCAGCTCGGCGCGTGCCTCGGCGGCGCGCGCGAGCAGCTCCTCGTAGGTCTCGCAGCGAAAGCGCCTGCGCGCTGCCGCGATGCGGTCGAGCTCGGCCTCGACGTGCTCCAGCCGGTCCGGCTCCGCCTCGAGCGAGGCCAGGAACGCGCGCAGCTCGGAGGCCGTCTCGCGCAGGCGCAGCTCGACGTCGCGCAGCTCGTTCCCGGCGCGCTCGAGCTCCGGCGCGAGGCGCTCCAGCGGCGCGATCGCACGCTCGGCGACCGCAGCGAGGCCGGCGGCACCTTCGCCCTCGTCGGGTGCGAGCGCCTCGCCCGCGGCGGCGGCGCCCTCGGCCAGCTCGGTCACGTGCCGCAGCCGCTCGCGCTCCGCCCGCAGCTCGTCCTCGGTGGTCGCCTCGAAACCCTCGGTGTCCGCGACCAGCGCGCGCAGCTCGACAAGGCGCGCCTCGGCGGCCGCCGCATCCTGCGTCAGCTCGTGGTGGCGCCGGCGCGCCGCCGCCAGCTCGCGCCAGGCGGAGCGCAGCTCGGCGCGTCGCCGTTGCTGCTCGGCCCCGGCGAAGGCGTCGAGCACGTCGAGCTGGTACGCGGGCCTTGCGAGGCGGCGCTGCTCGAACTGGCCCGACATCGCGATCAGCTGCTCGGCAGCCGTGGCGACATCCTCGCGAGCGGCGCTCCGACCCCAGGCGTAGGCGCGGGTGCGGCCGTCGGGGAAGACGCGGCGCGCGAGCACGAGGCCGTCCTCGTCCTGCGGTCGCAACTCCGCGAGCGTGGCGAGCTCGTCGTCTCCGAAGAAGCCCGGCGGCGGTTCGAGCTCGGCCTCGACGTACGCCTCGTCGCCGTCCGGACCGACGAATGCGGTGTCGCCGCGGGCGCCGAGCAGGAGGCCGATCGCCTGCGCGAGGATCGTCTTCCCGGCCCCGGTCTCGCCGGTGATCGCGTTGAGGCCCGGCCCGAGGGCGAGCTCGGCCTCGCGGATGAGGACGAGGTTCTCGATGCGCAGGCGCCGGAGCACGCCTGGATGCTACGCCCGAAAGCGGTGCACGGCGACGGTCCAAAACCGGCAGGTGCCGGCGCGCTCTTCTCTCTTCATGCGCGCGCCCCTGGGTGGGTGGGGGTTAGGGACGGTACCGGCCCTGGGCTCACAAGTGTGTGACGGATGTGTGCCGACTTCGTGCCAGTTCACTCCGGGACGAAGGTGCGCCGGTAGCGCGTGAAGAACGTCTCTTCGGGGAGCGTCGCGAGCAGGCTGCTCTGCTCCGACAGCCGCGCCCCCACCTGGTCGCCCGGCGCCAGCTCGTACACCGAGTGGCCGTCGACGAGCACGGTCGCGCCGACGGCTGTCGTCCGGTTCGTCACCGTCAGCGTGCGGCCGCGCGGGACGACCAGGGGCCGCGCGTGCAGCGAGTGCGGCGCGACGAAGGTCAGCGCCATCGCGTCCAACCCCCACACGAGCACCGGCCCCCCGTTTGAGAGGTTGTAGGCGGTCGACCCCGACGGCGTCGAGCAGATGAGGCCGTCGCACGGCAGCGAGCCGAGATCCTCGCCGCCGATCGCCCAGCCGAGCTCGATCATGCGGCCGAGCGTCGAGCTCGTGACGACGACGTCGTTGACCGCCTGCCAGCGCTCCCTGCCGGCGGATGCCTCCAGGGCCGGCAGCTCGACGACGTCGAAGTCGCCGTCGAACGCTCGCCCGACGCCGAGCTCAAGCTCCTCCGCCTCCGCCGAGGCGAGAAAGCCGACGCGCCCGAAGTTCACCCCGAAGACGGGCACGGTCGTCCCGAGAAACATCTTCAGCGCCCGCAGCATCGTGCCGTCCCCGCCGAGCACGATCGCGAGATCGGCGCCTGTCACGTCGCCCGCGCCGCCGTCGCCGTGCTTCGCGACCTCCTCCTCCGGCAGCGCGAGCTCGACACCCCGCTCCTGCGCGAGGGCGCGCAGCCGCTCGAGGGGCTCGCGCACCGTCTCCACCTGGCCATGCGTGATCACGGCCGCACGCCGCACGTCAGGCTGTCGCTTCGTCGATCCAGTGCTCGAGCTCATCGGGAATCTCCGGCCGCTCGCGCTGGACGAGGTGCAGGAAGAACTCGCGGTTCCCCTTCGGGCCGGGCAGGCCGGAGTCTACGACGCCGAGCGTCCGCGCCCCCCACTCCGCCGCCTCCTCCGCAACCTCGCGCAGGACGCGCCGCCAGACGTCGCGATCGCGCACGACGCCCCTGCGTGCCTCGCCGCGTGCCCCCTCGAACTGCGGCTTCACGAGCACGACCGCCTCCCAGCCGGCCGCCGCGAGCTCGAGCGCCGGCGGCAGGGCCTTGCGAACGCTGACGAAGGAGACGTCGCAGACGACGAGGTCCGGCGCGAAGGGCAGCCCCCGCACCTCGCGCACGTTCGTCCGCTCGAGCACGGTCACGCGTGGGTCCTCGCGGATGCGCGGGTGCAACTGCCCGTAGCCGACGTCGAGCGCGACCACGCGCGCGGCACCCCGCTGCAGGAGGACGTCCGTGAAGCCGCCGGTCGACGCACCGACGTCGAGACAATCGCGGCCCGCGGGATCGACACCCAGCGCATCGAGCGCGTTCGCGAGCTTCTCGCCACCCCGCGAGACGTAGCGCGGCGGCTCGGTCACCGACAGCTCCGCCGAGTCGTCCACCTGCTGGCCCGCCTTGTCGTAGCCCGGCACCCGCCCTGCGAGCACGAGGGCCTGCGCCTGCGCGCGGCTCTCCACCAGCCCGCGCTCCACCAGCAGCACGTCGAGGCGCTTTTTCAAGCCGCGCCGTCGGCGACCGAGAGGACGGCGTCCCACGCGAGCTCCGACGCCACTACGCCGAGCGCGGTCGTGTCCAGCAGCGGGTCGCTGTCGACCGCTCCGGTGGTGACGGCAAAGAGGACGTCCCCGTCCTCGAGTGCGTGGAACGGCTGGATAGCACGCGCCATCGAAGCGTGGACCTGGCGTCCGAGGGTCCGTAGCTGCCGCGCGTCGAGCGCGACGTTGGTCGCGACGACGGTGAGGGTCGTGTTGCCCGGCGGCGGCCGCACCGACAGGCCGGCCGCCAGCCGCTCCTCCACGCCCGGGACGAGCCGGCGGCGGACCCCCGACTCCCGGTCGTGGTGCCCGACGACCACGGCGCCGTCCCGGTCGACCACGGCGCCGACAGCGTTCACGACGGTGAAGACCGCGAGCTTCGTCCCGCCGACCTGGCGGAACGCCGCGCCCTGGCCTGCCGGCTCGCCCTCCTCGTAGGCGAAGAGCTTGCCGGCCGTCGCCGACCGCCCGGCTCCTCGCGCGCCGAGCGGGAACGAGCCCGGCCGGGCCGCCCTCAACGCCGCGCGGCCGAGCTCCTTGTCCGGATAGACAGCGTTGTCGCGCGGGCCCCAGTCGAACACGATCGCGCCCGCCACGAGCGGAATGTCGAGCCAGCCCGTCCGGTAATCGCGCCGTGCGAGGAGCTCTGCGGCGACCCCGGCAGCCGCCTCGAGGCCGTAGAGGGAGCCGCCGGCGAGGCAGATCGCGTGGACGAGCTCGTAGCCCGCGCCGCTCACACCGGGCGAGCCGCCGCGGACATCGATCGACGAGGCGGCACCGTCGGGGAACGAGAACACCGTGCACCCCGTCGGCCCCTCGTCGTACTCCGCGACGCCGATCTCGAGACCGGGGAAGTCGAAGCTCAGCTCACGACCGTCGAACGAGGTCCGCGCGAGCAGCTCCGCCGTGTCGTTGCTCAGCCGCGCCACCGGCTAGGAGGTTCGCGCAGCGAGGCCCGTGACGATGCCGCCGAGGACCGAGGTGTCGGCGTCGATCTCGGCGAGCCGCGCCTGCGCCCGTTCCGCGGCCTCGTCGGCGAGTGCGCGCGCCCTCTCAGGCCCGTGCTCGAGCAGGTAGCCGTCCTCGTCGAGGATGTCGTCGACGATCTGGAAGAGAAGGCCGATCTCGTCCGCGAAGGCACGCCACGGCTTCTGCTCCGGCTCCGGCACCTCGGCGACCCACAGCGCGCACGCGATCGACGCGGAGAAAAGGCAGCCGGTCTTCAACCGGTGCAGCGCCACGAGGTCGTCGCCGCCGCCGGTGATGTCGAGGTACTGCCCGCCGATCATCCCGAGCGTCGCCTGCACGAGCTCGCGCGCGACCGCCGGCGACGGGTACGAGAGCGCGAGCCGGAGCGCCTCGCCGAGCAATGCGTCGCCGGCGAGGATCGCAACCGCCTCGCCAAACTGCGCCCACGTGCTCGGCCTCCCGCGCCGAAGCTCGTCGTTGTCCAGGGCCGGGAGATCGTCGTGCACGAGCGAGAAGGAATGGACGAGCTCGAGCGCTGCGGCGGCCGGCAGCGCCGCCTCCGGCTCGGCCCCAGCGGACTCCGCCGTCGCGAGGCACAGCACCGGGCGCACGCGCTTGCCGCCGCCCTCCAGCGCGTAGCGGATCGACGCGTCGAGCCCGCCGAGCTCCGGCGTCAGCGCCAGGTCGGCGAGGTACGACTCGACGAGCGGCCGCAGCTCCTCCGGTGAGCTCATGACTCCGCCTCCCGCTTGGCCTGCTGCAGCTGCGCCTCGACTTCCTTCGCGATCTCGGAGAGCTCCGTCAGGATCTCGATCGCCTCGTCGGGGTCGCTGGTCTCCTCGAGCCGTGCGCGCGTGCGCTCGAGCCGGTCGAGCAGCTGCTCCGCACTCTTCAAGCGCTCCTCGGCGCCGGTCATGCCGCCCTTTCTTTCACGATTGGCCGCCGAGGCGTCGCTTGCGATGCCGCTGAGGAGGCCGTGCCGGCTTTGCCGGTGCGGCCGTTCCAAACTCGGCCGGAGAACAACGCCTCATGCCGCCCTATCCTTCACGATCCGGCCGAGTATGCCGTTGACGAGGCGCCCGGCGTCCTCCGAGGAGTAGCGCTTGGCCAGCGAGACCGCCTCGTCGATCGCCACCTCGATCGGAATCTCGCCGCGGTCGAGCTCGAGGATGGCCATGCGCAGGATGTTGCGCTCGAGCGCCCCGAGCCGGTCGGCGGTCCATTCGTCGGCGGCCGCGGTGATGCGCGTGTCGAGCTCCTCGTGCCGCTCGATCACCTCCTCGGCGAGCTCCCGCGAGAACGGCGCGACGTCGCCCTCGAACAGCGACGCCAGCTCCTGCCCGGTGACGTCCCACTGGTAGAGCAGGACGAGGGCCGTGCGGCGGTCGGCGCGGCGGCTCACGCGACTTCCTCGATCTCGACGTCCACACGCTCGACCTCGAGCCCGGCCGTCTGCGCCAGCGCCTCGGCGACGCGCTCCTGAACCGTCCGCGCGAGCTCCGGCAGCGGCTCGCCGAAGCGGCCGGACAGCTCTAGCGTGACCGTGGCGTGGCCGTCCGCGTGGCGGATCTCGAGCCCGCGTCTCGGACGCCGCAGCCGCGCGCCGTCGACGGTGCCGACCGCGTCGGCGACGAGCCGCGACAGCGCCGCTGCCGTGACGGTGACCGAGCCCGCAGCGTTGCGAAAAACGAGTGGCTCCGTCACGACGCGACGAGCGCCGGGAGGCGGCCCGCGGCCTCGGCGAGGTAACCGGTCGAGTAACGGCCGCTGGCGAACTCCTCGCTGCCCAGGATGTCGATCGCGAGCTCCCGCGTGGTGGGAACGCCTTCGAGCACGAGCTCGCCGAGCGCGCACCGTCCGCGCTCGATTGCCTGCGGCCTCGTCTCGTCCCAGACGATCAGCTTGCCGAGCAGCGAGTCGTAGTGCGGCGGCACGAGGTAGCCGTCCTCGAGGTGCGTGTCGAGGCGCACGCCCGGCCCGAGCGGCGGGCGAAAGCGCGTCACCAGGCCCGGCGCGGGCGCGAAGTCGTTGCGCGGGTCCTCGGCGTTCAGCCGGACCTCGATCGCGTGCCCGCGGCGATCGGCGCGTCCCGTGCGCTCAAGCCGCTCGCCGGCCGCGACCCGCAGCTGCTCGCGCACGAGGTCGAAGCCCGTGACCATCTCCGTCACCGGATGCTCGACCTGGAGCCGCGCGTTCAGCTCGATGAAGTAGAACGAGCGGTCCGGCCCGAGCAGGAACTCGAAGGTGCCGGCGTTGCGGTAGCCGATCGCGTGGCAGGCGCGCTCGGCCGCGTCCTCCATCGCCTCGCGCGTCTCCGGGTCGAGGCCCGGCGACGGCGACTCCTCGATCAGCTTCTGGTGGCGCCGCTGAATCGAGCACTCGCGCTCGCCGAGCGTGAGCACGCCGCCCTGCCCGTCGGCGAGCACCTGGATCTCGACGTGGCGCGCGGGCGAGACCACCTTCTCGAGGTAGAGGCTGCCGTCGCCGAATGCGGCCTCGGCCTCCATCGCCGCCATGCCGTAGGCCGACTCGAGCTGGTCGGGGCCGCTGACGAGCCGCATCCCCTTGCCGCCGCCGCCGGCTGCAGCTTTCAGCAGCACCGGGTAGCCGACGTCGTCGGCCGCGGCGCGCGCCTCCTCCACGTTCGTCGCGCCTTCGGTTCCGGGCACGAGCGGCACGCCCGCTGCGCGCAGCTCGAGCTTCGCCTGCACCTTGTCGCCCATCCGCGCCATCACGTCCGCATCCGGCCCCACGAAGGCGAGGTCGTTGTCGGCGCAGGCCTCGACGAAGGCGGGATTCTCGGAGAGGAAGCCGTAGCCGGGGTGCACGGCCTCGCAGCCCGTCGTGGTCGCGGCCGCGACGATCGACGGGATCTTGAGGTAGCTCTCCGCCGCCGGCGGCGGCCCGACGCGGACGGCGCGGTCGGCGAGCCGCACGTGCAGCGCGTCGGCGTCGGCGGTCGAGTAGACGGCCACCGCCTCGACGCCGTTCTGGTGGAGCGCGCGGATCACGCGGACGGCGATCTCGCCGCGGTTCGCCACCAGCACGCGGTTGAACATCAGTGGCACCGGCTAGACCGCGTCGAGCGGCTGCCGCCCGACCGGCTCGAGCTCGAACAGCAGCTGCCCGAACTCGACCGGCTCCGCGTTGCCGACGTGGATCGCGCGCACGGTCCCTGGCGCGTCCGCCTTGATCTCGTTCATCAGCTTCATCGCCTCGAGGATGCAGAGCGTCTGGCCCGCCCCGACCGTGTCGCCCTCCTCGACGAACGGCGGCGCACCCGGCTGCGGTGCGCGGTAAAAGACGCCGACCATCGGCGCCTCGACGCGGACGACGCCGTCGGTCGCCGGGGCCGGAGGCGGCGGCAAGGCGCCCTCGCCCTCCCCTTCGAGCGGCGCAAGGCGGCTCTCGAGCGGCTCCGGCGTCCGCCGGACCGAGACCCGCATGCCGGCCTCCTCGATCGTCACCTCGCCAACGCCGGACTCCTGGACGATGCGCACGATCTCGCGGATGCGCTCGGCACGTGCCTGGTCGACGCCGCCCGCGGTGAGGCTGTCGTCGCCGCTCGCGCGGCCGCGGATCGCCGTCAGCAGCGGCTCGGCCTCCTCGTCGAAGAGCGCGAGCAGCAGGAGCTCTTCCTCGCTCGAGGCCAGGCCCTTCGCCTCGTCGCGGAGCGAGTCGAGGTCGACGGGCGCCTCCTCCTCGGGCGCGCCGCCGGAGAGGGTGACCGCGCGCTTGACGGTGGCGTCGATCGGGCCCGGCGGGCTGCCGTAGCGGCCCTCGATCAGGGCGCGCAGCTCGTCGACGACGGTCTGGTAGCGGCTCGCCGAGAGAACGTGCAGCAGCGCCTGCGAGCCGAGGATCTGCCCGATCGGCGAGGCGATCGGCGGCCATCCCACCTCTTCCCGGATCCGCGCCAGCTCGTTCAGCACCTCGTCCAGCCGGTCGCCGGCTCCGAGCGCGCGCAGGTGCGCGTCGAGCGTCCCCACGAGCCCCGGCGGGACCTTGTGCTCGGCCGCGCGCACCGCGATCCGAGGCGCGAGCGGCGTGACGGGCTCGTCGCCGATGTGCTCGTCCACGAGCTCGGACGCCTTCCAGAGGGCGTCGACGTCGACGCCGGTGTCCAGGCCGAGACCTGCGAGCGCGGTCGCGAGCGCCTCGCCCGAGATGCGGTGGACGGTGAGCGCGACCGGGTAGACGGCGCAGGCGACGAGATCGGCGCCCGCGCGGGCGGCCTCGAGCCCCGCCGCCAGCGCGTTGCCGCCCGCGCCCTGGCAGTAGATGCCGACGGGCAGGCCGCTCGCCTCGGCAAGCGTGCCGACGAGCTCCTGCGCGCGCTGCGGCTGCAGCGAGCTCGACGGGTCGTGCACCAGCACCCGCGCCGCCCCCAGGTCGGGCAGCTTGCGCGCCTGCTCGACGAGCGCCTCGGTCTCGTTCGTGTAGCCGGAGCCGAAGACGAGCCCCGCGTCGAACTCCTTGCCCGCCGCAGTGATCGCCTGCCCCGCCTCGCGCAGGTTCTCGACGTCGTTCAGCGGGTCGTGCAGCCGGAAGACCTCGATCCCGCTCTCGGCGGCCGAGGCGACGAAGCGGCTGACGAACCCACCGCCGACGGGCCGCGAGCCGACCAGGAAACGGCCGCGCAGCGCCATCGCAAGCGGCGTTTCCGTCCGCTCGTTGAGCGCGCGGATCCGTTCCCACGGGCTCTCGACACCGCGTCGCACGGAGGTGTCGAAGACGCCGCCGCCGGAGACCTCCAGGTACGCGAAGCCCGCCTTGTCGAGGATCTCAGCGAGCCGCAGCAGCTCGGCCGTCGGCATCAGCCCGGCGAGCGGCTCCTGGCTCACCAGCCGGATCGTCGTGTCCACCAGCGCAGGCACGCGCGGAGCCTAACGAGGTTTTTTCGTCGATAGACGAGCGGCTTCGAGGTCAGCGTGCAGGGCTCGCCCGAAGGCCGAGTGCTCTGCGCGGGTTTCGTTCATGCGCGGGAGATGTAGCGGCCCTCGCGCGGGTCGACCTTGATGCGGTCGCCAACGTTCACGAAGAGCGGCACCTGCACGACGGCGCCCGTCTGGAGCCTCGCCGGCTTGGTCACGTTTGAGACCGTGTCGCCGCGCACGCCCGGCTCGGTCTCGGACACGGCGAGCTCGACCGACGACGGCAGCTGCACGCCCGCCGGCTTTCCGTCGACCTCCAGCACCTGCACGGTGGAGCTCGGCTCGAGGTACGGCAGCGCGTCCTCCACCGTCGTATGCGGCAGGGAGAACTGCTCGTAGGTGTCGGTGTCCATGAAGACGACGTCGTCGCCGGCGTCGTAGAGGTACTGCACCTCCTTCACCTCGGTGCGGATGCGCTGGAACTTCTCGCCGGCGCGGAAGGTCTTGTCGACGACGGCGCCGGAGTCGAGGTTGCGCAGGCGCGAGCGGACGAACGCGCCACCCTTGCCCGGCTTCACGTGCTGGAACTCGAGGATGCGCCACACCGAACCCTCGAGCTGGATGTGCATCCCGTTCCGAAACTGATTCGTGGAGACCGTCTCTGCCACGGCGCCGTACGCTAGCTCACGGTGACGAGATCCTTGGTGAAGCTCGTCAGCACCTCGGGCTCGCCGTCGGTGACGATCACGAGGTCCTCGATCCGGATCCCGCCGAGTCCCTCGAGGTAGACGCCCGGCTCGACGGTGGCGACGTTGCCCGCTGCGAGCGTGTCGCTCGACTCGCGCGAGAGGCGGGGCGCCTCGTGCACCTCGAGGCCGACGCCGTGGCCGAGGCCGTGGCCGAACTTCCCGCCGAGCCCCGCCGCCTCGATCTTGTCGCGCGCGGCCTCGTCTGCGTCGACGCCGGTGACCCCGGCACGCACGGCCTCGAGCCCCGCGAGCTGGCCCTCGAGGCAGGTCGTGTAGGCGCTCGTGAGCTCGTCGGGGAGCGGGCCGGTGGCGAAGGTGCGCGTGCAGTCGGCGCAGTAGCCCTCGACCAGCGCGCCCGCGTCGATCACGACGGTCTCGCCGGCCTCGACCAGGCGGTCGGTCGGCCGTGCGTGCGGCTTCGCGGCGTTGGGGCCGGAGGCGACGATCGTCTCGAAGGCCGGCGCCTGGGCGCCCAGCTCGTGGAAGAGCTCGTCCAGCCTCCAGGCCAGGTCGCGCTCGCTGCGGCCGAGGAAGCGCTCGTCCGCGAGGCGTTTGTACGCCTCACTCGTGATCTCGCCGGCGCGGCGGATCGCGTCGAGCTCCGTCTCGTCCTTGACCGCGCGAAGCGCCTCGACGAGGCCGCGGCGCGGGACGAGGTCGAGCCCGTCGGCCTCCAGCGTCTCCCAGCTTGCGTAGCTGACCGCGTCGGCCTCGAAGCCGATCCGGCCGTCGAGCAGCTCTGCGAGAGCGGCGACGAGGGAGCGCTTCGTCTCCACGAACTCGACGCCCTCGACCGCACGCGCGGCCTCCGCGTAGCGGAAGTCGCTGAAGAGCCGCACGCGGTCGGGCTCCACCAGCAGCGCCGCGTTGGAGCTCGAGAAGCCGACGAGGTAGCGGACGTTGACGCCGTTCGTGACGAGCAGCGGCTCCTCGAGGCTCGCCCGCAGCCGGTCGATGCGGCTCACGTCCGCTCCGCCAGGAACTCGAGCGCCTCGCGGTAGCCCTCGGGGCCCTTGCCGATCACGCGCACGGCGGCCAGGTCGGCGACCACCGAGTGGCGCCGCCAGTCCTCTCGCTCGTCGATGTTCGACAGGTGCACCTCCACGACGGGGACCGTAAACAGCTCGAGCGCGTCGTGGATCGCGTAGCTGTAGTGCGACCAGGCGCCGGGGTTGGCGATCACCCCGCCGGCCCATTCGAGCGCGTCGTGGCACCAGCCGATGTACTCCGCCTCGCTGTTCGTCTGGCGGCACTCGGCGAGCAGCTCGAGCTCGCGCGCCCAGTCGTAGATCCGCCCCTCGAGCTGGTTCAGGCTCAGGCCGCCGTAGAGCTCCGGGTTTCGCCGGTGGAGGACGTCGAGGTTGACCCCGTTCAGCACGGCGACGCGCACGCGGCGACTCTACTCGGCGATCAGCTCGTCGAGGGCAGCGCGGACCCGCTCCTCGGGCAGCTCGACGCCGGTGACCGGCTTCCCGGGCGCCTCCAGCAGCACCAGCCGCGGCGAGCCGTCCACTGCCTTCTTGTCGCGGGCGAGCGCCGCCCACGCCGCCTCGCGGCTCACGTGGACGGGCTTCGGCTGCAGCACCTGCTCGACGGGTGCGGTGTCGAGGCCGGAGAGGCGCAGCGCGGCGAGCAGCCCGAGCGCGACCGCCTCGCCGTGGCTCAGGCGCCGGAAGTCGCCGGCCGCCTCGAGCGCGTGGGCGAAGGTGTGCCCGAGGTTCAGTACCGCCCGCTCGCCCTGTTCGTGCGGGTCGCGCAGGCAGACGGCAGCCTTGTAGGCGGCGCAGCGGCGGACGAGCTCCGCCGTCTCGAGCTCCCAGAGCGGCTCCCCGGCGAGGAGCCCGGTCTTCACGACCTCCGCCATCCCCGCCAAGTGCTCGCTCTCCGGCAGCGTCTCCAGGAGCGCCGGGTCGATCACCGTCCGCAGCGGCCAGTGGAATGCGCCGACGAGGTTCTTGCCTTCCGGCAGGTTCACGCCGGTCTTGCCACCGATCGCCGCGTCCACCTGCCCGACGAGCGTGGTCGGCACCGCGACCCAGCCGATGCCTCGCATGTACGTCCCGGCCGCGAACCCCGCGGCGTCGGTGGTGCAGCCGCCGCCGAAGGCGACGATCGTCCCCGCGCGGCCGAGCCGCAGCTCGCGCCAGAGGCGTTCCACCGCGCCGAGGCTCTTGGCCTCCTCGCCGCCGCGGAGGGCATGCACCGGCCCGTCGAGCGGCGGCCGGTGAAGCCCGAGCACCGTCGCGTCGCCGATCACCTCGACCTCACCCTCCGGCACGAGCTCGGGCAACCGGGCGAGCGCCCCGTGCTCGACGACGATGCCCGCCGCCGCGAGCACGATGTCGTCGGTGTCGCGCGCCACCGCGTCGGCCGCTTCCGCATAGAGCGGCTGCCGCCGCCCGAAGAGCGTGCGAAAGGCCTCCTCGTCCTGCGCGAGCGGCCGGGCGCTGCCGCCGACGCGCGTCCACGCCGTCTTCGGGTCGACCTCGACGAGCACTGTCAGCGCCCGCTCCTTCAGCGTCTGCAGGATCGACGGCGTCTCCACGGCGCCGCCGCCGAGGGCGAGCACCGCCGGCAGCTCGTTGCACAGCGCCTGGAGAGTGGCCTCGCCCTCGAGCAGGCGGAACTCCGCCTCGCCGCGCTGCTCGAACAGTTGCGGGATCGACTGCTGCATCGACCGCTCGAGCTCGCGGTCGAGGTCGATGAAACGGCGACCGAGCTTCTCGGCCGCGACCATGCCGAGCGTCGACTTGCCGGCGCCCATGAAGCCGATGAGCGCGACGTGCCGGGCTAGGGCGTGCGCCACGGGATCCGCTCCAGGTACGCGCGCCAGGCGGACACGAAGTCGCCGAGCGAGTCGCCGCCGAACTTCTCCCGGGCCGCGCGCGCGAGCTCGAAGGCGACGGCTGCCTCGGCGACGACCGCGAGCGCCTCGACGGCCGCGACGTCGCTCCGCTCCACCAGTGCCTCGCCGGCCTCGCCGGTCTCCAGGTCAACCGAGCGGAGCGGCCGCATCAGCGTCGGGAGCGGCTTCATCGCCGCGCGCACGACGACCGGCTCGCCGTTCGAGACGCCGCCCTCGATGCCGCCTGCGAAGTTCGTCTCCCGGTAGAGCGTGCCGTCGTCGCGCGCCAGGATCTCGTCGTGCGCCTCCGAGCCGCGCCGCTCCGCCAGCTCGAAGCCCGCACCGATCTCCACGCCCTTCACGGCCTGGATTCCCATCAGCGCCGCTGAGAGGCGCGCGTCGAGCCGCTCCTCCTTCGACGCGTACGACCCGAGGCCCGGCGGCAGGCCGTGCGCCCGCACCTCGACGACCCCGCCGACCGTGTCGCGCTCGGCCCGCGCCTCGTCGATGCGCTGCTCGAGCGCCTCCGTCTCCACGCGCCCGACGACGTCGATCCCGATCTCCGCCAAAAGCACCCTCGCGACCGCGCCCGCGGCGACAGCAACGGCGGTCTGCCGCGCGCTCGCCCGCTCCAGCGCGTCGCGCGCGTCCGCGAGCCCGTGCTTGAGCGACCCCGCGAGGTCGGCGTGGCCAGGCCGCGGCAGCGTCACCGGCTTCGAGCCCTTCCCCGCCGCCTCGCCCTCGGGCGGCCACGGGCTCATCCCCCACTCCCAGTTCTTGTGGTCACGGTTGCGCACGACGAGCGCAAGCGGCGTGCCGAGCGTGCGGCCGTGTCGCAGTCCTGCGAGCACCTCCACCGTGTCCTGCTCGAGCTGCTGCCGCGGGCTCCGGCCGTAGCCCTGCTGGCGCCGCGCGAGGTCGGCGTCGATCGCCTCGCGGTCGAGCACGAGCCCGGCCGGCAGGCCGCCGACGATCGCCACCAGGGCTGGCCCGTGGGACTCGCCGGCCGTGGTCAGCGTCAGGGACACGTGTCTAAGCCTAGGGCGCTGCGCATCGCGCCGACAGGCGCGGGACGGCCGGTCCAGAGCTCGAACGACGCCGCGCCCTGGCGCACGAGCGCCTCGAGCCCGTCGACGACCTCGCAGCCGGCGGCGCGGGCGGCGGCGACGAGCGCCGTCTCGCGCCCGTCGGCGTAGTAGGCGAGCTCGACCACGGTCTGGCCCGCCCGCGGCTCGACGAGCAGCTCGTCGCGCACCGGCGTCGCGTTCACGACGAGGTCGCACCCGTCGGCGTCGGGCGGCCAGGATCCGCGGCGCGAGAAGACGCGCACCTCGCCGCGTAGCCCCGGCCGCAGCGACTTGGCGGCCCCGCCGGCGCCGATCAGGCAGACACGCTCCGCCTCGATCCCGGCGACGATCTCCTTGTCGGTGTTGAAGCCGAGCACACGGCCTTCGCGGAAGACGAGCGTGTTGACCGCGTCGCCTTCCGCCTCGTCGCAGAGCGCGGCGGCTGCCTCCTTGTGCGGAATCGTCACGTTCGCGCCCGCGAAGCCGGCCTCGGGAAGGCCGCGCACCGTCGCCGCCAGCACCTCCGGCTCCACCTCCAGTGCGACGTACTCCCAGTCGAGCGCGGCCGAGGCGAAGGCGGCGTTCTGCATCCGCGGTGAGAGCGACTCGGCCACCGGCCTGCCGAGCAGCGCGACGCGGCTCACCGGCCACTCGCCTGGCCGATGAGCAGGGGAGGGGGTCTTCGGGGGAACCGGGAGGTTCCCCCGGTTCGAGGGAGAAGGGGGCCCGTGGGGGGAACAGGGGTTGCCCCACGGGAGCGAGCGGCAGGCGAGCGACTCATCGGTAGCCGTGCTCGGCCTTGTAGCGCTCGAACTCGGCCGCGCTGGCCGTGAAGAAATGGTGCTTCTTGTCCGGCTTGGCCACGAAGTAGAGGTAGTTCACGTTCGACGGGTGCGCCGCGGCCTGCAACGAGGCGAGACCCGGGCTGCCGATCGGTGTCGGCGGGAGGCCGGCGTGCAGCCGCAGGTTGTACGGCGTCGGGTTCGCGAGCTGCGACTCGTGGATCGACTCGGTTCCGGGGATGTCGAGGCCGTAGCGCAACGCCGCGTCGATCCCGAGCGGCATTCGCGCGTGGAGCCGGTTGTAGATCACCGCCGAGACGAGCTGGCGCTCCTCCGGCGCAGGCGTCTCCTTCTCGATCATCGACGCGATCGTGAGCACGTCGTACGGCGTCAGGTTCTTCGAGTGCGCGTACGCGAGGTTCAGCTTCGCCCAGTTCGTGCGGAACGCCTTCAGCTGCGCGGCGACGAGCTGCGGCGACGTCGTACGCACGGTGAAGTCGTAGGTCGCCGGGAAGAGGAAGCCCTCCAGCGGCAACGCCTGTGTGCCGAAGCCGGGCTCGCGGCGCGGCCTCGCGGTGGCGGCGAGGTACGCGTGCTCCTTCAGGCGGACGCGCTTGCCGCGCTCCCGCCGGGCGATCTGCGCCACCGCCGTGACGCGCTCGGCCATCTGCTTCCGCGTGAAGCCCTCGGGGAAGACGATCCGGAACGGCTTCGGCGGCGCGAGCGCCGTCGTGGGCGGGGGCGGCTCCGCCTTGTCCGACCCGCCGACGCTCGCGACGGCGACCCAGGCGATCGCGAACCCCGCCACCAGGACCGCGAGCGCGACCACGCGCCGCCGCCAGACGACGGACCTGGGCGTGCGTCGCGGCGGCCGAGGCCGCGGCGGCATCACTCCGTCGCGCTGGTCGACCACGCGAGGTAGCTGGACAACAGGTGCGCGGCGGCGCGGGCGTCCTCCGGAGCCTCGTCCGAGCCGTGGCTCGCCGCGAGGCCGGTGGTGAAGCGCTCGTCGTAGCTCTCGACCGGCACGTCGAGCCGGGCGCGCAGCGCCGCGACGAAGGTGTCGGTCTCGCGCGCCTGGGCGCCGTGCTCGCCGCGCAGGGTGAGCGGCAGCCCGACGACGACGCGCTCCCCGCCCTCCTCGCGCACGATCTGCACGACGCGCTCCAGCCCCGCCTCGGTCGCGGCGCGCTCGACGACGGCGAGCGGGCGCGCGATCGTCCCGGTCGGGTCGGAGACTGCGACGCCGGTGCGCGCCGATCCGTAGTCGAGCGCGACCACTTTCATGCGAGCGCCTTGCGCAGCGCCTCCTCCGCCTTCGCGAGCGCGTCGGCGAGCTTCGACGGGTCGCGCCCGCCCGCGCGCGCCATCGTCGGGCGCCCGCCGCCGCCCCCTCCGACCTCGGCCGCAGCCTCCTTGATCACCGCGACCGCATCCAGCCGGCCCTCGAGCGAGCGGTCGAAGTTGGCGACGAGGTGCACGCGGCCGTCCTCCGTCGCGCCCAGCACGACGGCGGCCGGCGCGCGCGCCTGCTTGATCCGGTCGGACTCCTCGAGCAGGGCATCCGCGTCGACGCCGGAGGCGTGGCCGACGAAGACGTTGACGCCGCCGATCGCCTCGTCGCTGCGCGGCTCGACCTGCACCTCCGCCTTTTCCTCCCGCTTCGGCCCCTCCCGCCGCGCGCGCTCGAGCTCCGCCCGCAGCTCCTCCGCCTCGTGCGCGCGTCCGTGCAGCAGCGCGTACGCCTCGCCGGAGGTCACGGCCTCGATCCGGCGCGTGCCCGAGCCGACGGAGCTCTCGGAGGTGATCACGAACGGGCCGATCTCCGCCGTGGCGCGAACGTGCGTGCCGCCGCAGAGCTCGCGTGACAACCCCGCGATGTCGACCACCCGCACCTCGTCGCCGTACTTCTCGCCGAAGAGCATCATCGCCCCGAGCCGCCGCGCCTCCGCGATCGGGACGACGTAGCCGCGAACGGGCAGGTTGCGGAAGATCGCCTCGTTCACCCGCCGCTCGAGCTCGGCGCGCTCCTCGGGCTTGACGGCCTGCGGATGCGCGAAGTCGAAGCGCAGCTTGTCGGGCCGCACCGCCGACCCGGCCTGGCGTGCGTGCTCGCCGAGCACCTCCTGCAGCGCCTTGTGGAGCAGGTGCGTCGCGGTGTGGTTGGCCATCGTCGGGAAGCGCACCTGCCACGGCACGACCGCGCGCACGCGCATGCCCTCGCGAAAGCCCTCGCCCTCGAACGTCAGCACCTGGTCGTCTCCGGGTAGCCGCGTCGACGCGACGAGCTCGGCGCGCGCCCCGGTCTCCTCGTCCTCGACGAAGCCGGAATCGCTGACCTGGCCGCCGCCCTCCGGGTAGAAGGGCGACTGCTCGAGCTTCGCCTGGAAGCGCCCGTCGCCGAGATCCTCGTAGGCGACGATCGCCGTCAGTACCTCCGTCTTCTCGTAGCCGACGAACTCGCTCCGCACGTCGGCGCTCACGCGGACGTCGACCTCCTGCACCGCCTTCCGGGAACGCGTCCGCTGCTCCTCCATCAGCGAGCGGAAGCCGTCCTCGTCGACCGGCAGGCCGCGCTCGCGCGCGAGCTCCTGCGTCAGCTCGAGCGGGAAGCCGTACGTGTCGTGGAGCCGGAACGCCTCCTCGCCCGAGATCTCGCCGTCGGCGGCGGCCTCCTCGAAGAGCGTGAGCCCGCGCGCTAGCGTCTCGCCGAACCGCTCCTCCTCGGCGATGAGCACGCGCTCGATCTCGGTGCGGGCGTGCTCGAGCTCCGGGTAGGCCTCCTGCATCTGCTCGACCACGACACTCGCCAGCCCGGCGAGAAACGGCGGCTCGAGCCCGATGCGGGTCGCCTGCTGCACGGCGCGCCGGATGATCCGTCGCATCACGTAGCCGCGGCCCTCGTTCGACGGCGCCACGCCGTCGGACGCGAGGAACGTCATCCCGCGCCCGTGGTCGGCAAGGATCCTGTGCGCCTTCGTCGCCTGGTCGCTCTCGCCGTAGGCGACGCCCGACTCCTCCGCGATCCAGCCCATGATCGCCTGGTAGCCGTCGGTGTCGTAGACCGAGTCGACCTGCTGGAGGATCCGCGCGCCGCGCTCGAGGCCGAGGCCCGTGTCGATGTTCTGCTTCGGCAGCGGCGTCAGCGAGCCGTCGCCGTGCAGCTCGAACTCCATGAAGACGAGGTTCCAGAACTCGAGGAACCGCTCGCACTCGCAGCCGGGCTGGCACTCCGGCCGGCCGCAGCCGACCCCCTCGCCCCAGTCGTAGAACATCTCGGAGTCGGGCCCGCACGGCCCGGGGCCGCCGACTGACCAGAAGTTGTCCGCGCGCGGCAACCGCACGATCCGCTCGGGCGGCTGGCCCATCTTCTCCCACGCCGCGATCGCCACTTGGTCCTCGTCGAGCCCCAGCTCCGGGTCGCCGGCAAAGACGGTCACCCAGATCCGGTCCCGGTCGAGCTTCATCCGGTCGAACATGAACTCCCAGGCGAGCTCGACCGCGCCGTCCTTGAAGTACTGACCGAACGAGAAGTTGCCGAGCATCTCGAAGAACGTGAGGGTGCGGGCGTTCAGGCCGACGTCGTCGATGTCGGGCGTGCGGAAGACCTTCTGCACCGTCGTGAGCAGCGGCGCCGGCGGCTCCTCGAAGCCGAGGAAGTACGGCATCAGTGGCTGCATCCCCGCGGAGATGAGCAACGTCGAGCGGTCGTCGGCGCGCGGGATCAGCGAGTGCGAAGGCCTGAACTCGTGGCCCTTTGACTCGAAGAACTCGCGGTAGCCCGCGCGCAGCTCGGCGGTGGTGCGCATGGCTGCGATTCTACGGGCGGTGGATCTCGGCACCTGCGTCCCGGCGCCTGCTCGGTCGGCACCCCACCGTCCGCAGGATCGAGCTCGCAGGCTCACGAGTCTCGGGCGAGCCCACGGAGCTCTCGGACTGAGACTTCGCGATCGAGACGGACGACTTCGAGGCGCTCGCTGACGCGCTGCCGGAGCTCGTCGCACCGCTCGAGCCGCTTGGCCCGGCGTCGAGCTACCGTTGGAGCTGCGGGACGAGGTGTTGCCGGCGGTGCTTGACCCCTAGGCGGACCGCTCGGCCGCGATCTCTTCCCGGATCTTCTCCAGCGAGCGGCGGATCAGGCGCGAGACGTGCATCTGCGAGATGCCGACCTGCTGGGCGATCTGCGACTGCGTCAGGCCCTCGAAGAAGCGCAGATGCAGGATCTTCCGCTCCCGCTCGTCGAGCACGCGGAACCCTGGGGCGAGCACTGCGCGGTCCTCCGAGACCTCGTACTGGTGCTCCTCGGTGCCGAGCGACTCGAGCGGGTCGAGCTCGCCGTCGTCGTCGTAGCCACCCGAGCCGGCGGAGAGCGAGAGCGAGCTGTAGGCGCGGCCGCTCTCGAGTGCCTCGAGCACCTCCTCCTCGCTCACCTCGGCCGCCTTCGCGAGCTCGGCGATCGTGGGCGAGCGCCCGAGCTGCACCGTCTGCTCCTCGATCAGGCGCGAGAGCTGGATGTTCAGCTCCTGCAGCCCGCGCGGCACGCGCACCGACCAGCCGCGGTCGCGGAAGTGGCGCTTGATCTCGCCGATGATGTTCGGCGTCGCATACGTCGTCAGCTCGACCCCGCGCTCGAGGTCGAAGCGATCGATGGCCTTGATCAGGCCGATGGCACCGATCTGGACGAGATCCTCGAGCTGCTCGCCGCGATACGAGTAGCGCCGCGCGAGCGAGCGCACGAGCGACATGTACTGCTCGATCAGCTGCTCCCGCGCCGCGAGGTCGCCGTGCTCGTGGTACCGGCGGAGCAGGACCTTGTCGCTCTCCTGCATCACGCGCGCGCCTCCGTCACGCCCTTCGTCAGCTCCAGCCACCCCTCGGAGTCGAGCGCGTAACCGTCCACGACCGTGTCGAGGACCCGCCGCAGCGTCACCTCGTCGTGCGCGTCGCGCTCGAGCTCGGCCCGGAACCGGTCGGCGGCGAACGGCCCGACGCGGGCGACGATCGCGCCGTCATCGAGCCGCAGCTGGACCGTGACCTCGCCGTCCTCAGAGGCTCGTTCGAGCACGGCCTCGAGGGCCGTCTCGAGGTCGTCGATGCTCTCGAAGGTCAGGTTGAGGCGTGCCGCGACGCCGCCGAGCACGAGGTGCGCGACCTCGTGGAACGGCTCCTCCCGCGGAATCGTCAGGGTGATCTGGTCGCCGGTCATTGGCCCTCCGTTTCAAACGTGAAACCGGCGTCCGGGGTTGCGCGGGGAACGGGCACGATCGTCCCGGCTCCGACGACCGCATCGTCGTCGTAGAGCACCGCTGCCTGTCCCGGCGCGACGCCGTAGGCGGGCTCGTCGAGCTCCAGCCGGAACCCGTCCTCGCTGGAAGCGACAGAGCCCGACACGGCCGGCGAGCGGTAGCGCAGCTTGATCTCCGCCCGCGACACGGGCAGATGCAGGCGCCCCCGCACGTGCACCTCGCGCGTCGCCAGCGCCGCGCGCGGGCCGACGACGACGGTGTTCGTCGCCGCGTCGCTGCGCAGTGCGTAGAGCGGCTCCGGCGCCGCGACGCCGAGGCCCTTGCGCTGGCCCGGGGTGAAGCGCCAGAAGCCGCCGTGGCGACCGAGCTCGTTGCCGTCCTCGTCCGTGACCCGGCCGTCCTCGGCGGCGAGCCCGTGGCGCGCGAGGAAGTCCCGGTAGTCGCCGCCGGCAAGAAAGCACGCCTCCTGGCTCTCCGCGCGCGAGGCGACCTCGAGGCCCGCGCGCGCGGCCTCGCCGCGCGTCTCCTCCTTGCCCTGCTCGCCGAGCGGGAACCAGAGGCGGTCGAGGAAGCGCGGATCGAGCCGCGCGAGCATGTACGACTGGTCCTTGCGCTCGTCGGCCGCGCGTGCGAGTAGGAGGTGACCGTCGCGCTCGACGATCCGCGCGTAGTGCCCTGTCGCGAGCCGCTCCGCGCCCGCGCGGCCGGCGAACGCGAGCAGCTCGGCGAAGCGGAAGCTGCCGTTGCAGCGGATGCACGGGTTCGGGGTCAGGCCGCGGGCGTAGCCACGCACGAACGGCTCGACCACTGCGCGCCGGAACTCCTCGCGCAGGTCGAGCGTCACGTGCGGGATGCCCAGGCGGTGGCAGGTGCCGCGCGCCGCGATCACGGCCTCCGGCGAGCAGCACGCGCGCTCGGCGTCTGGGCCCTGCGGGTCGAGCCAGAGCCGCAGCGTCACGCCGACGGCGTCAGGCCCTGCGCGCAGGAGTGCAACCGCGCTGTCGACGCCGCCGCTCATCGCGACCGCGACGCGGCCGGGCTGCGGAGAAGCGCGGAAGACCGGCGCGAGCGCGTTCGCCAGCGCGTCGACCGCGAGCTCGTCGCCGCCCACGGCCGCCGCTTCGAGCAGCGTCAGGCCGGCGAGCGGCCCCTCGAGCCCCTGTGCCTCCGCATGCAGGATCCGCTCGCCTTCGACGGCCAGGCGGACGAGCGCCCACCGACCGTCGCGCGAGGCATCGCCGACGGCTTCGACCATGAGCCCAGGCTAGCGATCCGCCGTGTCCAGAGCAGAGGCGACGGCGCCCGTTACCGGCGTCGTAGAAGGGGCAACGGGGGAACCGTACGGCTCCCCCGTTGTCTCTCCAGCCTGCCGATGCTCGGAGCCCGTTGTGAACCTGGACAAGCCAGGTGGGTGCCACGTCTTCCTTCGGCTGCTCGCCTCCGGTCGAACGACAGCTCCCTCTCATGCGGTGTTGGTTCTACAGAGAGACCCCGAGCACGCACAGGCTCGAGTGGGCTCATTGTAGCCACGGGCGTCCCCGTCAAGCCCCCGCCTAGCGCGCGTAGACCCAGCGGATCCGCTGGACGCCGTCGACGCCGAGCTCCTCCGCGAGCCTCGGCGTCAGGTCGAACTTGCGCCCCGGAAGCACCGCTCTGCGGTCGATCACGCGCGTGAGAATCCGTGGGCTGTCCTTGTACGCGACGTAGACGAGGACGCCGCATGGGAGCACGGAGTCGGTAATCCCGAATGTCCCGGGCTCCAGCAGATAGCCGCAGCGCGTGCGACGTCCGTAGCGGGGGCGGTCGGCGCCGGCGAGCGCCGTGTACCACGCACCGCCGGCGACAGGCACCGGCTGGGGCAGCCTGTTCCCGGGCTCGCTCCTTCCGCGCGCGGTGAGCGCGAGCGCGAGGATCGCCCCGAGCAACGCGACGCCGGCGAGCACGACCTGACGCTGAGCCGAAGCCGCCGTCACGTCACCAGCTCTGCGAGGCTGGCGCCGAACGCGTCCCGCACGAGCGGGTCAAACTCCACCGGTAGGTGCCCTGACGCATCGGCGACGTCCCGCAGGTGCAGCAGCAGGAGCCTTCGCTCCTCCGAGCGGGTGTCTCCGTTCAGTGCCTCCGCGAGGCGCTCGAGCTCCCAGAGGTTCCACGCCCGAGAGGCCGACGGCAGCTGCCCGCTTGCCGCGTCGTCATTGGCGTCATGCGCCGAGGGAGGGCCGGCAGCGGCCTCGGCGTCGTCTCCGCGACGTCGAATCCTCACGCGCCCTGCTCCCCGCGTTTCTCGGGCTCGTCGAACAGCTCCGCGACCTCCCGCGCGGCCGCGCTCGGCTCCGGTGCCGACCGCCGCGGGAGAAGCTTGACGTGGCGCGGCGGCGCGTGCGGCTCCGGTTCCTGCTCTTGCTCACGTCTTCGCAGGAGCGAGCGCAGCCGGCGCGGGCGCGCGGCCGGCGGGATCTCGTCTGTGGCCGACACCGGCTCGTCCACGGCGGGCGGGAGCGGCCGGAGCTCCGGCTCCGCCTCGGGCTCCGGCTCTGGTTCCGGTTCGCTCTCCGGCTCCTCGGCCACCGGTTCTGCCGCAGCCGGTGCCGCGAGCTCGACTGCCGGCTCGGGCTCGGGTTCGGGCTCGGCAAGCTGCTCGGGCGGCGCCACCACCGTCCGCTCCTCGGGGATCGACCACTCAACCGGCTCGGCATCCTGCGGTGGCTCGCTCTCGCGCGGCAGCAGGTACGACAGTCGGGCCGACGACGCCCGGTCGGCCGTGAACTCCACGACCCCTACGAGCGCCCAGCCTCCGGCCATCACCAGCACGATCACGAGCGGCCGCAGGTCGGCGAGGCCGGCGCCGATCGCGAGCAGGATCAGGAAGAGCGCTTCGAGCGCGAAGCGTAGACCGGGCCGGCCCGCAACCATTGGCCGAGACTAGCTTGTGCTGTCCTCTTCGCTCGGCGGACCGTCGATCGTGTCCAGCGAACCGGGCGAGGGCGGGCCTGGCGAGAGCGGCGGCGCCTGCGGCGGCGAGGGTCGCGACTCCTCGGGCTCCTGCTCCTCGGGCTGTTGCTCCTCCGATGCGTCCGCGACCGGCTCCGCCGCTCGCAGCTGCGACGACGCCGGCGCCGGGGGCGACGACGATGGGCCGCGGCTCGCCTCCGCAGCGGCCTCCGCAGCGGTCACGATGGACTGTGCGACGCGACCGACGGCATCGTCGCCGAGGCCCGCAGCGCCCAGCAACTGCTCCGCGCCTTCCTGGGCGCGGGCGATGACCGCCCCGGCCTGCCCGCGCGCCCACTCGAGCGTCTGCTCGACCTCAGCACGGGTCGCGTTCGTGAGCTCGGTCGCCTGGTGTCGCGCCTGCTCCAGCAGCCGTGCGGCGCGCGATTCGGCCTCCGTCACCTCCTGAGCGGCCTGCTGCTGTGCCTCCTGCAGCGTCTGCCGGGACTCGCTCTTCGCGGCGTTCACGATCTCGGCGCGCTGGCGCTCGCTCTCCTGGCGGTAGCGCTCGACCTCGCCCTGCCGGTCCTGCAGCTCGCGTTGACGCCGGCTGACCTCCTCCTCAGTCCGGCGGAGCTGCGCGGCGGAGGCCGTTTGCGCGTCACGCTCGATCGTGTCGGCCATCTCGGCCGCGGCGCGGATCATGTGCAGCGAGTCCATGCGCACGGCGTGCCCGGTCGGCCCCGTTGCGCCCTGTCCGGCGGCCTGCAGGACGCGGAGCTGGACCTGCAACTGCGTCGTATGCCGGCGGAAGGCGTCGAACGCCTCCCTCACCTTCTCGCGGTCGTAGCCGTCGGCGGCGCTGGGCAGGTCCTCGACCCGCGGCAGCGACGTCAGCGACGGCGCCTGCATCGCTCGCTCGGGACCTTCACTCGCCATTGCTAGCTCGCCTCCTGGCTCGACCTCGTGCCACGGAAAGTATGACGGCTCGATCGGGTGCCCGTCAGGTCGTTTCCGGCAGTACCTGAATTCCGAGCTCGGCCAGGATGTCCTGCGCGATCGGCGTCGGCGCGCCGCTGAGGAGCTCCGACCCGCTCGCGGTCTTCGGAAAGGCGACCACCTCGCGGATGTTCTGCTCGCCGGCGAGCAGGGCGACGAAGCGCTCGAGCCCCATGGCGAAGCCGCCGTGCGGCGGCGCACCCATGCGGAGCACCTCGAGGAGGAATCCGAAGCGCTCCTCGGCTTCCTCCTTGCTGATCCCCATCGCGGCGAAGATCCGCTGCTGCAACGCCGGGTCGTGGATCCGGATCGAGCCCGAGCCGAGCTCCCAGCCGTTCCAGACGAGGTCGTACGCTTGACTGAGCGCGCGCTCGGGATCGGACTCGATCAGATCCTCGTCGCCCGGGGCCACGCCCGTGAACGGGTGGTGACTGAACGTCCAGCGCTTACCGTCCTCGTCCCACTCGAAGAGCGGGAAGTCCGTCACCCAGAGGAACTCGTCGCGACTCTCGTCGATTAGCCCAAGCCCGCGGCCGAGGTGGTTGCGCACCGCGGAGAGAACGCGCGCGACCGTGGCCGGCTCGTCCGCGCCGAAGAGCACCGTCGAGCCGGGCTGCTCCGGCCGCGCCGCCTCGATCACCTCCGCCGAGAGGAACTTGGCGATCGGCGAGCGCACCTCGCCCTCCTCGTCGAACACGAGGTACGCCAGGCCCTTGCCGCCCCACTCCTTCGCCAGCTCCTCGAGCGACGCGAGCTCCGCGCGCGAGAGCTGCTGCGGCACCGTCAGGTACTGCACGCTCGGCGCCTGCGCGAAGACCTTGAACTCCGAGTCACGAGTCTCCTCGGTGAGGTCGTGGAGCTCGAGCCCGAAGCGGAGGTCCGGCTTGTCGGAGCCGTAGCGCGCCATCGCCTCGTGCCAGGTCAGCCGCTGGAACGGACGCTCCGGCGGCGTGCGCCCGAGCGCCTCGAACGACGCGCAGACGGCCCCCTCGAGCGTCTCCCACACCTCCTCGCGCGTCGGGAACGAGAGCTCGAGGTCGAGCTGGCGGAACTCGAACTGCCGGTCGGCGCGCAGATCCTCGTCCCGGAAGCAGGTGGCCATCTGGTAGTAGCGACCCATCCCGGCGACCATCAGGATCTGCTTGAAGATCTGCGGCGACTGCGGCAGCGCGAAGAAGCGGCCCGGCTGCAGCCGCACGGGGACGAGGAAGTCGCGGGCGCCCTCAGGCGTCGCCTTGGTCAGGTTCGGCGTCCACACGTCGACGAAGCCGTGCTCGTCCATGTAGCGACGGATGGCGGCGACGACGGTGGCCGAGAGGCGCAGGTTCCGCTGCAGCCGCTCGCGGCGCAGGTCGAGGTAGCGGTAGCGCAGGCGCGTCGCCTCCTCGACGTTCTCCTCCTCGAGCTGGAACGGCAGCGGCTCCGAGCGCGAGACGATCTCGAGCTCGTCGACCTGCAACTCGACCTCCCCGGTCGGGAGGTTCCGGTTGACGGCCTCGGGGGCGCGCGCGGCGACCTCGCCCTCGGCGCGGACGACGAACTCGTTCCGGACGCCGTGCGCGACCTCGGCCGCCGCCGGAGCGCGCTCGGGGTTGATCACCAGCTGCGCGAGGCCGCTCTCGTCGCGGAGGTCGATGAAGACGAGGCCGCCGTGGTCGCGACGGCGCGCCGCCCAGCCGGCGAGCGCCAGCCGCTGCCCGACCTGCTCCTTGCGCAGCTCGCCCGCCTCGAGATCTCGCCACCTCATTGCCGCAGCCTCGCCGCGAGCTCCGCGGTCGGCACCTCTTCGTCCTGCTGGCCGGGGCGCCGGACGACCGAGCGCTCGGGCCGCCACTCGACAATTGCCTTCGCGCCGAGACGGCGGGCGTGCGTGAGCTGGCCCTTGAGCGAGCGCTCCGCGTAGTCGAGCTCCGCGCTGAGGCCCTGACGACGCAGCTCCTGTACGAGCGGCAGCACCCGCGGCTTGTCGCCCCCGTCGTGGAGCGCCACGAAGACGTCGAGCTCAGCCTCCCGGGTCGCCGTCCCCTGCTCCCCGAGCGAGAGCAGAAGCCTCTCGATGCCGGCGCCGAAGCCGATCCCGGGCGTCGGCTTGCCGCCGATCTGCTCGATCAGGTCGTCGTAGCGCCCGCCGCCGCAGATCGAGCTCTGCGCGCCGATTGCCTCGTCGACGAATTCGAAGGCCGTGCGCGTGTAGTAGTCGAGCCCGCGCACGAGCGTCGGTACCAGGTCGAACTCGACCGCGTAGTTCTCGAGGTGCTCCTGGAGGGCTTCGAAGTGCGCGCGGCACTCGTCGCAGAGCGCGTCGCCGATCTTGGGCGCCTCACCGAGCGCCTCCTGCACGCGCTCGCTCTTCACGTCGAAGACCCGCAACGGGCTCGTC
The DNA here is from genome assembly GCA_045806105.1 of Gaiellaceae bacterium. Classification (GTDB taxonomy): domain Bacteria; phylum Actinomycetota; class Thermoleophilia; order Gaiellales; family Gaiellaceae; genus AC-32. The sequence goes on along the minus strand of JBJMJY010000062.1, from coordinate 6,429 downwards.
GCGCGCTTCTGGCGCGCCTCGTCGTCGAGGACGTCCTCGTGCTCGTCCAGCCAGGCGGTCAGCCGCTCGAGGTACTGCGGACGGCAGTTCTGGTCGCCGATCGAGTTCAGCAGCAGGCGGTAGTTCGTGATGCCGAGCCGCGCGAGCAGCTCGTCGTAGAGCTGGATCAGCTCGGCGTCGATCGCCGGGTCCGTGGAGCCGAGCGCCTCGACGGAGAGCTGCCAGTGCTCGCGGAAGCGCCCGCGCTGCGGGGCGGCGTACCGGAACATCGGCGCGATCGTGTAGAGCTTCACCGGCTGCGCCTCGCGGAACATGCCGTGCTCGAGGTACGCGCGAGCGATCGGCGCCGTCGCTTCCGGCCGCAGCGTGAGCGAGCGGTCGCCGCGGTCGGTGAACGTGTACATCTCTTTGTGCACGACGTCGGAGCCCTCGCCGGAAGTCCGCTGGAAGAGGGCCGTGTCCTCGAAGGTCGGCGTCTGGATCGGCCGGTAGCCGTAGAGCGAGCAGAGCCGCTCGGCCTCGCCGGTGACCAGCCTCCACAGGGGCTGTTCCGAGGGGAGGATGTCGTGGGTGCCCCGCGGCGCCTCGAAGGTCGTCACGAGGCGCGCAGCGGAGCGAGGAACGGGTTGCGGTCGAGCTCGGCCCCGAGCGTGGTCGGCTGGCCGTGGCCGGGGTAGACGGTGGTCTCCGGCGGAAAGCGCTCGCTGAGCAGGCGAATCGACTCGACGAGGGTCTCCCAGTACGCGCCGGGGAGGTCGGTGCGGCCGACCGAGCCCGCGAAGAGGACGTCGCCGGAGAAGAGGCACCCATCCGCATGGAACGCGAGGTGCGCCGGCGAGTGGCCGGGGACCTGGAGCGTCTCGATGGTGATCCCCGCAAGCTCGAGCCTCTCGTCGCCCTGCAGCAGCGTGTCCGCGGTATAGGCGCGCGCGACCACGCCGGCGGGCACGAGGTCGGGGAGGTTCTCGAGCAGCGCTCGCTCGCCCTCGGCCATGTAGACGGGGGCGCCGGTGCCCTCGGCGAGGTCGGCGACGCCGCCGAGGTGGTCCCAGTGGCCGTGGGTGATCAGGATCGCGACACAGGCCGCGCCGGTTCGCGCGAGGTCGAGTCGCAGCTCGGCCGCGTTGCCGCCGGGGTCGACGACGACCGCTTGTCGCGCTTCGCGCGACGCGCGGACGACGTAGCAGTTTGTCCCGATCGGGCCGAGCTCGTAGCGGTCCACGGCGATGTTCGTAGGCGCGCTCACGGGACGGTGAGTCTAACGAGGGCGCTGCGGCGTTCCCGGCGCTGCACCGGCGGTGTTTCCGGAGCGCAGGGCGCCGGCCTTTGCAGCGCGAAGTGGCGTTTGCGGCGGCGGGCCTACGGCGTTCCCGTCGCCGGGCCTATGGCGGTCCCGTCGCCGAGGGCCGGGTCCGCCTCGCCGTCCCGCAGGCCGACCGCCGCGCCGGGCATGCGCGCGTTCGCTGTTCAAGGCGCACCCAGCCTCCTCCCCACTGCGAGCGTAGCCGCGCGCAGCGCGCGTGTCTGTGACGGCGGTGTGACGAAACTGTGCCGTGTGAGCCGCGCCCGAGGCGGGTAGCGTTCCGCGCGATGCAGAGCTGGAACCTGCGTGAGATCGAGACCCCCGGCGGCAGCCGGTCGCCCGCGGTCCTGGACTCCGACGACGCCGCGCGCGCGGTCCTGATCGGGCTGGAGCCGGGCCAGAGGCTCGGCGATCACGAGGTCAAGGAGCACGCGTTCCTGCTCGTGGTCGATGGATCGGCACGCGTCGAGGTGGCCGAGTGCGCCGTCGACGCTCCGGCAGGGACGCTCTTCCTCTTCGACCCGGAGGAGCGGCGGGCGGTCTCGACCGACCAGGGCGCGCGGCTGTTGCTCCTTCTCGCCCCGTGGCCGGGGCCCGGGCACTACCGCGGCGACGAACAGGCGGCGGCGCGCCGCTAGCGCTTCTTCGCAGCGCCTCGCGACGGGAGCTGCTGACCGCTGCGCCTCACGTAGGCGCGGTACATCGCGCGATCCATCAGGTACATGAACGGCACGAAGAACGCCGTGTAGACGACGGTCACCGCGAGGCGGCCGAGGATCGGCTGGCTGCTGTTGATCACCGAGAACGCGAGGAAGATCAGCGGCCCGAAGAGCAGCGCCCGCTTGACGACCCGGCTCCACGACGGCGGCTGGACCTGCTTTACCGGTCGGGCGAAGCGGCTTTTCTTCGCCGGCCCGCTGTCGCGCTTGCCGTTCGGACGACCGCTGCGCGGCTTCGCTTCCTCCGGCTCGACCTCGACCTCGTGTCCCTCTTCGTCGACGTAGACGAGCTCGTACTCGTGCCGCAGCTCCTTCTGGCGTCGCCGCCGCTGCTTTCTCGTGGGCATCGGAGCAAGCGTAGCCTCAGCGCGACCACGCGACGTGGCCGCGCTGGATCACGTTCGCGATCAGATCTCCTCCGAGGTGGTAGGCGAGGTGCCGCCAGTCCGGCGCGTCGAGCAGGACGAGATCGGCGTCGTAACCGGGCGCGATCCGCCCGCGGCGATCGGCCAGCCCGAGCACCTCGGCCGCATTGACGGTGCAGGCGGCGAGGGCCTCCGGCGGGCTCAGGTGGAGCTGCGTGCAGGCGAGCGAGCAGACGAGCGGCAGGCTCTCGCAGAACGCGCTGCCGGGGTTGAAGTCGGTCGCGAGCGCGATCGCGGCGCCGGCATCTGCGAGCGCGCGGGCCGGAGGCATCGGCCGGTCGAGGAAGAGCGCGCTCGCCGGGAGGAGGACACCGATGACATCGCTCGCCGCGAGTGCACGGATCCCTGCCTCGCCGGTCGCCTCCAGGTGGTCGACGGAGCGTGCGCCGAACTCGATCGCGAGCTCGACCGCACCGAGCTCGTTGAACTGGTCCCCGTGCAGCCGCAGCGCGAGGCCCGTCCCGGCGCAGGCCACGAGGTACCGCCGAGCCTGCTCGACGCTGAAGGCGCCCTCCTCGACGAAGACGTCCGCGGCCTCGGCCAGAGCCACGGCTCCGGGCAGCACTTCGGCCAGGGCGAAGTCGAGGTACGCCTCGGCGTCGCCAAACTCCGGTGGTATCGCGTGCGCGCCAAGCCACGTCGGCACGCCGCCCGCCGCGGCGACGGCGCGGAGCGAGGCGAGCTCCGTGTCGCGGTCGAGCCCGTAGCCGGACTTGCCCTCGAACGTCGTCGTGCCCCAGCGCAGCATCCAGTCGCGGTGCCGCTCGACCGCCGTGCGCAGGTCGCTCTCCTCCCCCTCGCGCGTCGCGCGGACCGTCGAAAGGATTCCGCCCCCGGCGGCGTGGAGCTCCTCGTAGGACGCCCCGCGGGCGCGCAGCGCGAACTCGTCGACGCGGTCGCCGAGGAAGCACGGGTGCGTGTGGCAGTCGACGAGCCCCGGGATCGCGCAGAGGCCGGAGCCGTCGAGCTCCTCGACGTCCGACGCGAGCGGGGCGAGCGCCGACATCGCACCCGTCGCCACCACGCGGCCGCCGTCGCAGAAGACGAACGCCCCTTCGACGACGTCGAGCTCGCCGAACGCCATCCCGCGCGCGGGTGCACGGGCGCCGGCCGTCGGGGTGACCAGCTGTGCCAGATCCCGGATGAGCAGCGCGCCGCTGCCGGCGCCGCCGCGCTCGGTCATGCGCGGCGAGGCGGCATCGGCACGTCGAGCCCCTGCTCTGCGGCAGCGGCGAGCGCGTCCGGGTAGCCCGCGTCCGCGTGGCGGAGCACGCCGGTGCCGGGATCGGTGGTGAGCACCCGCTCGAGGCGCTCAGCCATCTCGTCGCTGCCGTCGGCGACGACGACCATCCCCGCGTGGATCGAGTTGCCGATCCCGACGCCTCCGCCGTGGTGGACGCTGACCCACGTCGCTCCCGCGGCGACGTTCACGAGCGCGTTCAGGATCGGCCAGTCCGCGATCGCGTCGGAGCCGTCCTCCATTGCCTCCGTCTCGCGGTACGGCGAGGCGACCGAGCCCGAGTCGAGGTGGTCGCGCCCGATGACGACGGGAGCCTTCACCTCGCCGTTGCGAACGAGATCGTTGATCGCGAGCCCGGCGCGGGCGCGATCGCCGTAGCCGAGCCAGCAGATCCGGGCAGGCAGACCCTGGAACGCGACGCGGTCGGGCGCAAGCGTCAGCCATCGCTGGAGGGCGCCGTCGCCCGGGAAGAGCTCCAGGAGGCGGCGGTCGATGGCGTGAATGTCGTCCGGATCGCCGGAGAGGGCGGCCCATCGGAACGGGCCGATGCCGCGACAGAACAGCGGCCGGATATAGGCCGGGACGAAGCCCGGGTATGCGAACGCCTCCTCGAGCCCGGCCTCTAGTGCCTCCCCTCGCAGGTTGTTGCCATAATCGAAAACATAGCTACCGCTCCGGACGTACCCGAGCAGCGCCTCCACGTGCCGCGCGATCGACTCGCGGGCTCGGCGCAGGTACTCCTGCGGGTCGCTCTGCCGTAGCGCCGCCGCCTCCGCAACGTCGAGCCCGACCGGCACGTAGCCGTTGAGCGGGTCATGTGCCGCTGTCTGGTCCGTGACGAGATCGAAGGCCTCGCCGCGCCTCACGAGTTCCGGCACGACCTCGGCGGCATTCCCGAGCAGCCCGACCGACAGTGCGCGCCCTTCCGCAGCAGCTTCGCGCACGCGCGCTACCGCGTCTTCCAGCGACCCGGTCGCCTCGTCGAGGTACCGCGTCTCCAGGCGCCGTTCGATCCGCGCCGCGTCGACCTCCACGCACAGGATCGCCGCTCCCGCCAGCGTCGCCGCAAGCGGCTGCGCGCCGCCCATCCCGCCAAGCCCGGCGGTGAGGATCGTGCGGCCGGACAGATCGGCCGCGCGAAAGTGCTTCTCCGCGGCGGCGACGAACGTCTGGTAGGTGCCCTGCAGGATTCCCTGGCTGCCGATGTAGATCCAGCTCCCGGCTGTCATCTGCCCGAACATCGTCAACCCGAGCGCCTCGAGCCGGCGGAACTCGTCCCACGTCGCCCAGCGCGGCACGAGCAACGAGTTCGCGATGAGGACCCGCGGCGCAGACACGTGAGTGCGGAACACGCCGACTGGCTTGCCGCTCTGCACGAGCAGCGTCTCGTCGTCGCCGAGCCGGAGCAGCGTGCGGACGATCGCGCGCAGCGCCTCGTGCGAGCGGGCCGCCCGACCGGTGCCGCCGTAGACGACGAGCTGCTCGGGATGCTCGGCGACCTCCGCGTCGAGGTTGTTCAGCAGCATCCGGAGCGGCGCCTCGGTCGACCACGACCGCGCGTTCAGCGCCGTGCCGCGCGGTGCGCGGATCCGGGAGAGGTCGCCGCAGAGCGCTTCGACCGTCGCGTCGACCGTTCCGACCGCGGTCACTTTTCCTCCTCCTGCTCCCGCGCCCGGGCGAAGCGCCACCAGCTCCACGACGTCGCCAGCGCGAAGGCGGCGAACGCACCGAAGGCCGCGCGGCCGGCCTCCTGTCCCGTCAGGAGCAGGAAGCCGAAGCCGAGCAGCGCCAGCACGCCGTAGAAGATCGCGCTGTCGCGGAACGGCCGTTTCGGGAGCTGACGCCGAGCGCTCACCGCAGCTCGCCCACCTCTGCCTCGACAGGGTCCGCCACCGATCCGTCGCGGATCGCGGCCGCCACCGACTCGATGTCCGCAGCGAGGGACCGGTCCTCCGTCACCCGCGGCGACAGCGTTCGCACGAAGCGCCGGGCAGCCTCGGTTCCCACACCGGGCTCGAGCGGCGCCAGGAACTCAACGGCCTGCGCGCCCGCGAGCAGCTCGATCGCCAACGCCCGCTCTGCGTTCGCCAGCACCTGCCACGCCTTCAGCCCGGCGGCGTTGCCCATCGAAACATGATCCTCCTGGCCGGCGCTCGTCGGGATGGAGTCGACGCTCGCCGGATGCGCGAGGGCCTTGTTCTCGCTGACGAGCGACGCGGCCACGTACTGGGGAATCATGAAGCCGGAGTTGAGCCCGCCGTTCGGTGCGAGGAACGCCGGCAAGCCCTCGGAGAGCGCCGGGTTGACCAGCCGCTCCGTCCGCCTCTCCGAGATGTTCGCGAGCTCCGACACCGCCATCGCCAGCGCATCGAGCGCAAAGGCAACGGGCTGTCCGTGGAAGTTCCCCGCCGAGACGATCTCGTCCTCGTCCACGAGCACGAGCGGGTTGTCCGTCGCGGCATTCAGCTCGACGGTCACCGTCTCCTCGACGTAGCGGAGCAGGTCGCGCGAGGCCCCGTGAACCTGCGGCGCGCACCGGAGCGAGTAGGCGTCCTGCACGCGTCCGCACCACCGGTGGGAGGCCATCATCGTGGACCGGTCGAGCAGTCGCATGACGTTTGCCGCCGACTCCGCCTGGCCGCGCAGCGGACGAAGCTCCTGAATCTCCGGCCGGAAGCCCTGCGTCGAGCCCTGCAACGCCTCGACCGACATCGCGCACGCGATGTCCGCCGCGGCCGCGAG
>JBJMJY010000061.1:0-7855 GCA_045806105.1 Gaiellaceae bacterium | reverse complement strand
ATGTTTCCCCCACGAGCCCCCTTCTTCGTCCATCCTGGCCTCGGCTACGCCGAGGATCTCTGGCGGGGGAACCTCCCGGTTCCCCCCAAACCCCCTCCACACGGCCGCCGATGCCTCGTGCGGCGATGGGATGACTCGACGCGTCCGCGTCGCGGTCCTCTTAGGCGGCCGCTCCTCCGAGCACGACATCTCGCTGGCCTCCGCCCGCTCGGTGCTGGACGCGCTCGACCCTGAGCGCTACGACACGGTGACGGTCGAGATCGGCCGGGACGGACGCTGGGAGCTGGGCACGGGCGAGAACAGCGGCTCGGCAGCGGAGACGCTCCCCGTGCCGACGGCGAAGGTGCCCGCCACCCTCGGCGAGGTCGACGTCGTCTTCCCTGTCCTGCACGGGCCCTTCGGCGAGGACGGGACGGTGCAGGGCCTGCTGGAGCTGGCGGGCGTTCCCTATGTCGGCGCGGGCGTCCTCGGCTCGGCGCTCGCGATGGACAAGGACGTCTTCAAGGCGGTGATGCGCGACCGCGGGATCCCGGTCACGCGCAACATCACGTTGCGCCAGGGGCAAGGGGCGGAGAACCCGTTCGGCTACCCCGTCTTCGTGAAGCCGGCGCGGCTCGGCTCGTCGGTCGGCATCTCGAAAGCGCGCGACGCCGACGGGCTCGCGGCGGCCGTCGCGCTGGCCTTCCAGCACGACGAGAAGGTGCTGGTCGAGGAGTTCGTCGACGGCGTCGAAGTCGAGTGCGGCGTCCTCGGCAACGACCGGCCCGAGGCCTCCCTGCCGGGCGAGATCGTCTCGCACGGTTTCTCGGGGGCCGACTGGTACGACTACTCGGCCAAGTACGACGAGGGCGGGATGGACCTCGAGATCCCGCCGCGCCTCGACCAGGAGACGATCGAGCGCGTGCAGGAGCTCGCCGTGCAGGCCTTCGTCGCCGGCGAGTGCGAGGGCATGGCGCGCGTCGACTTCTTCGTCACGCGGGAGGGCGATGTGCTCGTGAACGAGCTGAACACCATCCCCGGCTTCACCGCGACGAGCGTCTACGCGAAGCTGTTCGAGGCCTCCGGCGTGCCATACCCGGAGCTCGTCGACCGCCTAGTGCAGCTCGCGCTCGAGAGGCACGAGCGCCGCTCACGCCTGCGCTACTAGCTCGCGCGTCTGCCGCGCATACCAGTCGAGTCCCATCGCCTCGAAGCGAGCAATCGCCCGCTCGACGAGCCGCTCGTCCTCGCGGACGAGACCCAGGGCCCGGAGCGCGAACGGCTCGAGGTACGTGTTCGGCTTGAGCAGCGGCTCGGCCTCGGCCTCCGTCCGGCGGTCGCGCAAGACGGCGAGGCCGTCGAGCAGGCCGGCCTGCGACTCGAGGTGGAAGACCTGGGGAACGGTGTGCTCGCCGCCGACCAGCCGCTCGACCTCGCCGAGATCGCCTCTCGAGAGCCCGAGCCGGATGCGCAGCGCATCGATGGTGAGCCCGTAGCCCTCGAGCGCAACCTCGTTCGCGTGCTCCTCGAGCCTGCCCGCTTGCTCCTCCTCGCCGCGATAGCTGCGCGCGAGCGCGCACACGTACAGGGAGCGCGCGTTGCGGATGCAGGGGGTCTCGAGGTTCGACCGCACGCTCGCTTCCGCCCGCCCTTCGAGCTCGACGACCCGGTCCCAGCGGCCGGCGAGCTCCTCGACCTCGAGCAGCACCGAGACGCCGTGCAGCCGGTGATGTGGCGAGAGCGGCGCGTTCCGCTCGTCGTGGATACGGGCGAACCGGCGAGCCGCGGCGAAGTCGCCGCGGCCGGCGGCGGGGAAGACGCTCGTGAAGTACACACTCCACCTGCATGTCGGGGTCGCGGACCTGGCCGTCCAGCTCCAGCGTCCGCTCGGCCCACGCCGTCGCTTCGTCGTAGCTCACTGTCGCGAAATTCGAGAGCGCGCGTGCCATGTACGCGGATGCACGCAGCTCCGGGTCTCCCAGCCGGTCCGCGAGCTCCGTCGCCTGACGGGAAGGCTCGACGCCCCGCCGCCAGTCCCACATCGAGGTCGCGACCAGCGCCTTCGCCCGCGTCCTGCTCTCGGGCTCCGCCAGGTCCAGCGCCTTGTCGATCCAGCCCTGCACGAGCTCCCTCGGCGGCCGGCGCCCCCACATACCTCCACGAGCAGCCGTCTGGACGGCGAGCTCCGCATACGTCTCGGCTGAGATCGCACGATCGGAGCTGAGCGCGAGCGACCGCTCCATCGCCGTCCAGAACGCCTCGCCCTCGTAGCCCAGAGCGTGGATCCTTCCGATCTCGCGCCAGAGCTCTGCACGCACGCCGTCGTCGGACTCGAGCTCGAGAGCCTGCCCCAGGAGGCCGCGTGCATCGTCGAGCTCGTACCGGGTGACCGCCAGGGCAGCGGCACGACGGAGCCAGGCGATGGCTCTGGCCCGCAGCCGGTCGGCCTCGGCCTCGTCGCCCCCCCAGGCGAGATCGGCGTCCTCGGGACGCACGGGGTCCTCACCGAGTCGCTCGAGCCAGGCCGCGAAGGCGGCGTGCAGCCGCGCGCGCCTCGGCTTGGGCAGACTCGCGTAGGCGACCTCGCGCGTGAGCGTGTGCTTGATCGCGTACTCGCGCTCGCCGGCCATGGACGAGCCGCTGCGGCGGCGAACGAAGTCGCGCTCCTCGAGCACGCGCAGGTCCGGCTCACCGCCGACGAGCTCGTACACCGGCCCCGGCCAGAAGACGCGCCCGATCACGGCCGCGGCCTGCAGCGCTTCCTTCTCAGCCGGCTCGAGCAGGTCGATCCGCGCCGCGAGAACCGCCTGCACCGAGTCGGGGATTCGGAAGTCGTCCGGGAGCTCGCCGACCGCCCACCCGCCGTTCTCGCGCTGCAGCACCCCGCGGTCGATGAGCGTCGCGAGCAGCTCCTCGACGAAGAACGGGTTTCCCTCCGCGCGCTCGACCACCACCGCGCGCAACTGCTCCGGCAGGCGGCTCGCCAGCAGCTCGTCCAGGAGCGACTGGGCGTCCGCGGGCGAGAGCGCCTCGAGCTCGACGAGCCCGGCTCGGCCTCGCGAGCTCCAGCCGGGGCGGCGGTCGAGGAGCTCCGGCCGCGAGGTCGCCAGCACTAGCAGCCGGCCCTCGACGTCCTGCACCAGCCGCTCGAGCAGGTCGAGCAGTTGCTCCTCGGCCCAGTGGAGGTCCTCCACGAGCAGCACGACCGGACGCTCCGCGGCGAGCTCGGCGAGAAAGTCCGCCCACGCGTCCTGGAAGCGGTCGCGCACGAGCAGCGGGTGCTCCCCGGCCGCGACGTCGATCCCGAGCGTGAGCGCGAGGAACCGACGCTCGCCGAGGAGCTCGAGCACACGCTCGGGGCCGTCGCCCTCGAGGATGCCGAAGTGCTCCTTCAGCACCTCGGCCAGCGGCCAGTACGTGATCCCCTGGCCGTAGGACAGGCAGCGGCCGGTGCGGCGGAGCGGCTGCGGCGAGTGGTCCGAGAGCCGATCCCAGAGCTCGCGCACGAGGCGGGTCTTGCCGACGCCCGCGTCGCCGACGATCGTAACCAGCCGCGGCCGCCCGTCCTCGGCCACCCCGCGCAGCGCCGCGAGGAGCCGTTCGAGCTCCCGGTCGCGGCCGACGAACACACTCTGCAGGCCGCCCACTCCTCTCGCGCGCATCAGCGAGAGCGCGCCCAGGAGCGGCCGGCACCGCACGCCGGCCGGCTTGCCCTTCGCCTCGATCGTCCGCTCGTCGCCGAGCTCGAAGGCTCCGCGCGCAGCCGTCACCGTCCGCTCGCCGACCAGGATCTCGCTCGGCTCGGCACCCTGCTCGAGCCGCGCCGCGACGTTCACCGGATCGCCCGTGACGAACGAGCTTCCCTCTCGTGGCCGCCCGACGACGACCTCGCCCGTGTTGACGCCGACGCGAAGCTCGAGCCGGGGGTCGACCGCGCGAACGCGCTCCCGCAACGCGAGGGCGGCGTGCAGGCACCGCTCGGCGTGGTCCTCGAGGGCCAGCGGTGCTCCGAAGGCGGCCATCACGGCATCACCGTCGACGGGCGCCGCGCACGAGGGACAGAAGCGCGCTCCGGGAGGAAGCTCGGCTCCGCAGCGGGCACAGATCTCCATGCCCGGATTCTCGCTCAGCTGCCCTTCGCGGTCACCTCGTTGACCTCGACCGACGAGTTCGACCCGAGGTTCGTGATCCAGACGACGTAGTAGCGCGCCGAGCCGCCGTTCAGCGAGAACGTCGTGTTCATGCCGACGGTCTGGGACCTCGAGACTCTCGTCGTGAACGGCCCCGAGGCGGACGTGCCGGACTCGATCACCGCCGTGAATCCGGGCGTGTCGCTGCGAAGGACGAGCTGCGTGAGCTTCTTGTCCGCCCCGGCATCCAGCACGAGCCCAACGCCGGGCTTCGGGAGGTCGCCGTTGTAGTGCTCGGTGCTCCAGTAGGTGCCGGGGTCACCGTCGGTTGCGCTCCCGACCGAGGAGTCGTGCTCGGCGTTGTCGCCGTACGGGTCGTACGCGCCCACGCCGCCGAGGCGCACCGCCTTCACCGCGGCCCCACCGCCGGTCTCCTTGTGCACGAACTTCGTCAGCTTGTCGCCGGAGCCCGTGAAGGCGAACACCGCCGCGAGGATCCCGGCGAGGACAGCCACGCCGGCGAGCAGCAGGATGAGCGGCCAGACGGTGGGTCGCGCCGCGGGAGGACGCGGCTGACGACGCCTCCGCCGCCATCGCGGCCGGCGCTGGGGGGTGACGACCATCGTCTGCGCCCCCGAGACCGCCGTCTCCGGTTCGAGGCACGCGTTCAGCTCGGTGCAGAGCTCGTCCATCGAGCGGAAGCGCTCGCGCGGGTCCTTCGCCATCGCGCGCCTGATCGCGGCGTCGAGTCGCGGCGAGATCTCCGGCCGCCGCTCGCGCACGCTTGGCGCCGGCTCGTTGATGTGGCGCATCGCAACCGCGACGAAGTTGTCGCCCGGGAACGGCACCTCTCCCGTCAGCAGCTCGTAGAGCACCGCGCCGAGCGAATAGACGTCGCTCTGTGCGTCGGCCCGCTGTCCGCGCGCCTGCTCGGGCGCGATGTAGTCGCTCGTGCCCATCACGGTGCCGGTCTGCGTCAGGCCGCCGTGCACGTCGAGCGACCGCGCGATGCCGAAGTCGGTCACCTTCGGCCGCCCGTCGTTCAGGAGCACGTTCTGCGGCTTGACGTCGCGGTGGACGAGCCCATGCTCGTGCGCGAACCCCAGAGCGCGCGCGACCTGCAGCGCGAGCCGGATCGCCGCTTGCTCGGGCAACGGCCCCTCGTGCTCGATCAGCGACTTCAAGTTCTGGCCGTCGACGTACTCGAAGACGATGAACTGGCGCCCGTCCTGCTCGCCGCGGTCGATGACCGTGACGATGTTCGGGTGCGAGAGCTGCGCGACCGAGCGTGCTTCGCGCCGGAAGCGCTCGACGTAGTCGCCGTCGGCCGTGTACTGGTCGTGCAGCACCTTCAGCGCGACGTCCCGCTCGAGCAGCCTGTCGTGGGCGCGGTAGACGCTCGACATGCCGCCGGTACCGACGAGCTCCTCGAGCTCGTAGCGGTCTGCGATCAGCTCCCCGACCACAACACTCAATTGTGCCCGTCCCCGGTAGCGCTAAGCCAGGGAGGCCTCGAGCGCCTGCTCCCAGACGCCGAGTGCCTCGTCGAGCTCGGCATCGGTGATCACGAGCGGCACGAGGACGCGAATGCAGTTCGAGTAGATCCCGGACTTGAGCAGCAGCAGGCCGCGCTCGGCCGCCTGCTCGACGACCTGGCTCGCGAGCTCCGGCGCCGGCTCCTTCGTGCCACGGTCGCCGACGAGCTCGATCGCGAGCATCGCGCCGAGGCCGCGAACGTCCCCGATCGCGTCCCAGCGCTCCTGCCACGCCTCCATGCGCTCCCGGATGCGCTCGCCGATCGCCGCGCCGCGGTCGTTCAGGCTCTCCTCCTCGAAGACGTCGAGGACGGCCAGCGCAGCCGCCTGCGCGACCGGGTTGCCGACGTAGGTGCCGCCGATCGCGGAGTCGCCGGGCGCGTCCATGATCTCCGCCTTGCCCAGCACCGCGGAGAGCGGCAGCCCGGCGGCGATCGACTTCGCGACCGTGATCAGGTCGGGCTCGACGTCGTAGTGCTCGATGCCCCACATCCGGCCCGTTCGGCCGAAGCCGGTCTGAACCTCGTCGACGACGAAGACGATGCCGTGCTCGTCGCAGAGGCGCCGTGCGCCCTCGACGAACTCCGGCGGGGCGACCACGAAGCCGCCCTCACCCTGCACCGGCTCCAGCACGATCGCGGCGACCGTCTCGGCGGCGATCTGCGTCACGAGCGCGCGCTCGAGCGCGTCCAGCGCCTCGGCGGAGCTCGGCCCGCGGTACTCGTTCGGGAAGGGGACGCGATAGACCTCGGGCGCGAAGGGGCCGAGACCCGCCTTGTAGGGGTGCGTCTTCGAGGTCAGCGTCAGCGCCAGCAGCGTCCGTCCGTGGAAGCCGCCCTCGAAGCCGATCACCGCCGGCCGGCCGGTGTGGGAGCGCGCGAACTTGACGGCGTTCTCGACGGCCTCGGTGCCGGCGTTGAAGAACGCCGCCTTCGCCGGCTTGCGCACCGGAGCCAGCTCGCAGAGGCGCTCGGCGAGGTCGACGTAGACCTCGTACGGAACGATCGTGAAGTCGGTGTGCGAGAAGCGTGTCAGCTGCTCCTGCGCGGCCGCCACGACCTGCGGGTGCGAGTGGCCGACGTTGAGGCAGCCGACGCCCCCGGTGAAGTCGAGGAACGTATTGCCGTCGACGTCAGTCAGCGCCGCGCCCTGCGCGTGGTCGACGACGACCGGCAGGAAGACCGAGAGCGGGTCGGCCACGACGCGCGCTTTCCGCTCGAGAATCGCCTTGGACTTCGGCCCCGGAATCTCTGTCCGGAGCTCGATCGACCGTGTTACCGCCATTGGGCTGACGATAGCGCAGCGACCGGCCGCCTGCATACGTGCATAACCGTCATGCAGGCGGCAGCAGGACGGTTGCGCTGTAGACGCCCTCGGCGTTCCAGAGCAGGAAGCCGTGCGTGCCCAGCGCGCGGGCCGTGGCGACCTGCGCGCGCACGTCGTCGAGTGTGTACGTGCGTCCGAGCGAGAAGTCCTGCAGCCACGGCGTCAGCCGGGCCTTGCGGCCCTCGAGCGCGACCTGGAAGTCGAGCAGCGAGCGCCTGACCGTCTCGCCGGGCACGGCGTTCGGGTCGGAGAGGCTGTACTCCCCTGGGCTGTAGTGGGACGGGTAGACCATCGGGTAGACGGCGTCGACGTAGCGCGAGACGCGCCGCGGCAGCTGGCCAATGCCCAGGTCGCGCGTCGCCGAAAGGCCGAAGACGTCGATCGAGACTCGCACGCCCAACGGGTGCAGACGCCTGGAGGCGTACTGCACGAACGCAGGGATCGTCCACGTCATCGGCTGTGTGTGGACGCCCGGGTAGCGGATCGCCGAGAGGTCGCCGTCGCTCGGGAAGCGGACGTAGTCGAACTGGATCTCGTCGAAGCCGAGCCTCGCCGCCTGGACGGCGATGTCGACGTTGTACTTCCAGACGCGCTTGTCGTACTCGTTCGTCCAGCCGAGCCCGGCGCTGTTCAGCCACCGGGACCCGTCCGACCTGCGGATCGCGAGCTGCGGGGCTCTCTCGGAGAGGACGGGATCCTCGAAGGTCACGACCCGGCCGACGAGGTAGAGGCCCGCCGCATGGATTTCGGCGACGGCGCGCGCCGGGTTGTAGTACCGCATCCCGGAGCCGACGCGGCGCGCGAGCGGCACGTCGACCGGCCAGCCGACCTCGCCGTTCTCGTCCTTGACGTCGAGCTCGATCGCGTTCAAGCCCGCGCGCTTGA